>JAYVVP010000258.1:0-25220 GCA_043786935.1 Pseudanabaena sp. | reverse complement strand
GTTTGCGCCAAGCGTATCTCAATTGGATCTGCGCTATCGACTACAAGCTAAACTACGTCCTCAAAATTTGATTAATATTGCTTGCTTTAATATTAGTGAAGATAAACAGAGATTAATTTCGCAAAACTTTAAGTTTCTTGGACAAGCTTTAACTAGTCTGGCTCCTAGCCTCAGCCTGATCGAACCGATTGGCAATCTGAATATTAATGCGGAACTTGCACTTCGCAATCTTATTGATTACCATTTAATTTATTTAACTAGTGAACAAATCCCTACGCTTAATGAAGCCACGCAATTAGCTTTACAAGAATATGCCGCAAACGGTAACTTGATTTTGATCGAAGCTTCTATCGGTAATACTCATTTAGAGAACTTATTAACAATTCAGCAAGAATTAAAAAGTGCAAGTGCTAAGCTAAAAAGAACAATGACCACACAAATCAATGTGCAGTCAAGTGCTAGTGCAATCGATCAATCTAGCACTCAAGCAGAATTGCAAACTGAAATAGAGGCGATCGCGATCGAAGTAAATTCCCATACTCAAAATTTGCTTAACTCTTTTAGTAGTCTTGTCCCATCAGCTTCGTCTATGTTAGCTTTCTCTGACTTAGCACGCGATCATCCTCTCCGCAGCCAACCATTTCTGTTTGATCGATTGCCCGCAATCAATGAGCAACCAATCCAAATTTTGGTAGGTGGTGGTGTCATTATTATCATGGGAGATCTTTCGTCAATCTGGACAGGTAATTTCGATCAAGAACTCAGCCGTGAGAACCTGCGTACTTGTCAAGAATTAGGTATCAATATCCTTAACTATGCTGCTCAACGTTCTGTTATGGCTACTGCTATGCAAATCAATCCCAAATACACAAATATTCCAAATACTCAGTCTGAAACTGAACAGCGCCGATTAACTAACATGATTGATCAACTTAAATAATTCATTAAAAATAAGTCATCTAGATATTCATATTTTATATAAGGTTCTCTATCCATGTTTTCCATTCGCCAAGTAGTCCCGATTGTTCTAAGTATTCAAATTACTGTTGCTGTTGGTATCACAGGTTGGATTTCGTTTAATAGTGGTGAGCGTGCAGTTCAAAAGCTAACTCGCCAACTTTCTGACGACTTAACTGTTCGAGTTGAGCAACAAATTAGTTCTTACTTTGAGGAATCTGTTAGCATCAACAAAGCCATGGCGATCGCTCTTAGCAATGGCAGTGTCAATCCTAGTGATATTAATCAAGTTCAGAAAGATATATTCAATAAATCAAGAGAATTTGCCACTAATAATATTTTGTTTTATGGCAATGAAAATGGCTCTATGGTTGGTATTGAACCTTATAAAGATGCAAATTTTTTATTGCGTATTCGTGACGAGAGTACTGGCTCCAATCGTCCAACCTATGAACTGAGTAGTAAAGGAGAACGCGGCAAGATGATCAAGGATGAAGTTTATGATCATCGATTGCGCCCTTGGTATATCGCTGCTAAACAGGCAGGGCGAGCAATATGGAGTGAGATTTTTGTCAGTACAACTGATGGCGAATTAACTACGACAAAGGCGACCCCAATTTATAATCCTGATGGTAGTTTTCAGGGAGTCACAGGGATTAATATTTCGCTCAAACAAATTAAACAGTTTATGCAAGCAATTCGTCCCAGTGAGAAGTGGAATGTCTTTCTAGTCGAGGCAAATGGCAAGCTGGTTGCAACTACTTCTGATGAATCAGTTTTTCAAAGAAATGGTAATCTCATCAAACGTTTTGAAGTTTCTCAAAGCAAAGATTCTCGATTACAAAAAGCTGGCTTATTAATCCAAGAAAAATTTGGTGGATTCCAAAATCTCCAAACTTCACAGTTGATTGAATTTGAATCTAATGGTGAAAAATATCTTCTTAGTACTCACAAATTACCCAAAGATTTGCAATTAGATTGGTCGCTAGTAGTTGTTGTACCCAAATCAATATATATGCAAGAAATTGATACCAACAACCAAGCGACATTTGTGATTATTTTAATTATGCTGGGTGTAAATATTTTGGTTGGCTTAGCAATTGCTACATGGCTATTGAATCCAATCAAGAATTTAATGAATGCTGCAAAAGATATTGAAGAAGAATCTTTTAATCCTGAAGAATTAACATCTGTAGCTAAACGTAATGACGAACTTGGACAGATGGCACGGGTATTTCAAGAGATGGGAAGTACAATTGCTGAACGTCAACAAGGTATGAAAAGTCAGTTACGCCAACTTCGACAAGAAAAAGATGAGGCGAGTAAAGCCGCGTTCAACTTACAAACGGGACAAACTTATTCGTTACCATCACTTTTGAGCCGTTCTAGAGCCGCTCGCAGCAAATAGGAGAATATCGCAATGTCAGCAAATCAGATCGGCTTAGAGATACCTCAAAAAGAATTAAGTTTTAAAATCGGCTCTGAAAAAAATTCTTTTTCTGTAATTGTAATCAATGATAGCAACCAATTTGCTAGCTTTCAAATAGAACTAATAGCCGCAGGGGCTGATACTCAGGCAGTCGGCTACAAGTGGTATACGATCTCCCCTGATGTAAGTGTGAAGATTCCTCCAGGAGACTTAGTAGAGTTTGTAGTTTCTGTTGTTGAAACTCCGATCTCAGGTTTCACTGGCATTATAAATATTACCGTGCGAGCTTTTTCGATTGAACTCCGTGAGGAAATGCGAGAGGTATTGCGGATTAATCTCCAAGACGGAGCAGGGCGATCGCTGTTAAAAGTAGAAGTCCCCTCTCAAAAGCTGCAAGGCGTTCCTCTGGAAGACGTAGAAATTCCAATCTTAATAGGCAATCCGAGTCAACAGAATACTAACGTTACTTTAAGTTGTCTTGGTTTACCTAAATCTTGGTTTCCCAGAGGAAATACTCAGCAATTTGTAGTCAGACCAGGAGGACAATTTAAGACTTCATTTTTATGTGCTTTGCCCTTTGATCTTGAGGCGATCGCCAAGATTTATCCCTTCACTATTGATGTTGTCCATTCTCATGGATTGCCTTCTCAATCGCAATGCAGTTTAGAAGTATTGCCAAAAGGTTTTTTAGAAGTTGTCTGTTCACCTAGATCCCAAACTATTCCTGCCAAGCTATCGTGGAAGTCATGGTGGAGATTTTGGCAATCATCTCCTGCTATATTTGCTTTAACTGCCGATAACGCTAGCAATCTTCCCCAAAAAATTAACTTTGATTTAGAGAATGTTATCTCTAGTGATTACAAAGATTTTTCCTTTGAAGTTTCCCCTAACGATGTAGAAGTGAAACCATTTAGTAAGACAGAGCTTAATCTTCAAATCAATAAATCACGACAGTGGATTGGAAAATCACAGAAATTGAATTTATTAGTCAAAGCTAACTGGCAAGACCCAAGAGTAGCAACCAAAAATGAAGCTCAAGTAATTGAATTAGTTGTTAAACCAGTAATCCCACTTTTGTTCTTAATACTGATCATTGCGGTAATTTTATTTTTATCTTGGTGGGTTTCCTTTCTCAATCCTTCTAATCCATTCCCTCCCCATAAAAGTACGGTTACATCAGTTCAATATAATGGAAGTGGCAGGTATGCAATTAGTAGTTCTAACGATCAAACCATGCGTAGATGGTTTGTGGAAGGTTTTTATCAGCCTTTAGCTAATCAAGATTTGGGAACTTTGGCAAATTCAAAAAAAGCAATTCGGATTGCCCGCTTTCGTCCTGTAAATAATGATTTTGTAGCGGCTGGTTTGGAAAATGGTGAAATTCAAATTTGGGATGCTGACAATGAAGCTAAACTTCCTTTAGCAACGTTTAGTAGTCAAACTGATGATCGCGTTTTTGACTTAGAGTATACACTTGATGCTAGAACTTTATTTAGTGGTCATGGCAGTGGCAATGTATTCCGTTGGGATCTCCAAAATCTCTTTACCAATCCACCCACTCAGCCTAGTCAAGTCAAAAAATTTGATTTTGCAGTCAATGCGATCGCTTTAGTTGGTCAAGATGATAATACCTTGGCTATTTCTGGGCGATATAACCAACTGGTTCTATGGAATTGGGTTAATAATACAGTCAAAACTATTCCTTATCCAAATAAAGGCGGACAGGATGATTACATCCAAAGTATTGCTGTGCCAGATCGTAAACGCAACTTACTCGCCACTGCTGACAATCAAGGCTATATGTCTGTCTGGGATCTCAGTACTTGTTTGCAAAGCGATCGCCCTTGCCAATTGATCGAAGGCTGGTCAAATGCTCATCAGGGAAAACCTGTGCGATCGGTGGCTTTTAGTTCCCAAGGTTGTTATCTGGTTAGTGGTGGAGATGATGGACAGACAAAACTATGGGCGCTAACCCCAAATGGTAAACGAACCAGCGATATTAATGGAAAAGTTATTTCTACATCGGCTTCTCCTGTAAACGCTGTTGATATTCATTTAACGAATAAAGACATATTGACACTAAGTGGTACAACCGAAGGAAGAGTGGTCGGTGAAAAAACAGAACGGCTTTTTACACTTGGATGTGATCTCAATAACTAATCAAGGCTTTGTGGCATGACTAAAAAGAAGGCAAAAGATTGATGATATGGGATAGATAATTAAGGACTGGCAGAACAGGATAGAGGTTTAGCAAGTTGAATTGTTTACAGCGATATGAAAAAGCTCTTCTAAAGGGATACCCGATGCTTTTGCCATGGTCGAAATCACACTATTTTGAGCAAAAGAGCAGTACAGCCCTGCTTCTAAAAACCAAGGTTGCCCATTGGGGTCAATGCGGAAATCAAACAGACTGTAATGGCGGCAACCTAGCGCGATATGACATTGCTTGGCGATCTCCCAAACCCTCGCTGTAACTGGGTCGCTCGGATCGACGATCCAAGATTTAATACCATCCTTGGCGACCATATGTAAGTCACCACTTTGGTTTTGTCCGAGCTTATCGTCGTAGCGGCGAATGGGCTGGCGATCGCGATCCATGCGGTACTCTTCTAAAGGCAAACAGACAAGCTCTCCATCTCGAACTAAGATGCCGCAGCGAACTTCTCGCCCCAGTTCAATAAATGTCTCGACTAGCACTTCATCGGCATTACCAAAAGCTCTTTTGAGCGCAGGCTCGAAGTCAGCGCGATTTCTTACAAAAGCTACCCCCAAAGAATTATCGCTATCGACAGGCTTGATTACTGCTGGCGGATTGATTGAGGGTTGGTCGCCAAGTCTTAGCAGTTCTCCTTGCGGTACGCTAACACCTGCGGTCGCCACGACTGCTTTTGTTTTGACTTTATTAGCAGTCAGAGCCATCACGTCGGGAGTATTGCCGAGGTAGGGAATGCAAAGCAAATCGAATAATGCTCGGTAGTAGGTCATGCCAGGGATGCAGAACATATGCGGAACCATCACATCGATCGGTCGTGCGGTCAGAGTCTGAACTGCATCAGCCACGGACATAGGGATAGCTGAAGCGATCGCTTCACGACTCAAGTCAGATGGAAATCGCCAATGGCGATCAGGCGTAATGTAGGCAATGTGGAACTCATAGAGCGCAGCATTGGCGGTAGATTTTAAGCAATCTTGGGCATAAAGGCGAGATAAATCGCCGTAAAATTCACTGACCGCAGATCCGACCAAGTGCAGAACACGCAATACCATAAATTAATCTCCATCTGGCTCGACCAGCTTACCAATATTAAAATCAATCCGAATCCAGCCCTTAAGCTGCTGCAAATTTTTTAGCAATAGCCAAGGAATCTGGACATGATGAACCATCAAAAATGGGAGTGGATCTGCCCAGTCAAAAATTGCATCTTTACCGCTAGCAATAATTTTTAACCGCTGTAAAATCTGCATCGGCTGCGTCACCAATCGCCAAATCTCATGGTAAAGCCAGTAAGTTGGACGACTCGATTTTAGGGGTTGAATGAGTGAGAAATCCTCTTCTAAATAGGCTCTAGCAACATCAGGATGGTTGTAAAACATCGTAATGGCGGAATGGGTGCGCGGGTTGCACTCGATCGCATATACATCCCCATCTTTTGTCTGAATAAAATCAAAGGAAACTTGCCCTGTTAGCTTAAGCCCGCCAACAAACCGTCTCACCCATGCTTCGATCTCAGGTTTATCCACCATTTTGTAATTGATTTGGAAAGCTGACGATTCACAGCAACAATGCAGTTGCAGTTCTCCATTCCGCACTGTGCTGTGGGTGCAATATTCTTTCCCATTCATAAATGCTTGCATAATCCAAGGGTTGCGCTCAGAAATTGGCAATTCTTCCACAAATGTTGCCATTTCTAGCGGTGTGTCGCAGGGTAATTGAGTCAGATTTAAGCGCCGCACCGAGTCATAGGGAATGCTCTTGAGAATGTATGTTTGCGATTGCTTAGAAAAATCAAAGTCTAGTATTTGTTGCGGTTGGGTGATGCGATAGGAATCAGGTACATTAAGCCCTAGCGATGCAGCGATCGCCGAAAATTCTGATTTATCATCCAGTTTTTGCACCAATTCTGGATCGAAGTGCATCACCTCACAATATTTTGATAGTGCTTGTTTGGCTTGGGCATCGTAATAACTAGCAATTGGACTACAAACGGGTACATAAACGTCCACCCCTTCCTGCTGGACAATCGCCAAGAGCGCATCGAGATAGTCTTTAGCCTGAGGCTTGGGTACGGTGTAAAAGCAAGCAACAGCTCGAGAAAAACGATGCCCTGTGAGCCAATATTTGTGCGACTCGATCAGAATGACCCGATGCCCCGCCCGATCAAATGATCGGGCTAGCTGGAGTGCTTTGGTCATTTTGCCACCACTAATCAAGATCGTTTTTGGGTCAGATGCGATCGCTCTAGACGGTCGAATCACAATAGATATGAGCAATGCGATCGCGGTCAAAGCAAGGTTCAAAGGTAGCACCAACAGCAGCAGTGCTAGAGTTGCGATTGTTTTGGCGATCGCTGTCATTACCGTCTGTAGCTGCTTGATATCTGCTTTTTCAAAACCCATAGTGGAATGTAATTTGGGAAAATAGTTCGGACTAGCTCAAATAAAATTTCAGCCGCACAATACTGGGACTGCGATCTTTGTGATCGCAGTCCCAATGTTATCTACACTCGGCGAATTAGCGTCAGACCATCTCTCAACGGCAACAGCACTTGCTCGATCCGAGGATCATCTACAACTGTCTGGTTAAACGTAGCGATCGCAACTCCATTAGCCGTAGACTCACCTGATAAGTAGGGTTGCCCCTGCATCAACGTATTGTCAACACAGATCGAACCGTTCGGTGTCAGCAAATCATGATCCAGCAAGAAATTCAGATAGTCTACATAGCCCGCTTTGTCGGCATCAATAAAGACTAGATCGAACCTTTGATTAGCAGCAGCTAATTGCGCGAGCGTCAGCATTGCTGGTGCTACCTTGACCGATATCTTGCGCCCGTTGGGAGACTCGTTAAAGCATTCCTGAGCAAACTTTGCTACATAATCATCAACCTCACAGGCAACCACTTCGCCATCATCGGGGAGAGCTTCCGCGATCGCCAGAGCCGAGTAGCCCGTAAACATGCCGATTTCTAAGACTCGCTGCGCTTGGGTGACATGTACGAGAAATTTTAGAAATTGACCTTCGACATGCCCTGAGAGCATCTCCTGCTCTAACTGTCGAACGGTCTCGCGATCGGCAAACCGTTGGCTCCAATCTTCGGCTTGAGTTCGCCGCACCAGCGATGCTAAAGCGGGAGACTCTGGTGTTGTACATTGACTCAGGTAAGGATCTAAGCCACTTGCCAACTCGCACGCTTGCCGCAATTCAGACTTCAGCTTTGGGTCAATTTCTAAGCCTTCTAGCTGCTGACTGAGAGATTCGAGTTTCGCAGCTAAGATAGTTATCGGTGTCACAGGTCTGGGTGAGTTCAAAGATATAGAGATGGATGTCATGCTCCTATACCCATCGAAATGGGCGCACTCACCGATTCTAATGATATGAACATATCTTCACCATCGCCACCGCGAGGATAGTCACGACAGATTTCTTTGTGAATTGCTAGGTTCTGATCTAACTCAGTCCTAGTTAAATCATTTACAAAAAAGCAGCTTCCGATTGGGTGAGGTACGGCAGCCCGAAGCAATCCATTCCGAGTCCGACTGATCGATTCGGTGGCTTTCCACAACAATTCGGGAGTCAGATAAGAACTATCGATCGCCAGACCGATGCGACTCATCAACCCTAAAATCCGATTGCGCTCACTGACCGAAATATAACCACGCTGCTGGGCAATAGTAGCCGAGAACGCCATATCGATATTTACCCCATGACCATGGAACATTGGAATCTCTGGCGTTAGCTCCAAGGTCGGACTCCAAGTATGACCATAGGCAATTACCCGATCAAGATCTAGCTCATGTAAGTTAGGTACTTCTAGAGTCAACATGGTATTTATGGCATCGTATGTAACCCTGTGGGCTACCTGCCGTAATTCTGGTGTGCCGTTTAAATAGCCAAAGCGGGTATGCAACAAGTCTTCGCCATACTTTTCCAATAGCTCAAAGATGCCATTATTAGAGACAACGGCGATTTTGATCAGTTCAGCCATGCCGTTACGCACCTGAGCTACAGGAAGTGTTTTGAGAAAGGAAAAGTCCAAAATTACTTTCTGCGAAGCATGATAAGCACCCAATCGGTTTTTCAACTTGCCATGATTGACGGCGACTTTAATCGCGACACTAGCATCAATGAGTCCGATCAGCGTTGTTGGCACTCGGATATAGTTGGTGCGACGGCGATAAGTTGCACAAGCAAAACCTGCTACATCTGTAGTTAAGCCACCCCCCACAACTAGAACAGGTTCTTTCCTAACCAAACCGAAATCTGCAAACGCATCGACAATTCGTTCAAAAGACCGTAACGTCTTATCTGTTTCTTTAATTGCAACTGGAAAAACTGTGAGGTCAATTTTATAGTGATTGAAGTAAGTCTTAATCTGGTCACAATATAGATCATAGACTGTTTCATCTATTACCATTAGACAACGACCAAATTGACGATAGCTATCGGCAATCTCAGCGTTCTCCACGGCAAAGGCTCCCTCTACATAGAGCAAGCTGAAATCAATTTTTTCGTAACCCTCAACATGAAATGTTGTTTCCGTAGCCTTAAAAGTTGCCTGAATGTTACTCATTGTTTTTTCCTAATGTCTTCAGTAAGTGACACTCAATAGCTATTTACAAAACTTAACAAATTCTCCAATAACTATACAACTTTTCCGATAATTATCAAGTCAACCAAGCCTTTTTTCCAGTTAAATCCGCGTTAGGTTAAATAATTGGTTCGTCTAACACTAGCCCACGGTGCAACACGCGATCGCCAACAACATGGGAATGATCGGCGCGATGCATCGTACAGCGATTGTCCCAAATAACAATGTCATCTGGTTGCCACTTGTGATGGTAAAGCCTGTAGGAGCGGATTGAATGCTGATAGAGCAACCGTACAATCCGAGGAGCTTCTTCGGTCGAAATGCCTGAGATTTCCTGACATCGTTTCGGTGTCGATAAGAATAAGGTCAAGCGACCAGAAAGAGGATGCCGCAAGAACAAGGGATGCCAGCTTTGGTTGTCCTGATCTTCAGCTACTGTCGGCTCAGACATGACGTGAAGCACTTGAGCATCGGCAAGCTGCTCTTTTACAGCGCTGGGCAAAGTCTCATATGCAAGATATAAATCCGAAAATAGTGTTTCACCACCCGTCTGAGGAATGGTTACAGCGCGTAAGGCTGTGAAAGCAGGCGGTCGAGCCACATAGCTAGTATCTGTATGAAAAACGCTCCTAGGGGCGCGATCGCGTCCAACATTAGTGACCACATTTAGAGCAGGTTGATCTAATACGGGTGTCTCCCCCAATGTAAAAGTCATCGGTCCTAATCGATTGAGGAAAGCAACAAACTCTGAATCACTTACTGATTGCTTGCGAAAGACGATAAAGCAATTATTAGCAATAATGTGTTTTAGAGAAACTAAATCTTTATCGTTTATGTCAGTGATACTAATTCCATTCGCCTCAATCCCAAATGGTGATAGAGCGCGAAAATTAATATTTTCAATACCCATAATTTACAGCTTATCTAATATCTCTATCTACACGTTAACTAGAATTTTTTGCAACTCTTCAAAATCTAATCGATGAACCAAATGATGGGCTTTTGTAAAGTCGTGATGAGCAGTATTCTCATTTGGAAATGCGATGCATTCTAAACCAGCCGCGATCGCTGCTTCTACTCCATCCAAATTATCCTCAATTGCAATGCAATCCTCTGATTCTTCACCCAGTTTTTCGAGAGCGAAAGTATAGGCAGCTTTATCTGGCTTTGGGCGATCTACACTATCAGCATTTAAAATCAAATCGAAATCAGTCGTCTGGATACTGGGGTACAAAGCATCCATCAGCATCGAAATATTTGCCTGAGAAGTTGTAGTTACGAAAGCAATCTTCAAGCCCTTGTTTTTCGCACCTTGGATTGTTTCGACTACGCCAGCGCGAGGCTTAACCTGAGATTCCGCTAAGCTATTTTGAAAAAATTCGGACTTTGATCGGTGAATTGCCACAGCGTCAACTGTATGTCCGAGCGAATCTGCATATTCAGCAATTCGATTTTGACCACCACTGCTTTCGAGCATTCTCAGATACTCTTCTTGATGCCAACACCAGTCTAGTCCATGAGCTTCAAAAGCTTTATTGAAAGCCTGTCTTTGCAGTTCTGAAGTATCTGCGATCGTGCTAATGGAGCCAAAAAGAATAGCTGACATAGGTTTTCTTAAATTATTTATAATTTTTTACACGAAAATTATACTGCTTAAGCGTTGCCCAAATGAGAGATGAACGAGTAAATAAAAGGTAACGATCGCCAATTCTAAGAATAAAATGCAACGGGTTCTGATGTAGCAAAGAATATTTCGTAAGAGGTACGATAGTCAAAAGATTTTCTTGCTCTGTGATTGATCAAATCTACTATCTTCTGAGAGTCTTCTTCTTTGACAATTTTGGGATTTATACTTTTGGGATTTATAATTTACTTCTGAGATCAAGTCTCGTTTAGGCTTTAATGTAAACATTTGTATGATTTTAGAGCAATCCATTCAACTTATACAATATTCAAACATGATTTCAAACATCTGCATGTCAATCTAGTTCTCAGCAAGCACAAAAATTTAATAATTTAAGGAGTGCATCATGAGCTTAGAAGATAGAGTTAAAGCAACAGCTAAAAACATCGAAGGTAAGATTCAGGAAGCTGTAGGTAATGTGACTGGCGATCCTGAAGATAAGGCTGAGGGTAAAGCTAAGCAAGCCGAAGCAAACATTCGTCACACTACAGAAAATGTGAAAGATGAAGTCAAAAAAATTATTGATTAATTAGGTTGTTTATGGCAATTTGCAACTAGACAAACTACTAAATCTTTATTGCAAGATTTTTGAGGTTAAGCTTCCAACAAAGTTTAATTTGTTGGAGGCAATTTTCGATACGAATACTAAGTTATAAAAGTATTTTCCTTATTTTCAATTGGAGTTACGTACTCTTTTAATCTGTATTTAGAAATTATTTTTTACTCTAAAAAAATATTTGTTCAGTTTTATTTGAATTAAACAAAGAGCAGTATATGAATTTAATCTGGACTGGCATCGTCGTTCTTTTTGTTCTCTGGGTAATAGGCTTCTCACTTAATACTGTCGGCGGATTAATTCATATACTTTTGGTTTTGGCAGTAATAGGTATTGTTTACAATTTATTTGTTGGGCGAAGTGTCTAACCTAAAGTAACTTTCCTATATAAAGCTTATATATAGGAAAGTTACTTTAGATAGTGTACGGTCACACGATTGATCTGAATAATAAAGTATTTTCATAGGATAGAACTCAAACGATGAAATCATCTATCGCTATAGCTATTGCAGACTTTCTTATAAGTGAAACCCCGATCAATCTAGTTCTAGTTAAGCCATAACAAAAAATAATTGTCATGAAACTCAAACCAATTGATCAACAAGTTGTAGCTATAGTTGGCGCTTCAAGTGGAATCGGGCGAGAAACCGCTCTCCATTTTGCCCAACGTGGCGCAAAGATAGTGGTATGAGCCCGCAGTGAATCAGGATTGATGTCATTAGTTGATGAGCTCTCTCGGTTAGGTGGAGAAGCAATTTCTATTCCCTGTGATGTAGCCATCCTAAGATTAAATGGAGTTCGGTGGCAGAACTAGGTATGTTAAATATTCTACTCGCTAACCATATTTTAAAAGATGTGAGAAGTTGAATGATTTAGTTGGGCGAACTCCACATTAAATGTATCGGTAGTCGATATGAAATTAAAAGCAGATAATAAAGGATGAAAAGAAATGAAAGTTGAAAAGACTGTCACAATTCAAAATAAGTCTGCTGAAGAGCTATATCGCTTTTGGCACGACTTTGAGAACTTACCCACGTTTATGCAACATCTGAAATCAGTAACTGTTATTAATGAAACGAGATCGCATTGGGTTGCTAAAGCACCCTTGGACACCAGCGTAGAGTGGGATGCAGACATCATTACTGATCAAAAAAATCAGTTGATTACTTGGAAATCTGTAGCAGGCGATGATATTGCCAACTCTGGGTTTGTGCAGTTCAAATCTGCACCTGCAAACCGAGGTACAGAAGTGAAAGTAGTGATGGAGTATAGCCTGCCAGGTGGTGGATTAACATCTGCGATCGCTAAGTTGCTTGGTGAGGAACCTGAACAGCAAGTCAGAGAGGATTTGCGCCACTTCAAAATGTTAATGGAAGCAGGTGAAATTGCCACTACCGAAGGTCAACCTGCGGGACATAGTTAATTTGATTAAAAGTGAAGCGTCGCTCTTAATCAAATATCAGCTCAACTAACTACAAAATAATCACTAAATAAGGACTATCTACTATGAGAGCAGTTTGCTGGCAAGGAACTAGAGATATACAAGTTGAAACTGTACCTGATCCAAAAATTCTAAATCCGCGTGATGCGATTGTTAAAATCACCACTACGGCAATTTGTGGTTCTGATTTGCATCTTTATAATGGCTATAATCCCACTATGAAGAAGGGCGACATCCTTGGTCATGAGTTTATGGGTGAGGTCGTTGAACTAGGGCCCGCAGTTAAAAATGTGAAGATTGGCGATCGCGTGGTCGTTCCCTTTACTATTTCTTGCGGATCATGTTTCTTCTGTAGTCGAGATTTAACGTCCTTGTGCGATAACTCTAATCCCAATGCTGGGATGGTAGAAGCAGCTATGGGTACTTCTCCTTCAGGGCTGTTTGGCTATTCTCATATGACAGGTGGTTATGCGGGTGGTCAAGCTGAGTATGCCCGTGTTCCCTTCGCCGATACTGGTTTATTGAAGATTCCCGATGGACTTACAGACGAACAGGTTGTATTTTTGACTGATATCTTCCCCACTGGCTATATGGCAGCTGAAAACTGTCAAATTCAGCAAGGAGATACAGTCGCCATCTGGGGTTGTGGGCCAATAGGACAATTTGCGATCCGCAGCGCTTTCATGCTGGGCGCTGATCGCGTCATTGCGATCGATAGCGTTCCCGAACGACTTCAGATGGCGAAAGATGGCGGTGCAGAAGTCCTTAATTACGAAGAAGTCGAACATGAAGAAGTTCGACTCGTCGAAGCTTTGAAAGAGATGACAGGTGGGCGTGGTCCTGATGCGGTTATGGATGCAGTAGGAATGGAAGCTCATGGCATGGGATTAGAAGGTTTCTACGATAGAGCAATGCAAGCTGTAAAGTTAGAAACCGATCGCCCAAATGTTTTGCGTCAAGCGATCGTGGCTTGCCGTAAAGGTGGCACTGTCTCTGTTCCTGGTGTTTACACTGGGTTAGTGGACAAAATACCTATGGGTGCTTTTATGAACAAAGGTTTAACGATGAAAACAGGACAAACCCATGTTCATCGTTACTTACGTCCCCTACTGGAACACGTACAAAATGGCAAAATCGATCCATCGTTCGTGATTACCCATAGTCTACCTCTCGAAAAAGCCGCGCACGGCTACGAAATCTTCAATAACAAGAAGGATAACTGCATCAAGGTTGTGCTTAAGCCAGGGCAAGTTGCCTAATTTAAAGCACATTTTTATCTTGGAATGTAGAATTCTGCAAGTAAGTTTTATTTAAAGTATTAGGTTTTTTACCACAGGAGACAATCATGCTAAATTTCATTTCTCAAGCGATCGCCAAATTCTTTTCTTTTTTCAAGAGTTTACAGGTGAAACAGTTTTTACCAATTGTTTTGGTCGGGTTTCTGATACTAAGCATCAATGCTGGTCCTAGTCGCAGCGAAACTCAGCAAGCGATCAAAAAACTTGAGCAGACTGTTCATCAAGAGGATTCTACAAGACCTAAAACAACTGGAGAGTGGGAACAACAAGCTCGCGAAGTAAAAGGTCGCCCTGTAGAACGCCTAAAACGAATTGGAAAGCAGTCAGCCGAAGCAGTCAAAGATTTTGGTTCAATGTATTCAGATACAGCTGAAAGAAGTTCTGAAGCTTTAAATGATTAAATCAAAACTATTAAATCAGAACGATTAAGCGGAAACGTTTAGAGCAGAACAATCAAATCAAATAAAGTTTAATAAATAGGTGGCATATCTCGCCTACTTATTAAACTTTAATAATTCAATTAAAGAGGCTACTAATTTTACTTCTACAAAAATAATTTCTTTACTAGAATTTAATTGTATTAACCAATTTACATTAACTGTAAATTGGTTTGTTTTTACTTTACCTTGGATCTGATATTGAGTAAATGTGCTGTCACTCACTATCATTTCTCCGTATTCTGGACAAAATTCTATTCCCTTAGCTTCTTTCTCTAAGTATTGTGCGATCGCATCTCTACCACATACAGTTTTTTCAAAGGGTGGATTTAGACATCCTTGCTCTGCAAATAACTCAGAAGCTGCCATAAATTCATTATTATTCAATCTAGCAAAGTATTCATAAATTGTTAATTCATCAATGCCGTCAATATTAATGACTACATCTATGTCAGTTGAGGAAGTATTGTTCATAATCATTAAGTCAAAGGATTTCTTTAGGTTTATATAGCAATCCTAAATGGGATGTGAGAAAAACCCATAGGTAACAAAGTTTTGGAAAAGTAAAGAAATGATAAAGCTCCCGAATGAAGCGCTTAGCTTGTAACCAAATATCTTCAATAAGATTTTGTTTTGGATCGTTAGGCGCAAAACGTATACAAGTGATTTTCCAATCTGACTCGTCAAGCTAGTCTCTTCAGAAACAAAGTCATTTTTTCTACCTTCTGCGATCGCATTAGCTAAACCAATCTCTTCCAAAGCATCTCGAAATATTCCTGCAAAAAGCTCTTTTCTTGTCCTAATCAAATTAATCAAGACTTCAGTTAATATTTCTCTAGCTTTTTCATCATTAAGGAATACTTGTATATTTAATCTCTAAATCCTCAAACAAGTCTACATTTCCCAATTCTAACTCAAATGAAGCTAGACAATTATTAGAAGATTGGACTTATGGGTACTGAGGAGCGATCGCTGTTTGATTTGAAGGAATAGGCGATCAGGCTTATAGGTGATGAGGGGCGATCGCTATCCCAATTTAGCCCCAACTCACGTTAAACTCAAAGGCTGTTTATCTGTGATATTAATCTTAATCTGTATGAATCTAAATTCTCATATTACTCAACCAGATCACTTAGATCAACCCGATGCATGGCTTTATGATCGCTCAGTTTTAGGATGGATACTGAATCCTACGCTTAGCAAACAATTACCATTTTTATACCAAATCTTCGGTTTGTACTGCTATTTATATTTCAATCTCACTGGCAAAAACTATCTCAAAGGGGGAAGGGAACTATTTAGGTTCTTATCAGGAGTTTTCTTTAAGCTTTCACCCGATCAATATTTAGAGCTGCAACTATCAGGTTATAAGGTGTTTCTAGATCCCCTCGATATGAGGCTCTTTCAGGTAGTTAATGAACTCGCGACCAAAGATACAGATACGCGAGTTTTATTGCATTTACTTGCTGAAGGAGACACTTTTCTAGATGTTGGTGCAAATCATGGCAGCTTTGCGATCGTAGCGAGTAAATTGGTTGGTGCTAGCGGTTTTGTTGTTGCAGTAGAGCCTCAGCCGCGCCTTGCCAAAGCTTTAGAAAAATCACTTACTGCTAACGCATTATGCAAATTTCAGATTCATAATTTAGCTATTGGGAATTCGGATGGAGAAATAGAATTATTAGTTCCAATTGGCACATCAGGAGCAGCAGGAGTTTTTCCTGAACATTCCGCAACCCATAAATATAATGCGATCAAGGTTCCAATTAGACGTTTTGATGACTTAGTGGATTGGCAAAGCTTTTCGGGAAAAGTTTTACTCAAACTTGATGTGGAAGGAAGCGAATGTGCATTTCTCTTAGGTGCAAGCAAAATGATTACATCTCTAAAGCCAATTCTAATTATTGAAGTTCATCCCACTAGCTTGAAAGCAGCAGGAGCAACTGGAGAAGAACTCAAGCAATTATTACAGGAGTTAGGATATACAAGTTATGCAGAAATTAACGATTGCGATCGCACTTTTGCTTTAAAAGATTTAAATACTGACATTCAAAGGAACGTGGTGATGATGAGATAAACGATTATTTTCTCGTCACAAATTACGGTTTATGGCATATTTCTATATGGCAAGTATGATCGCAAGATAATTTCTATGACAATTTCTATTAAGATTGAAAGTCTATATGTCATTGGAATACTCAAAATCATGCAAATAGATCATGCCAATGATCGCAATGTTCTACACACCTTATAAGCTCTAACAACACAAATGAAGACTTGGCTCAAACCTGCTCAGCGATTAGAAAAACTCCCTCCATATGTTTTTGCTCGCTTAGATGAGTTGAAGCTACGAGCGAAAGAGCAAGGGTTAGATTTGATCGATCTTGGTATGGGTAATCCCGATGGACCAACGCCTGAGCCAGTAATCGAAGCGGCGATCGCGGCTTTAAAAAATCCGCTCAATCATGGCTATCCCCCCTTTGAAGGCACTGCAAGTTTTCGACGAGCGATTACTGATTGGTATAAGCGCCGCTATAACGTGCAACTCGATCCTGAAAGCGAAGCATTACCTTTAATTGGATCTAAAGAAGGGCTAGGACATTTGGCGATCGCCTATATCGACCCAGGTGATATTGTCCTTGTGCCAAGCCCTGCTTATCCTGCCCATTTTCGGGGGCCCTTGCTAGCGGGTGGGGAAATCTACGAAATGATCCTTAGCGCTGAAAATAATTGGCTAATCGACTTATCAGCAATTCCCGAAGAAATCGCGCAAAAAGCAAAGGTGATGTATTTCAACTATCCTGCTAACCCAACTGGTGCAGTGGCTCCACGCGAATTTTTTGAAGAGGTGGTCGCCTTTGCTAAGAAACACGAAATTCTACTGGTTCATGATCTTTGTTATGCCGAACTCGCCTTTGATGGCTATCAACCTACCAGCCTGTTAGAAATCGAAGGAGGCAAAGATGTAGGCGTAGAATTTCACACTCTTTCCAAAACCTACAACATGGCAGGCTGGCGCGTTGGCTTTGTGGTTGGCAATCGTCACGTGATCCAAGGTTTACGCACCCTCAAAACTAATCTCGATTACGGCATCTTCTCCGCGATCCAAGTGGCGGCTGAGACAGCATTGCAACTGCCTGACACTTATTTAGAGGCTGTGTGCGATCGCTATAAAGAGCGTCGTGATTTTATGATTTCTAAACTTGCCGAGCTAGGTTGGGATATTCCTAAAACCTATGCCACGATGTATCTTTGGATTCCTGTACCTAATGGGCTGACCTCAGCAGACTTTGCCCTAAAAGTTTTAGAAAGCACGGGCGTAGTTTTCACCCCAGGCAGCGCCTTTGGTAAAGGTGGCGAAGGCTATGTGAGAATCAGTTTGATCGCTGACTGCGATCGCCTTGGCGAAGCATTAAATCGCCTCAAGCAAGCAGGGATACGTTACAAATAAAAAGGAAAAAAGTGCTTAATTTGTTACCGCTCGCTTTTGAATTTACTTCCCCAGGTCCGATCGCCTTTGAGATTGGGCAACTTTCTGTACGTTGGTATGGCTTACTGATCGCCTCTGCAATTATTTTGGGAACAGTATTGGCGCAAACCCTTGCCAAAAGACGCAATGTTGATCCAGATCTAGTAGGAGATCTGGCGATTTGGCTAGTAGTGGGAGCAATTCCTTGCGCTCGTCTCTATTATGTTTTGTTTGAATGGAATCGCTTTCAAACCCAACCTTGGTACAAAGTATTTGCCATCTGGGAAGGTGGTATTGCTATCCATGGCGCAATTATTGGTGGTGCGATCGCCGCAACTATATTTTGTAAGCGTCAAAAAATTTCCACTTGGCTAATGGCAGATCTGATCATGCCTGCGGTGATCTTGGGGCAAGCGATCGGGCGTTGGGGCAACTTCTTTAATTCTGAGGCTTTTGGTAGCCCGACTGATCTACCTTGGAAATTATTTATTCCCATCAATCGCCGTCCCCCCGAATTGCTTGGCGAGTCTTACTTTCATCCCACATTTTTATACGAATCTCTCTGGAACCTCGGTGTATTTGCAATTTTAATCTTTGCCTTTCTGCGATTTCCCAAGCTTAGGACGGGTACGATCACGATGATTTATGCGATCGCTTACAGCGTTGGTAGATTTTGGATCGAAGGTTTACGCACCGATAGCCTGATGGTTGGGCCACTTCGGACTGCACAGATAATCAGCTTAGTAGCGATCGCCGCAGGTATTTTTGGCTTAGTCTGGCTATATGGATTGCGCCGCCGTTTCCCTGACACCACACCCAAAGAAATGACGACCGAAAATTCATAATTTACAAATGTTCAAATCGCCGCACACAGATCCTCGCGAAATGGTGGAAACTGCATTCCTTGCTAGTACCACTGCCATGTTGTTTTTAATTAACTATTACTTTCCCCTTGGTCCCTTGTTAAGAATGCTATTTCCGTTGCCAACGGCTCTAGCCTATTTACGTTGGAATGGACGTGCCTCAAGCATGGCAATGATTGTCACCGCCTTACTACTTGCGATCTTAATGGGACCGACTCGCAGCATTCAATATATTATTCCGCATGGGGTAGTTGGCATAACCTTAGGTTACCTATGGAAACGAGATTTTCCTTGGGCAGGCTCGCTGAGTATTGCGACGATCATTGGCTCACTGGGCAGTGCTTTTCAATTTGTATTTTTATCACTTTTATTAGGCGAAAATGTCTGGACTTATTCAATTGTCCAAGTTACAGGTCTACTCAATTGGTTGGTGCAACTTTTTGGTTCGCTCGAACAGCCAGATTTTGCAACAATTCAAATTTTTGCGATCGCGGCAATTATCTTTAGTAACTTTGCTTACCAATTACTCGTTCATACAGTCGCTTGGATCGTCCTTGATCGCCTTGGCAACCCGATCCCCAATCCCCCCAAATGGATAGAATCTTTGTTAGCTTAGATATAAAAAAGTATATAAAGCTAATTTTTAGCCTAACTCGTACAATCTGAGTTAATTGACACAATCTCGACTAAGAAATTATACTCATTACATAACCGCCAGAATAAGTAATATTCTGAAATATTGGCGCAATCTACCCCCGCTACTATGACCAATTCTGCTGAATTAAATCCAACGACATTGACAAACAGATCAATTACCCTGTCAGAGCGAGAACTTCAAGTGATTGAATTAGTGGCTGGGGGCTTAACCAATCAAGATATTGCCATCAATCTTGCTATCAGTAAGCGCACTGTCGATAACCACATTAGCAACATTTTGACCAAAACCAAGACCGACAACCGCGTTGCTCTAGTACGCTGGGCTTTGCAGTGGGGCAAAGTATGTATTGACGAAGTTAATTGTTGCCTCATTAACACTCAAACAATTACAAATGTTTTAGATAAAAAAGAGTCAAAGCAGGAATTAGAAAGTGCCTAGCGAGGAACTAACTTTTAATTGCTCTTTTAATCGCTTTAATATTATTTATAATCCTGAAATAGCTTTAGCAATGTATCGAGAGCTAGCTTCACACATTGAACAAATTGAAAATGTTACTACCGAATTAGTATGGCAAGAGAGCACAGGATTTAGTTATCTAGGTAGTCAAATTGGAGGGATGTGGCTTACCTGCAACCAAAAAATGTCTGCTCAATCTGAAATTTTAATCAAGAATATCTTGAATCACTATGGAGCTTGGATAGCTGAATCCCCAGAATAAATATGGTGACCTTGCTATCCTTCACACTCTTGCGAATATATTTATATGAGAAAACGCATATTTACGGATTTTGACGGCCCCATCATGGACGTGTCGGAGCGCTATTATCAAGTTTACTTGCGCTGTTTAGAAAAAATTCGCAACCCTAAACAGCTAGTTAATATTTTATCAAAGTCTGAATTTTGGGAGTTAAAGCGATCGCAAGTACCTGAAAAAGAAATCGCCACAATCTCATGTTTTGAAGATGAAGAAAGGGCGATTGCTTTCGCTAACTTGCGACGTGATATTGTACATACCGAACCATATTTTAAATACGATCGCCTAATCGAAAACGCAGTAAAAGCTCTTGAAAAGGCTAAACATGCAGATATAGATCTCGCTGTAATAACTATGCGCCGTCGTCGCGAACTTGATCCTGTACTGGATAAATATAATTTAAGGCGTTTCTTTTCTAACGATCATATTTTTTGTCTTGACGACGACTATATCAAAACCATTGATACTCAAGACAAGCTGCAATTAATGCAGTCTGCCCAAGCAACTCTGCCAGTAGCTGAACAGCAATGGATGATTGGTGATACAGAAGCTGATATTATCGCCGCACAAAGCCATAATATTCCTGCGATCGCTGTGCTCAGTGGAATCCGAAATCAAGCTCAATTAGAAAAGCACAAACCAAGCCAAATCGTTCTCGACCTAATGACATCAATAACAGCCATTGTCGAGTCATAGATGAGCAAAAATTACTTACCTATGTTTTTCAAATTATATTCCACCTAAAAATTCTTGTTTTGCAATCTTTACCATTACAGCTTGCTGTCCTAGATAAAGCATATGTAACTCAGTAAGCAGTTGCTTAGCCGAATTTAAATCAATGCTTTGAATCTGTTGGCAAAACATCATATGTGTAAACTGCTTTTCTACAGGTAAATCACTCATAAGTACCTCTTTTCCAGAACGAACAATAACAACAGTGAGTAGAAGGTTGAATTACTTGACAGCGGATGTTAGCCTTTATGTCAACACAACTTAACAATACTTCAAAATCACTGAGACAACTGTATCATCACAAACATTTTTTTAGATGTACCCAAAGAAACATTTTGCAAAAAGCTTCTAAAAGCATTTTTCATGGTGCGTATAAGTAACCTTAACGTGTGGCTAATTTAAGAAACTTAGTTACCAGTCATAAATTATCTACAGCCAATAAAAACACAAAAAGCCAAAGGTAGCACATAGCACTGCCTTTGGCTTTTTGCGTAAAAGCTTGCTAAGCGAGCTTCTACTATTTGGGGATAAGAAAAAAACTAAAGCAAGCCAGTATTTGCGCCTTGCTTGCCTGTAGCTAGTTCAACTTTTATAATCTTTCCGCCCATTTTCATAATGCGTTGCTGTTCAGCGAACCAGTTATCGTAGGACACTAATTTCGTGAAGTATGTATTTTGCAACTCTCGTTGTGTACGAATGCGGGTTTGGCTAGGTACACAAGCAGTGATTTTAAAAGTCCGCATAGCGGCGATCTCCTTCAGAGCCAGTTATTAAAAATAAATTACAAAGAAAAATCTTAACTTATATAAGCGTTTGTGGCGAGATAGAAGTGTGAGCTACCTACCTCGCCGTCTTGCTAAATATTAATTAATTAAGAAATTGACAAATAAATAGCAATCAACGCTATATCAGCAATTAGCTTAAGCCAGAGCTGATGTAGTCAAGATATACACCCAATTCTTTACCAGCTTCAGAACCAACGATGCTAGCAGCAACTTCTTTGATTGCTTGAATTGCTTGAATGGTAGAAACTACAGGTACTCCAAGGGAGTTGTAGGTTTCTTTCAAGCCATTAAGTACACGTTCGTCAAGAATCGAAGCATCACCTGCAAGCATTGCATAGGTTGCATAGCGCAGATAGTAGTCGAGGTCGCGGATACATGCAGCATAACGACGGGTGGTGTACATGTTGCCACCGGGACGAGTGACATCAGAGTACAACAATGACTTAGCAACAGCTTCTTTAATAATGGTTGCAGAGTTAGCAGAGATTGCTGCGGAAGCACGAACACGAAGTTCGCCAGTTGCGAAATAGCTTTTTAGCTTTTCGAGTGAAGAAGCATCAAGGTACTTGCCTTGAACATCGGACGAATTGATGACGGAAGTAATTGCGTCTTGCATTTTTGTATATCTTTTAGGTTTGCAATTAGTTTTTTGAATCAGAGATTCAGAATTCTGAATAACTAAAATTCTGTTTTTAAAGACAATAATTCGAGAACAGTCTAAGAGAAATCTGAGATAGTTCAGAAATCGCTTTACTGCATAGCACCGATGACGTAGTCAAAGTAGTAGCCAGCTTCGGCTGCATCTTCACCAGACAACAAGGAAGCTGCAGCATTTTTTAAGCCCCGGATACCTTCGGCAACACCAGGAATAGGAGTACCTAAGGAGTTGTACATTTCCTTAACGCCGACGAGTCCGATTTCTTCAATAGGAGTGACATCACCTGAAACTACTCCGTAGGTTATCAAACGGAGGTAGTAGTCGAGGTCACGCAAGCAAGTTGCTGTCATTTGCTCACCGTATGCATTTCCACCAGGAGAAACAACATCAGGACGCTTTTGGAAAAGTTGATCGCCAGCTTGCTTAACAATGCGCTCGCGAGATTCGGTCAAAGTTTGGGCAATGCGAAGACGACGTTCGCCAGAACTTACAAAGCCCTTAATACGATCTAGTTCGCCAGGGCTGAGGTAACGGGCTTCAGCATCTGCATTCACGATAGACTTCGTGACTACGCTCATTTAATTTTTCTCCGATCAAAAATATGAATAAAAACGATTGATGTGATGCCATACCACGCAGATACTTTTTAACTTCAGATGTTGTTCCTAAGAACAGTCACGAAAAACTAATGTAGGTATCTGACATGGAAGGTTTCTTTGTCAAATGAAATGATTACCAAAACATTTTGAAGCATTGCGTTGTATACAAGCTTTTCTTCATCACACTTCTTAACAATTAATATGCTAACACCAGACTTAGAAAACGGGATGAATTAGCTCGAAACTATTGCTAATCCGAGAGTTACAACGCCTCCGAGGATCATTAAGCCTGCTGGCATAAATTTTTTGGTTTTGATTAGTCGCACCATGAAGACGATCACTAACAGGGATGCGATCGCCATTCCCGCAATTTTGCCCCACTCTTGATTTTGGGCGGCGGCGGCTCCTGCGATCAGTAATCCCCCGCCGCTAATAGTGCCTGAGATGATTGATACTTTGCTTTGGCTTTTGACAAAACCAATAAAGCCGCCAATGATCGCGACGACTCCATAGACAATCAAGGCAAGTGTACTGGGGGAAAAGTTCATGTGTGTATATCTAAATTTTTAAAGAAAAAATAAATTAGTCATAACTGAGGCGAGGCGATTGAGATAGGGTGCTGGATCGAGAGCTACCCAACCATCGCCCGAAGGAACCATAAGCTCAAAATGCAAATGTGGACCAGTTGACCGCCCAGTCGAGCCGACAACACCAATTTGTTGACCTTGAGCTACTTGTTGACCTTGAGCTACATAAATGGCTTCAAGGTGGGCATAGCGTGTGCCTGTAGAGCCATGATCAAGTTCAATTAGGTTGCCATAACCATCACCCCAACCTGCATATTCAACTCGTCCTGCTTTTGCCGCCAGTACGGGAGTGCCGAAAGGTGCACCGAGGTCGATGCCGCTATGAAATGACCAAATTACGGTCACAGGATTCATGCGCCAACCGTAGTCGGAGGTGACAGGGACGGAATAGGGTAGGGGATAGCCGCCTGCTTGAAAGATTACGGATGGATTGTCTGAGCCTCTAGCCGCGATCGCAGGATTGAAAGGAACTGGGTCAGGCTTCCAGATTGCACCAGGAACAAATACAACTTTGGGGCGGCGTTGGCAGCCATTGCGCTCAAAGAGGACATCCGCGCGAATATTATATTTTTTGGCAACGGTTGTGTAGTTTTCTTCGTTTTTAAAACGGTAAGTCAAACCATCTAGTGGCGGAACCGATAAGGTTTGACCAACTGTGACATCACCATTACGGACTTCTGGGTTTAAACCCATCAAGGTTGCGGTTTTCAGTTCATATTTTTTGGCAATCGCTTCAAGCGTTTCGCCTTGTTTGACCTTATGTTTTTGCAAGTCATCAAGGGTTGGTTTCCCACATAGTTCTTCAGCTTCCTTAGCGGTAGATTGATCGACAGGGGGAGTTGGAGTTAACGAGGTTGCGAGAACGGAAGAAGGAAGTGAACTCGCGATCGCAACTAATGGTAAAGCGATTTTCCAAAATGGCTTCATGAATCTTCACAAAGTCAGTACCCAGACATTCTCGCAGCGATCGCGCTTTTATTAGCAGCACCTATAGAGTGATTTAAGAAAGTTAAGGGGGACAAAATGTTGGGCTTACTTTTTTGACAGGTGATTTTAAAAAGTAGAAGCTATGTCAACGACCATTATTTTATGAGGTATGTTTTTATTGCCTTAGAAATAGACTAAAGAAATAAATCAAAAAATCACTTTTCAAAATCATGACAAATTCGCAAGCTTCTACTCGTAAAGAGCAACTACAAACCTTCTTAGATATTGCTACTGAGGCTGCTTGCGCGGGTGGTGCAGTCCTAAAATCTTATTCAGGCAATCTCAAAGACAAACAAGTCGAAGAAAAAAGACCAGGTGATTTGGTTACGATCGCGGATAAAGAATCGGAAGCAATGATTTTATCAATTTTGCAGCGTCACTTTCCTGATCATGGAATTTTAGCAGAAGAATCGGGTGTATTAGGGAATACAGAGAGTCAATATTTATGGGCGATCGATCCGCTTGATGGCACAACAAATTTTGCTCATCAATATCCGTTCTCATCAGTGTCGATCGCTTTA
>JAYVVP010000257.1:0-10220 GCA_043786935.1 Pseudanabaena sp. | reverse complement strand
TTGGGCTTTCTTGGTCACAGTTGTTTTCTATTCGATATGTCTTTTAACTGGCTTCAAATATACTTTTTTGTGTCTCACTTGACGGAACCAGTACCAAGCATTGCTAAAGATTTAAATAGCTACGAATTGGAAGCAAGTCTAAATGTGTTTCGATTAAATCTGCCATGTTGTTATAGAGATTTTGTTGATGAACTTGCCAAGATAGAAAAGAAGGTCGATGTTCAGAAATGTTTGCTAATTGAGTTAAGGCTTGACGGACATTTGCTGACTCAAATAGACCATGCAAATAAGTTCCCCATACGCGATCATACTGCATTCCTTCATCATGATATTCGCGATCACCTTGCACTTGCAGCAAAGATTGAATTTGCGAAGATTCACTTTCCTCAGTTAATTTAGTCATTCCCATATGGATTTCGTAGGTTATCCATTTATCAATAGATTGTTCCGCTTGCCAAATCGCTTGCACTTGACGCACTTGTTTTGTTGCCATAAATTCTGTGCTGATTGGTAAGAGTCCCAAACCTTCCACTTCACCTAATGTACCCGCGAATCCTGCGCGATCGCATAGATATTTCCCCAACATCTGATAGCCACCACAAATACCAACGATCGGCACACCATGCCTATGCGCTTCTAAAATTGCTTCTGCTAATCCTGTAGCTCGCAACCATTGAAGATCGCTAAGGGTGTTTTTACTCCCTGGCAGAATAATAATCCTCGCATTGCTAAGTTCTGACACAGTCTGTACCCAAACAGTCTCTATACCCATATCTAATTGCCAAGGCTGACTATCTTGGGAATTAGATAAATGTGGAAACCTGATCCATGCAATCTTTGCGCCTTTTCCTTTTGCTTCGGCTTCGCTACATAAACTATCTTCGCTCTCTGGTTGCAAATCTGATGCATAGGGAAGAACTCCTAGATAGGGAAGATGAGGCATATAATCGCGAAAGTGTTTCTCAGCATCACTAAACAATCGCAAATCACCACGAAATTTATTGACAATAAATCCTAATCCTAAATCCTTTGCAGGTTCGGGCATTAGCTGATGTGTACCAATAATTTGAGCAAACACGCCTCCTTTCTCAATATCACCAACAAGAATCCATCGCCCTTGTAAATGGATAATTGGTCGTAAATTTACAAGATCGCGATGCATGAGATTCAGTTCTACTGGACTGCCAGCACCTTCTAGCAGCAAAACATCGCAGCGATCGCGCCAAAATTCGAGAGTATCTCGCACGCTCTCCCAGAGAGTTTCGATATGCTGGTAGTAATCAATCGCAGCGATATGTTGACGCGCTTCACCTAACAAAACTAATTGCGAAGTTCCATTTCCCGATGGCTTTAATAGGATAGGATTCATTTCTACGATCGGACGCATCCCACAAGCGATCGCTTGCACTGCTTGCGCCCTTCCTATTTCTCCACCTTCCAGAGTCACATAGGAGTTATTAGACATATTTTGGGCTTTAAATGGAGCGACTTTTACGCCATTTCGTCTCAGCCATGCGCCCAAAGCAGTCACCATCCAGCTTTTGCCAGCATTAGATGAAGTTCCTAAAACAGATATGGCTTTCATAATATCAATACAATAAGTTAGGATGAATGGCGCAAAGTGCTGCCTATGCTAACCTATCACCGAATTTCAGTGTTAGAAACACCTTTAAATTTTCTGATTTTAATTTTAGCTGCTAGCCTCGATTACTTAATTGGCGATCCCATAAATTGGCTACATCCAGTGCAGGTAATGGGATGGATGATTACACAATTCACTAATTTGGTAATTATCAAAGATGCTGCTTCAAATACTCGTATTCCACGCTTTTCATCGAAAATCATGAAAATGTTGGGATTTATTTTGGTAATTAGCATGATCTTAGGGTGTGGGTTAATAAGCTGGCTAACTGTAATCGCCTTCTCATTAATACATCCTGTCTTAGCGATCGCCATTTCTAGTGTTTTATTAGCTGCTTGTTTTGCGGGGCGGAGTCTGCGTAATGCAGCCGATTCAGTATTAGCAGTTTTACACATGGGAAACATAGAAAGTGCTAGACAAGAGCTAAGTCGTTATGTGGGGCGTGACACGGAAGATTTGACAGAATTAGAGATTTTACGCGCCGTACTAGAAACTGTTACCGAAAATGCGATCGATGCTGTTACTTCCCCATTATTTTATGCAATTCTTGGTTCTTTCTTATTTCCCTATGGATGTGTGGCTCTTGCGATCGCTTACAAAGCTTCTAGCACTCTAGATTCAATGGTCGGATATCTTGAATCACCCTATACCGATCTGGGTTGGTTTAGTGCCAAAACTGATGATGTTCTTACTTGGCTGCCATGTCGTCTGACGGTGATCACTTTAGCCTTACTTTCAGGAAAGCCTATTTATGTCTGGAGGCTCTGTCAACGTGATGCTAAGAATGACCCAAGTCCTAATTCAGGATGGAGCGAATGCGTTTATGCCACTATCTTGCAAGTGCAGCTAGGTGGTGAAAATCGCTATCGCGGTGTTATTAAACATAAACCTTTGTTAGGGGATGACATTACAGCGATTTCTCCAATCAAAATCCGACAAGCCTTAAAATTAACACGTACTTGTTTTTTACTCTGGATTAGCCTTGCTATATTTATTGCGATCGCGCGTTCTACTTTATTTACTAATTTTACTTAGTAATTTGGCGACATTCATCCCCAGATATTAATTCAACTTTACTATCAGTTAAAACCTTGAGACAGCTGATATCAGTTTTGGGAGACAAAAATGTATAAGCAACAACTCCAGAAAGCAGTACAAAAGAAGCAGGGATAAAAACATTCCAAGATAACCATTTTGGACGAAGTTTTTTGTTTAGATTCATCAATTTTTTCTGGACTGATACAATATTTGGATGTCCAGCGATAAACGATTGCTTATAAATTTTCAGCGATCGCTCGTAAAGACTTTTAGCTTCTTGATAGCGTTTCTGTGAATAATATATTGCCCCTAAATCGACTAGATTGGCAGCAATTTCGGGATGATTTTCACCTAAAGTCTTTTGCTTAATTGCCACTGCTTGCAAAAACATTAATTCAGCTTTTTCATACAAAGCTTGTTTATTGTATATGGCGGCAAGATCAAACATAGCGATCGCCACATCAAGATGCTCTGCACCGAGAGATTTCTGGCGAAGTGCGATCGCTTGTAAAAATAAGCTTTCTGCTTTATCAAAGAAATTTTGTGAATACTTTAGAGCAGCCAAATCAATCAGACAATTAGCAATATTCGGATTTGATTCTCCATATAACTGTTGATTTAAAATCAAGATTTGATTTAAGTAATTTTCCGCATCGGTATACTTACCCGATTTCATACTGTTTGTAGCTAAGTTATGCAAGGATTCTAGAAAAAAGCCAATCTTGCCGTTGACATAGGGCGGCTCAGGCGAAATTTGATAGATCGCACTAGAGTTACTGCTAAAAACGATTTGATCGCCCTGCATTAATACCCAAGAATTACGAATTTTGCCATTGATTAGCACACCGTTTGTACTTTTGCCTTGCTCAAAAGCACCATCGTTTAGTCGAAATACTTGAAATAGTGGTGGTGGCAGGGAAATCCCCGTTAAAGTTGCATGTTCACGAGATACTGACTGCGATCGCAAAACTATCTCGTTTTCTAGCGATCGCCCAAGTCCATAGCTCTTACTATCCAATAAAATCCTTTGTTCACCTTCAGGATCTTGCAAAACAAGAAAATGTTCAAATTGACTACCTTCAACTACGGTCGCATCTTGTAAATTCATGGGTCAATAAATCAAAGTAAGAGGCAAGGTCTTTAATTTGGTAAACAATATAACTTTGTTAAAAGCTTATTTCTTCATTCATACCAAACTTTGAGACAAAAACAAATAGTTAATTCTCCTAAAAACGCGGTGTGTAACTATTTTTGGGCTATTGCTCTGAGGTTGTTTGAGCTTCCGAAAATTCAAGCTCCTTATTAATGCAGTACGAGAAATTAGGGCTTTCAGACTTTTAGTTGCACATCGCGTGTGAAGGAAGTAATTACTATATCTTGAGTAATAATTTCAAAAATTAGTTTGATAGCAACTTAGGTTGAGGTAACAATCAACAAATTCAAAACTACATTTTTCAACAAAAAAATAGGAGTAGATAAAATTAAACTTTATCTACTCCTATTTTGCTTGATACTGCGATATCTAGACTTCAGTTTCTTGAAGTTTAGCTTTACGCTTGTTGATTTCCTTACCAGAGAGGAAACCTGCGGCTAACACAATACCAACAACAAAACCAGGGACTGGTACGGGTCTGGTGTTGTTTGTTGGATCGGTAACAGCGATCGCGTTATCAGTATCGGCTATAAATCTCAAAGATTTACCTGGAGCAAAGCCGTCTACCCACGACAAAGTCAAGTCACCAAAAAGGTCTCCAACTGGGGCAGAACCGACTACATTAACAATATTGTCATACTGGAAAGAAGTTGGTCTTTCGCCAGATTCAAAAGTGAACGGGACTCCAGTTGAAGAATTAGGAGTACCAATAGTACCAGGAAGAATGTCAAACACAGTTCTTCCTGGGATCGCATTAATGAATAGAGAAGTAATAACAGAACTTGTGTTGTTAGTGAATGTCCAAGGATTATCACCAGTAAGACCTGATTGGGTTAAAGACCAACCACCAGAGGACGCAGCACCAGAACCAGATCCTGTTGCACCAAAAATAGCCGTGTTAGTAGCGCCACCTTGAAAGTTGACAGTCACTTGCATACCGTTCATATCACTGCCAGCAGTGATGAACTCAGTTACTCCTGTGATAGTAGCCGCACTAGCAGCTTCAACGGAAACAAGTGATACACAAGCAACACCGACACCAGCCAGAAACCTTTTGATTGCTTTCATTTAGAGCCTATATCTTTTAGAAAGTTTGAGTCAAGACAAACTGAACTAACCATGACACTCCTTGCTTTACTGAGAGAGTAGTTATAAACAAGTTATAAACAAGTTATAAATAGTAATTTCGCCTAAAGCTCTTTTTGTTAACATGAGATTAGAATGAGAAAAATTCCATAAGCCTTTAAAAACGCGATGTGCAACTATTTTTGGGCTATTGCTCTGAGGTTGTTTGAGATACCGAAAATTCAAGCTCCTTGTTAATGCAGTAAGAGAAATCAGGGCTTTCAGACTTTTAGTTGCACATCGCGTCCTAAAAGATATAAGACGCTAAAGATATAAGACGTTTGGCTCTTTCCCCTACTTTATTGGATCTAGTTATCTCAAAACATAAAACCACAAGATGAAATAGGTGCGTGAAGCATTCCCATCTCATTTCGTGGTTTTAATTTGTCAATACTTATGATTATCGCAACATCCTAACTAGTTAGGAAATTTTTGCGGAAACTGTGCAGCTTCTACATTTAAAGCTACTGACTGACCATTACGCTTGACTTCCATCACAATTTTATCGCCGACCGCACGATCTTCTACCAGTTGAGTAACTTGATCAGCCGTTAAAATCTCTTTACTGTCAAACTTAATAATTACATCACCGCGTTTAGCTCCAGCTTTTGCCGCAGGAGAGTCATCAACAACTCTAGTAATTAATACCCCTTTATCTTCAGAGATTTTAATACCTAATTCAGTGTCTTGATTTATTTGAGTCTTCACGTTTGCATCTACAGTTACCATTTGGATACCGAGATAGGCACGACTCACCTTACCGCTTTCGATAATTTGTTTAGCAATGCGTTGTGCAGTTTCAATAGGAATAGCAAAGCCTAAACCTTGTGCACCTTGAATAATCGCAGTATTTACACCAATAACTTCACCAGCTTGGTTAAGTAAGGGGCCGCCTGAGTTACCAGGATTAATCGCTGCATCGGTTTGAATGAAGCTAACACGCTTGTCTACGCCAATTTGTCCACTCTTACGACCGATCGCACTAATGATTCCTGCCGTAACTGTATTGTCTAACCCCAAAGGATTACCGATCGCGATCGCCCAGTCACCTGGTTGTATGTTTTGTGAACTGCCAAGACGAACAATAGGAAGATTGTCAGATTTAACCTGCACAACGGCAATATCGGTTAATTCATCACTGCCTATTACCTTGCCTTCGATTTGACGACCATCTTTTAAAACTACTGTCACCTTATCAGCACCACTAACAACATGAGCGTTAGTGATGATATCGCCTTCTTTATTAATGATAAATCCTGACCCAGTGCCTCGCTCAACCCTCTCTTTAGGCATACGACGTAATTGATCACCAAAGAATTGGCGAAACATAGGATCTTCTAAAAATGCTTCAGGAACTTGTTGATTGCCTGAGACAGTTCGAGATGCATTAATTCTTACGACGGCAGGTCCTGTAAGATTGACCGCGTCCACGACATAATTACGTGGAACTGTGATTGACTTACTTCTATCAATATCTTGCGCTAAGACAGGTGTTAAAGATGCAACTTGGGGTAAAGGTGTAACCACTGTTGTATTTGGAGATTTCACTCCTGAGACAACTGCCCATGCACCCAAGATCAAACCTAATAAGAGCATCGAAGCATAAATAAAAGGTTGCTTGTAACGAGATTTGTTATTCGGTTCTCTCATAGCTATTTCCGCGACCAATAATACAATTACTTACAATTTTACAAAAAACTTTTGATAACTTTAGTCTTTACCAATAGACGGTTTTCCGTCATCTATTTCGCCTTACATACTAATTTAACATACACAGATTTTAGAAGCCTTGAATAGAAGCTCCTAAAATTTATATGTAACTCAAAGCAAGCAATCAAAATAATTAGTCAGCAGTTCCTGCAAGTTTTACTAACTTATTTATCACTCATTGACTTAGGCAGCGGTACCAGTGGCTCTTCCATGGCAATTAAAACTGGTTCTTCAACAGTTGTCGTAGGATTTTTAATGCTATTGGCAACTGGGCTAAATTGTGGCGACGAGTTAAAAGTAAACATCGAACCAAATATGCCAACTACAGCCGCAACTGATACCCCAAAACCCGCTAGTTTCCATTTGCGACGCTGCGATCGCTTATCAATCTCCGCAAAGACGCGATCTATCATTACATTTGTCTCTGCTTTCACAGATGAATTTGCAGCCACAGGGACTGGTAAGTCAACGAGCAATTGACGCAGCTTAATTTGTTGATGATAGAGACGGCGAAAATCAACATCATCAGATAGCCATTGTTCGACCATCTGCTCTTCTGTATTGGTTACTTCGCCATCTATATAAGCACTGAGTAACTCGAAGCGCTCCTGTGGAATAGTCATAGAATTATCAAAAATTTGGTTAGCACTCATAACATAAATACCCCCTCAGAATATTAAGTACATTACATATTCGTCAAATAGGGTTGTAATTGCGCTTGTAGCTTTAGTCTGGCTCTAGCTATACGTGATTTTACCGTACCAAGCGATACACCTGTTAATTCAGAAATTTCTTCATAAGATAAACCTTGAATTTCCCTTAAAACAATGGTTTCACGAAAACTAGAAGGTAAATCATGAATTGCTTTGCGGAGTTGTTCATAAAACTCCTGCGTGGACATATTTTCAATTGGACTTGGATCTGAACTAGGTAAGTCCCAATTCATTTCATCGCCATCACCAGACATAAACGTTGCATCAATAGAAACTGAGTTGCCAACTCGCTTACGCTTACGCAGCTCGTCATAAAACAAATTGGTAGCAATTCTACTCAGCCACCCACGAAATTTTTCAGGCTCTTGTAAGCGCTTGATATTGCGATAAACACGTAACCATACTTCTTGAGCAAGGTCAGCGCGATCTTGCCAATCTGGAGCAAGCTTATACAAGACTTGATCGACATAAGATTGATTACGTCGCATGAGTTCAGCAAACGCAGACCGATTAGTTTGCGCTTCTGTTTGGCACAATTGCACCAATTCAACAATGGGGAGCTTATCAACGGACACGGAGTTGGAGGGCAAATACCCCCCGATGCTTGTTGACCAAGATAGGGTATAACTCATCAATCAATCGCTCCTACTGGACTTGATTTAGCCATAGATGCACAATAATCAAAGGTTGTGTGTTCTATGCACAAGTTTTAGGACGGAGGATCAAAAGGATTGTTCCTATCAAAACAGAGTTTCACCTGATTCTAAGTTTTACTTAGATATATATCAGCAGAAAGATATTTCAAGAGGGATAATAGCAGTTAGTTTGCGCGTTTTTGCCAATTCATTAATTTACTTAAATTTAGTTAGTTTTAATTATGCAGCGATCGCAGTGGATATCAGTTTTTACAGGCGTTGTCGCCATTCTTTTGGGCGTTGGCTATTTGATTTTGGTACAATTGCTAGATTGGCGGGGCGGCGAAATGTTGCCTGCGCCAGTTGATCTATCTTTAGCTGTCCAACAAATTGTCCAAACACAAGCAATAATTTTTTTGAAGTTCTGATAGTACAGAGATGACAATGCAGAGCTAAGGCAAGGTATTCAAAAAAGAAAATTATGAAACTAACCAGAAAGGGACATTACAGCGTTAAGGCAATGCTCGATCTGGTAGTTTGGGCAAAACGTAAGCCAGCCTCAGTACGCGAAATTAGCGATCGCCAATCAATCCCTGCCCCATATTTAGAAAAAATTTTGATTGCCTTGCGAAAAGCTGATCTGGTTGAGTCGAGTCGTGGCGTGCAAGGAGGATATAAGCTAAGGCGATCGCCCAAAGAAATCTCTCTAGGCGAAATTTTGTCGGCAGTTGGTGAAGATACCTATCCTTTGCCTAGACTTAAGCCACAGGAAAAACTCGCCTCCGATTGGGTAACCTTTGCTCTCTGGCAAAGACTTGATCGCAAGCTCAAAGATGCGCTTTACAGCATTTGTTTAGAAGACCTGTACTACGATGCTCGTAGTTGGCAAGCATCCCAAGGACAAAGCGCAGGATTTATCATTTGAAAAGTAAAGAAAATTATTTAAGCAGATTTAGAACGAATTTGGCGCATCAGATTTGCCATCTCGATCGCCCCCATGCCAAATTCCCAACCTTTATTACTTTTGATGCCAGCCCGCTCTAAGGCTTGCTGCATCGTATCAGTAGTCAGTACCCCAAAAATAATTGGTACACCTGTCTGATAAGAAGCTGCCGCAACGCCTTTAGAAACTTCACTTGCTACATAGTCAAAATGAGGTGTATCGCCACGAATGACTGCACCCAAGCAAATAATTGCATCATAACGCCCAGAAGTAGCTAGTTCTTTCGCCACCATCGAAATCTCTAGGCTACCTGGAACCCATGCATAATCGACTTGGCTGCCAGTCTCAGATACGTCAACTCCATGACGTAGCAGTGAATCTTGACATCCTTGCAAAAGCTTGCCGACAATTAGATCATTAAACCGAGCTACGACAATTGCGAAGCGCAAACTATCAGTATTGGTAAAGCTACCTTCAAAAACGGTCATAGAATTAATTTTGAATATAAAGTCTCAGAGACGACTCTTTGTGCCGTCTCTAACTTATAGATGATTTTATAGATTTTTAAGCGACAAAAGCATTCAAAATGCCGATAACAATTACGAATGCTAACCAAATTAGGGAGCCAAGAAACAAAAGTGGCTTTGTTTGGTTCCAAGAGCTAGGAGATGCGTAAGCAACTGGGACACCAATTACCAAAACGAAAGAAAACAATACAAAGGCAGCCAATAAAAGTTGGAATAGAATGGTCACTTTTTTAAACTCCGAATACTAAAACAAAATAATAAAATAAATCCTTTACACCAAATTAGCAGAAAACGCGCCTCTCTTTAGTTATGGAATTAAATGGCACTTGTGTTGCATTTACTCAATTTTGGGTTAGAGAGCGCCTGCTGCGGTGCGATCAAGGATACCTTCAGATAAGTGAGTGGTGATATTGCAGGATTGTAAGATTGGGCGACCATCAGCACCTTGAGGATAGTCAATTACACTCACGCCGCCATTACCTTGCTTAAATACCCAAAATTGTTCGGGTGTAAAGTCAAACAGTAAGCAAAGGATTGCTTTGTTGACGGCATCATGGGCGACTACGAGGGCAGTCTCGCCCGCAGGAACTGACTCGACAATTTTTTGCCAAATTATAGCAATTCGATCCCAAACCTGTTGTAAATTTTCACCTTCAGGCATTTGCACCGTTTCAGGCTGAGACTGCCATATATCGAGTTGTCCTGCAAATTCGGCTTCGATTTCATGCTCAAAC
>JAYVVP010000256.1:0-10225 GCA_043786935.1 Pseudanabaena sp. | reverse complement strand
TTACGATTTGCCATATTCATTTGTTTAGCTCTATGATCGCCGTTCCATTGGCGCTAAATTGAATGCTGTAGTTGAATTACGATTTGCCATATTCATTTGTTTAGCTCTATGATCGCCGTTCCATTGGCGCTAAATTGAATGCTGTAGTTGAGTTCTTTTAACATTTGTCGCAAGATAGGAAGACTCAAACCTAAAACATTAGTATGACATCCTTCTATCTTCTCAATTAGCAATCCACCAAGTTTCTCTAAAGTAAAGCACCCTGCACAGCACAATGGCTCACCAGATTCAGCATAGCTATCAATTTCCGCATCAGTCACGTCCGCGAAATACACTTTTGTCACACCATAACGCATAATTGTTCGCTGGGTTTTGGTGTCAATCAAACAATGTCCTGTATAAAGTTCGCAATAATTGCCACGCATTTTTTGCCATGTAGCGATCGCTATTTGTTTGGAGTCAGGCTTGCCATAAATCATGCCGTTTAAATACATGATTGAGTCACAACCCATAATTAACGCATTTTGTCCTGCGAACTCCTGAGAGACTACTGGTAAAATCACCTTAGCTTTGCACTGTGCTAACGTCAGCACCAAAGCGATCGGATCATAAACCTGAATCGCCTCTTCATCAAAGTGACTCACTCTCACAATTGGCTGAATTCCTGCATTTTCTAGAATTTTTTTACGGGTTGGAGATGCTGAAGCAAGTACAAAAATAGGATTGGAATTCATGTTAAAAAATCTGAGTCTAGAGAGTTGATCAACCTTACAGCAACATGCGCTTGGAAATAATTTTAGTAGGCAGGTAATAAGCACGCCTGTCATCGCTAATATAGGGTGAGAGCTTCATAAATAATTTGCATAAATCTTTTGTTTTGTCCATAGGTTCTTAGACTATGCTCGATATTTCTTCTGCTCCTGAACTGAAATCGTTATCCCCTGATGTTGAGCCGTCGGTACAAATTCGTAATTTAAACTTTCATTATGGTGAAGGGGATTTATTTAAGCAGGTTTTGTTTGATATTAATCTAGACATCTATCCTGGGCAAATTGTTATTCTTACGGGTCCTTCTGGCTCAGGTAAAACTACTCTTTTGACTTTAATTGGGGCTTTACGGACGATTCAAGATGGGAATCTGCGAGTTTTGGGACAAGAGCTTAAAGGGCTTAGTCAAAACAAACTTGTCCAAACCCGTAAAAGTATTGGCTTTATTTTTCAGGCTCACAATCTTTTTTACTCTTTAACTGCCAGACAAAATGTAATGATGTCAACTGATCTTTATCCTCAGAGGGGCCATGTTGCGCCTGCGAGTCGGGCGGCGAATATTCTCGGTCAGTTAGGATTAGAGGAACGGGTTGATTATAAGCCTCATGCGCTGTCGGGTGGTCAAAAACAACGGGTGGCGATCGCGCGGGCTTTGGTCAACCATCCCAAGTTAATCCTTGCAGATGAACCAACTGCGGCGTTGGACAAAAAATCAGGGCGTGACGTGGTGACGCTGATGCAAAAAATGGCAAAGGAAGAAAATATCACGATTTTGATGGTGACCCATGATAATCGCATCCTTGATGTTGCCGATCGCATTGTCAACTTGGTGGATGGAAATCTCGAATCAGACAATGTCGTAAATGACGCAATGACAAATGATGGGGCAGGTGGCAATTCACGTCTATTTATGTTGTAAACACTGCTGACGTAGAATTAAGCAAGAAGATCTGGGGATTAGCAAGATGATTGAGTTTGCCGTTAACGGTACTTTGATGCGTGGTCTAGAGTTAAATGTTAACTTGCAGAAGGTGGGGGCAATATTTGTTAGAGAAGAAATAACTGCGTCCATTTATCGGCTCTGGTCGATCGCTGATCGCCATCCTGCGATGTTACGGGTTAGTGAAAATGGACAAGCGATCGCTTTAGAAATCTGGTCAATAACTCCTGCGGCTTTGGGAGAAATTTTATTGTCTGAGCCTGCGGGTTTGTGTATTGGTAAAGTCGTTTTAGCCGATGGGCAAGAGGTCTTAGGGGTTTTAGGCGAACCATTTTTATGCGAAGGGCAAAAAGAAATAACTGATTATGGCGGTTGGCGATCTTACAGGAGTTGTTGATCAAACCCACTACGACAAGGGTCGCAGGGTGAAGCCCCGCAACGGGTTTTATATTATTATTTGTGGTAGGTTTGAAAGCAAATTGCTGTATATGAAGTGGAGAAAGTGGTTTGTACTTTTTCTATTTGATTGGTAATTGTAAATGTGAAGGATATTCTGCACTATAAAAAATTTGCTGTGTTGCCTCCACAAAGTCACTTACTTTCGCCTCAGATGGTGATTTTTGCGTATTAGAATGTCGCTCGATCGCAGGAAAAGCGGCACTAGCGATCGCCACACCAATGCGATGCCCTTTGGCAAAATTCTGACAAGTTGGGCGTAATTTAATCCGATATTCATTTACAACATCAGGTTCAATCCATTCAGTCTCAGTCCATGAGTTGCGGAACTTCGCACGCAAAACACCCATTGACACTAACATCTGTTTCCCATCTGCATAAATGTCCAATAGCTTTACGACCCAATCGGTATCGAGTGCTGTGGTCGCCGCATAGAGTATAAATTCGGGAATACCCGCGATCGCTAAGTCTTCATTTAATGCTTGGCTCTGATAAATAAGCACATCCCATCGTTGCTGTACATGGCGCTGATCATAGAATCCATAGGGCGTAGAAGAATTGGGATTGCGTGGGTCGTAGACGTAGATATCGGGTGATTGGTTGGCGGTAGTTGGGCTTTCAGGGCTTAGTTTTTTTTGTGGATGCAGATAAAAGTTTTGAGTAATCGAAGTTAAGGGGAACTCTGGCAAATCTAGCCAGTGATTTTTGCCCATCAAGAAAAGCTGCACAGGAGCGCGATCGCTGATGCCATTTTCGATTCCTTTAAGCCAAAAATCAAACCAATCAACTTGCAATTGATCGATTGTCGAAACTGCGGCCTCTCCAAAATCAATTTCGCCTACTTTGGGTAACCAAGGTAGATGTTGCCAAGGCGCGACGACTAAATGTTGAGGTTTTTTGGTTACCGCTTTAGCTTGGTGATAGGCGTTAATCGTTGCCTCAATAAAAATATCAGCCCACCCCGCAATATGCAAAGCAGGTAAATCAAAGCGATCAAAATAACTAAGAGGGTTCAGCTTTTGCCAATACTGATCATTAGCTTGCTGATTACCAATCCAATCAAAAAAGAACTGCCCAAATTGATTATTTTTAAATAATTCTATTTCACTCAAAGGCGCAGACTCTAACCATCTTACAGTCTGCTTTTGAGCCTCAAAAAGTTTGGTAGCTTGTGGCTCCTGTTTCAAATACCATGCGCGATTTTGAGCCAGTTGCAAAGCCCAATTTAAATCAAAATCTAAACAAACAGCGCCACCAAAATAAAACCAACCGTGATATAGATCTGCCGTTGCCATGCTAGGACAAATGGTAATTAGCCCTTGAGGACGCTCTACGGCAGCCTGAAATTGGGTCACGCCTTGGTAAGAAAAGCCATACATTCCGACCTTGCCACTACTGCCTTCTAATTCCTTGGCACACCATTCCACAGTATCAAATCCATCTTCATACTCATTCCGAAATGGATAGAACTCACCTTCAGAAGTACCGCAACCACGCACATCTTGAATAACTACAATATAGCCTTGGCTGGCATACCAACTAGGATGAGCATAGGTGCAGGTTGATGCGATCGCTCGACCATAGGGCAAGCGCATTAATAATATTGGTAAAGATGTATCAACACCTTTGGGGCGATAAATATCAGCCGTCAAGTTAATGCGATCGCGCATCGGGATTTTGACTTGGCGCTGCACATTAACTTGAGAATGGAAGGCAGTTAATTTGGGAGGCATTGTGGATAATTCTTGGTACAAAACCCAATTTTCGGGCAAGCAAAATCCACCAAAAAATTGGGTTTTTAGTTAGTTGGGTTGCCAGTCAGGGAAAATTTTTCTAATTTCAATTAGCAGATCATCGAGTTCTTCTAATGCTTGCATCACATCTATACGAAGGCTACCCAAATTATCTTTGAGAGACAATTGCACCAATAATTCACGCTTGCTAGCGATCGCCACAAATCTTTCTTTCAGAGCTTCAGGAGTTAACATATCAAATTTTAATAAATTATTTTTGGTCACAGGTACGACGCTTCGCGCCTCACCTGCTAATACTCTAGCTCAAAAGCTATGATTTAATGGTTTGCGAGAAGTTAATTGTCGAGCGAGATCTATGCTGCCTAGCGAACTACTCATGCACCGAATAAATGGCGAAGCGATCGTTCCTAAACAATTAAAACTTGATCCTAAACAGCAGGCGATCGCTTCAGAATTAATCACAATTTTTGAGAATGCTAAAGGCGGTACTCAAAGCGAACTCAACCACCAGTTACAAGAACTCGAAGGCGATACTCCTGATTATCGAGTCAAGCGAGGATTAGCCCATATTCTCAAATCCGCCTTTAGTACTTTTGAAATCATTAGCCCCCTCGATCCTCAAGAACTCCGCCGCCGCATTTTTGAACTGTCTGCCCAAGTTATTCCTAGCCATCAAGCCACCCAGCTAATCCTATCTAACCTAGCTGATACACTCACAAAAGAACTCCAGCGTGAAGTTCTACCTTCGCAAATTACAACGGGAATTTATGCCGATCTGATCGAAAATCGCATCCTCACTCAATTTGAAATTCCGACACCAGAGGCGCTAATTCATCGATACAATCTCTCTCAAGTGCAAGGGGTTTTCTATCGCGCTAGTCACATAACCCTAAATGTCCACCGCAATGACCCAGGCGAATATAAACTTCTATTCCGATATCTCAAGTTATTTCAACTAATGTCATATATCGAAGGCGATGTCGATTATGGCTTTACGATTACAGTTGACGGTGCGACTAGCCTTTTCGGGACTAGTACCCGCTATGGATTAGCGATCGCCAAACTGCTCCCTGCGTTGCTACACGTCACTAAATGGAGCTTAAATGCAACTCTAGTTGAAAAAGATGCTTATTCCAAACAAAAGCGCACAAGTTTATTTGCTCTAGATTCTACTTGTGACTTGGTGAGTCATTATCCTGCTGGCAAAATGTACGACAGTGCGATCGAGGCTTCTTTTGCGGAAAGTTGGGAAAAGCTAAATACAGAATGGAAGCTAGAAAGAGAAGTTGACCTAATCCCGATTCCAGGAAGTGTAATGATTCCTGACTTTCGGCTGGTGCATCCTGATGGACGTACCTATTTATTAGAGATCGTTGGCTATTGGCGACCTGAATATTTACGCAAAAAATTCTGGCAAGTGCAGCAAGCCGATTGTAAAAATTTGATTCTGGCTATTTCTGAACGATTGAATCTCGAAAAAGCAGGTGTAAAAGTAAGTGACACTCCCGCCCTGACAGTTTGGTTTAAAGATAAGCTCTCGCCTAAAACAGTTTTGCAAGCAATTCAAGAATAGGATCATGGGCTAGACGGATTTAGCGATCGCTCTAGGTAAAGCAAGACAAAATCAAATAATTTTTTTAATCCGTAATACTGACTTACAAAAGGTAAATAGCAGTAAATCAAAACAAAAGCTAGTCTAAACTTATAAAAGCCATATTTAAACTTATAAAGCATATTTTTAGTCATAAATAAGAGATGACATCTTTGTATGATAAACGTACAATATTCAAAGAGTTTTTTGGTTTTCACGATGACTCATCTTTCCAATGCTTCTGATCCGATCCTGCTTTTGTCTGCGTCCAAGGCTCGTTCGTTTGGGATTGCTGCTAAATGTGCAGGCGATCGCGACAACTTCTCAGAGTTCTTTACAGTTTGGCTGACACTTTGTTCGCGGCTGGATGCTTTTGGGCATGATTGGCAAGTCAGCTTTTCTGATCCTGTGGCAGTTTCGGACTACATTACAATGCGATGTTTATTGACCATTGATGGTATTACTCGTGAGGCGACGGGCAGTGATAAAGGATGCCTAATCTATGTTGGTTCAGCAACGATTGGGGTTCATGCGCCTGAACGCGCTATGCTCAATGCCTTTTGTAATGCTGCCGCGCACTTTGGTGTGATCTTGTCTTTAGGCAAACTGAGAGCCAAGAAGCCTCCAGATAAACGCGAAGATTTGATAGAAGTTGTGAAAATGCTCCGTAAGTTGCAACGCAAACACAAAAGTTTTATATTGTTTGGCTGGAATTTTCAACCCTTTGCGAAGTCTCAGCAAGTTCCCAAGAAGTCCTAGCTTCTGATCTACTGATACTTTAGCGATCGCAATTCTACAAACATTATCTAAACAAAAAAAGGAGCGCAACGCGCCCCTTTTTTTGTTTACTACAGTCCCATAATTGCTTTTTTGTAAGCAGGGCGATCGTCTATACGTTTTATGTAAGCATCAATCCCAGAATAGTCAGCATAGGACATTTGCATCATCATAATGGCGTAGCCGAGAATAGATGCGACTGCTACATCGGACACTGTGAAGTTATCACCAGTAGTGTAAGACTGATTCTCAAGAATCTTGTTCAAACCACCTAACAATCTTGGCGTTTCTTTTTCGCGAATATCCGCACCAAACAAACCAGGCGCAAGCGTAGCATTAGCAAATAAAATCCATTGAGAAGCGATCGCTCTTTCTTCGATAGTTTTTACCTCTTGATGTTTATCAGCAAGGTACAACAAAATCGCGCCTGATTCCCAAACTAAAAAGTTACCGTCAGCGATCGCGGGAACTTTGCCGAAAGGATTAATCGTTAGAAAATCAGGCTGTAAATGTTCACCTACAGACATATCTAGAAGTAGAAACTCGTAGGGAGCTTGCAACTCTTCTAAATACCATTTCACGATTGACGCGCGACTTCTTGCGCCACCATAAAGCTTAATCATAGTTTTTCTCTAGTTAGTTCTGAGCTAATTGATACTATCGGTGTATTTACAGCAATTTGCTTTCAAACTCGCCACAAATAATAATATAAAACCAATTGCGGGGCTTCGCCCTGCGACCTTACTTGTGGCAAGCTTGTAGCGGGTTTAATCAACAGATGCTGTAACATCGTAAATTCACCCGATCGTACTATAGATTGCGTAATGGAATTTCTTGACCATAGATCAACTTCCGCTCTAGATTATTGCATATTAGCCATAGCGCGATCGCGATCGCTGTGGGAATGGAACTGAGTAAAATCACGGTTAGATTTGCTGGGGCAAAAAAGAAACTAATTAGGGGGCTTGCTGTCCATGCGATCGCCGCGATTACGATACTTGCAGTTTTAATTCGTCTTACATTTCGCAAAGCTTGACTACAACTTGCACATTTGGAAGTATGGGAATGATAGCGATCTAAAAGAACTTCTTTGGCTAAAGGTGCAGCTAATCGTTGCTCTGCAAAGGGATCAGCTTTATAGCGGTTGACCCATTTATGCAGCTCAGAAACATAGGTGTCGGCTGGAGTTGCCAAATAAAAGGACTTAGCATAATTGGCATTGCCTTCTGACTTAGCTAGGGCACGTTCAAGATAACGCTCTTGATAGTGCAAGAAGATCTGATCATCTTCAAGAATTCCATTTTGACCAATATGAGAATACCAACGTGGCGTAATGCCAATAAAGAATCTAGGAATTGCTGAGCTAAATTGAAATGGAAATCTCGCAAACAATCGACATTCACCTTTGCGAGTAGGAGTGGCATAAACAGCCGTAAGAGTTCTACCAAATTGTTTAGAAGTGAGGTCGTGCCACATCAGCGACGGCGCAATAAATTTAGTGTCTTGCCTTCCTAATTTTCCACGTCTTGGTCCCTCTTCCCATGTGCCATTAAAGCCATTTTTGCCACTTTCGAGAAGCTCTAATACCATCGGTGCAGCATTGACGCGGTTGCCAACCGATTTATGATGTGTAAACGGAAGATGACTCGCATCAAGCACATTTTCTAAAAGGGTGAGAGCGTCATAGGGTAAATCACGAAACGTTCCGAAGAGAGTCCATTTCTCACTATCAGTATCAAGTGGTTCGATGATGGGAATTTTAACTTGAGGTGCGTTCTCAGGTTTGCCAGCATAGATAAATAGTAGTCCTTGTCGCTCTGCGGTTGGCAGGGATGCCACACAAGCTCGTTTAGAAGTATGTGCAGTTCCGCCTTCGGGCTGTTGAGGAATGCGATCGCAACTTCCATCACCTTTAAAAGCCCATCCGTGATAAGGACATTCTAATAAACCATCTTCGGCAATTCTACCTTCTGATAAAGGCACAAGTCGATGAGGACAGCGATCGTCAAAGGCTTTCCATGCGTTTGTATTGCGATCCCACCAAATCACGAGATCGCGTTCTAGCAGAGTAAATTTAGCGGGTTTTGTTTTATCCAAATCTTCTGTGTAAAAAACTGGATACCAAACCTCTTGCCAATCAAAGCGATCTCTATCAAGTCCACCCGCAGGCAAAATCTCAGCTTGCAAGTTAGCCGATTCGATGTTTTTAAGACTGAGATCGTCATTAAGATCATCTCTAAGCAAAGTATTTGCAGTCATAGCAACTAAGTTAATCGCATTGTAAAGTTGTGTATAGTTTAACTTGCGATCGCTTAGTTGAGGGGGCGTAAAACCCCGCCTTTATTTATTGGTTTTGCCAAGCTTTCATTTTGTCAGGATTCATTAAGCCATAGGGATCGACCATGCGCTTGAAGTTTAGCTGACCATAATCAATCGTTTTCATACCTCCATCTTCAAGAATATAAGTATGAGGATTAGCAATAAATACGCCCTTTGATTCGTGATATTGAATGATTTCATTTAGGCGATCGCTATTTGTAAACCGTACAATCTGAATCGCGGCAGGAATTACTACGCCATTTACTTTAATAAACTCCAAATGCATGATTACTTCATCACCAAAATACTCATGCATCTGCTGTACAAGTTCTAATTTTGGATCATTCAAAAACAGACTCTGGAGGTAAGTGAGCGAAGCATCAGCAGCACGAGCATGTAAAGTCGTGTGATTCCACGAAAATTCGACTAGACTCATGCTTTTACTTGCTTCTTGAGCACTTTTCTCATAGCAAATCTCACCTTTAAATTCTTGAACAAGACTATAAAACGGTTCGCGATCGCTTTCGGCAACAAGAACTAAAGCACAATGAGAACCTGTGGAAATATAACTTTGGAGGGCGGTGAAATAACTAGGGATTGGCGCAGCATGAACGCTGATCATCTTTTTGATGATGCCATCGCTATTGCCAAGGGCTTGTCCAAATCTTGCGGCAGTCATGAAATCAGCGAAACTAACTACGCATTCCATCCATGCATAGGCAGGAGCAAGCGGAACTTCTAATTCTGTAATAATGCCATTGGTTCCATAAGCATGATTGACTTTCTGAACATCATCTCCCCGCAATTCGATGATTCGTGGCTCGTCTTCGAGTGTCACTACTCGTACGGCTCTTAAGTTACCGCGATCGCGTAATTGTCCATACAAAACCGAACCAATTCCCCCACTGCCGCCAGCAATAAACCCACCTACAGTTGCACTTCTCACAGTCGATGGAACCATCCGCGACTCCCAACCGATTTCTTGAGCTTTTTTGTCGAGCGTTGCAAGTTTTACGCCTGTCTGCACACAAGCGAGTCCTGCTTTAATCCATTTAATTTGTTGCAGTCGCAAAGTTTCTAGAATTATGCCACCCTTAAGCGGAGTGCATTGTCCATAGTTACCCGTGCCACTACCGCGCACCGTAAGCGGAATTTTATATTTTACGCAAGCTTTAGCAATCCTTAACACTTCGCTTTCGTTGCTAGGACGGACTACGACATCGCCAACTTTGCCTGCTAGTAATGGAACAAGGATAGGACTAAAGTGAGCATAATCTTCCGAAAGTTTGGCAACTTGGGCGGGATTAGTAATTGCTTCAATGCCCGATAATTCTTCCAATAAATTTTCTAAAGATATTTGCATATTTGCCAACTTTCACTATTTCACTATCTTAAGCTTAGCAAAACTCAGAAAATTGCACCAAGAGTCTCTACAAGAGGTAATATCTAGTGATTACCATAAATTCATCGATTTTTGGCGTTGAGAGAAACTTGCTCTAATCGGGTTGAAGTAAAGTTTAGTGGCTCTTCTGGGGTTGTGGGGATAACTGTATAATGAGATACAATCATACTAAATAATTAGAGATGGATATATATCTTGATAGCTTACTAAATCTACCG
>JAYVVP010000255.1:0-25473 GCA_043786935.1 Pseudanabaena sp. | reverse complement strand
AATCGCAATTTGTGTAAATAAGTCTTTGATAGAATCTTGATCGGCTAAACCTTTAATTAGAAAATAACTATTGGGAATTGACTTGATAATTTGCATTTGCAAACGTATGGTATCGATATGGCGTTTGTAACCACGCTGGGCACTCAGGTAAACGACAGCATCAGGAGGAATATCTAATTGATCGCGCCGTAAACTAGGAACACCAATCTCAAAACCATCTACAGCGATATAAGTTTGAGGTAATCGCCAAATTTTTTCAGAATAATATTCTTGAGCAGAGCCTGGCAAAACGTAAGGATCGGCGATAAAGTAATCAATGGTGGGAATGCCAGAGGCATCAGAACCTAGCCATGTGACTTGAATAGGAGCAGATTTGTGAGCCATCACTCCACAAGTGCTATCCAAGGTAATGCTATCTAAATCAACAAGGATATCAATCTGATCTTGGTAAATTCGTTCTCTTATATTATTCCCTTGGAGATTTTCATCAATACCTGAACGATAAACTCCATCCATTTGACTTTCATACCATGATTGTAAATCGTCATGATATCGACGATATGCTTGGAAATAACCATAGATCTCGAACTGATCACGATCATGATGACTAATCAGCCAGCGGGCGAGCCAGCCAACAGAGTGGGTAGCCATACAGTATGAAATATAACCAATTTTGAGCTTTTGAGAACTAGAGCGATCGCGCTGACGAAATTTGTGCATTTGCTCTGCCAAATCGATGTTGGTATTGACTTGACAAAGTTGAGAGATTTGATTTTGGAGGGAGCGATTAAGCTTTGGCTCATCCCTAATAAAAGAAGCAAAATAATTAGAAGTATAAAGGCGATCAACAGTAACTTGGGCTAGGTTTGTTGGCTTTTCAGCAATTAGTGCTGATAGGATAGACTGCTGTGTAGCAAATGTTGCCAGAGATTCTTGCCAGTGACCGCCTTTGTTTAGTAAGGCTTTTAAAAGTAACGCATTTGTAGAAAATTTATCCACTAACCCCACTGACAATTCACAACATAACTGTGCGGTCTCCAATCCACGCTCGTAATCGCCAACTTTTTGATAAATTCCCGAAAGATGTTCTAGGCTCTCTAAATGGTTTGGTACTAAACGTAGCGCTAATTTCAACAAACTGATTGCGAGGTCGTTTTCTTGCATGCGGTAGGCAAAATCAACAGAGGCTCTAATTAAATCGTAAACAAAATCAATGGGTTCTTGAACAAAGGAAAGAATTACTTCTGTAAATTCAACTAATAAAGGATGTGGTGAATGTTTAATTAAACTTGCGAATAGTTCCCACAATAAATCATGGTTAAATTGGGTTTTGGTTACGGAAATATTTGCTTCCGTCAACTGCTCTATCAATTCAAGGAAAACTACATTTTCGGCATCAAGGGTTTGTAGTTGAATTTCTAGCCAAATTAGTGTTAACGAATTATCAAAATTGTCTTTATCGATTTCATGAATATGTTGGCAAATCAACCAAGCTGTCGCATATTCATTAATAGAGCGTTGTCTTTGTACTTCTGTTGATAAAATTTCAACTAATTCTGATGTCCAAATATTGATTTGTGCCGCTGATGCTTGGTCGGTAATACAAGCCATCCATGTAAACTGAGCTTCTGTCTCTTGTCCTTGCAAAAGCTGAAGTAGTCCTAGATAGAAATAGTGAGTTATGGTTTCTGGCTCATCATTGATCACCTGTTCGTAGATGCTAATTGCTTTAGCATAATCTTTTTGTAACAGATAGTTATAAGCTTGTGGTTGCCATTGGCTCATAGTTCTAATTTTTGCAGCTAAGAGTTAAGATATATTTTATCGATACAATTAACAAAAAAGTGGAAAGTTATTAACTTTCCACTTTTTTGTTGTCTACTTAGATATCTGGGCGATAGACCAAACTCAAATATTAGCTGCCGACTGGTTGCGAAGCAGCAGAACAGGTTGGGCCGTTTGAGGAGTTTAAGGTGGGCACAGGAGCAGCAGTTGCACCTGCGGCATTAGCTTCGCACAAAATAGCAAGGCTTGTAACATCACTAGTAGTGGCGACAACGTTCAATTGAACTGTACCAGCATAACTACGTAGTGCCACAGGGATAGCAACACCTGTACTCTGAGCAGCGTTGCTTGAAACGGTACCACTAACAATAGCTGCAGAAGCATAGTTGTAGTTAACAGTGGTAGATTTAACACCAATACCTAAGATGTCAATGGTAGAACCAAATATACTCTTTTCGGTATAGTAGGCTTGTTGACCTTTGTTGAGAGTACCAACATAAGTTTTGGCTTCAGACTGCTTAGCCTTGTTGGATTGGTTAAGGAAAGAAGGAAGCGCGATCGCGGCCAAAATACCAATGATGATGATAACAACGAGAAGTTCGATCAAGGTGAAACCCTTTTCGCCATTCTTCTTGTTGAGCATATGTTGGATGAGCTTGGTCTTAAATTCAGATTTCATAATTCTTTATCCCTTGTTATGTCGAGAAAGCTAACGATTTGGGTTGTGAAAGTAACTTACCCACAAAAAAACGGAATGATATCACTGAGCCAAAAAAATTTTACTGACTCTGTACCGAAAAGCCAGTCGGACATTCCGCCGTCAAACCATCAGCATTTATGAACCCACGTACACTTGAAACCATCCCTGGAGAGTTTGCAGTACAAAAAATCGTATCTGCTTTTACTGTAGTTGTAGTGAGTGCTGTTATTCCTACAACACTGATATAAGCTTTTAAGCCAGGTGAGTTGGGCGCTGCGACGTTTGTAATAATTCGATCTAATTGAATGGGACTTGTAGCTCCCGAAATATCCCCTGTAACAACTATGTATGCGTAGGAGCCTGAGGCAGTAGTTGCACTTAAACCCAATCGAGTTATATCATCAGTGAATTTATTTTTTTCCATATAATAAGCCTGTTGCAAACGACTCATAGTGCCAACATAAGACTTTGCTTCAGCAAACCTTGCTTTTTGAGACTGATTAAGAAATGAGGGTAGGGCGATCGCCGCGAGAATACCAATAATAATGATCACTACTAATAGCTCGATCAATGTAAAGCCTTGAATATTCGTGTGGGACTTGCTAAAGCGGCAATCGCGCGGCTTTAAAATTATTAGTCTCTGCAACAAATTTTTTTTAAAGAACATATCTTCCATCGATCTTCTCTAAGCCTCCAAAAATAAGTATCTCCCCGCAGGATTAACTTACCCAACTTGAAAAGATTTTCGTCTCTAAAAATCTTCAAGCGAGGTTTTGGCAGAGCATTCCCAAAGGATGAAGATCTAAAAATTTATAGATTGTGGCGGGAACGCTCTGCCCTTACAATAAATATCTCGCTCTTTGAGTCATCACAGCTAAAACAGGCTTATCTCTGCAAGTAATGGCAAACCTCAGTGATGGGGATGTTGTATAGCATTTCTTGCTTTGCTTCCCATTCAAAATATTCATCAACCGAGATTTTGGGACTATTCGGTACAGCGATCATGATTTTGTCCTCAAGATATTACTAATTCTCAAATCAAGCGCGATCGCATCTCTGGGATTGCAGAATACATCAGCCTTGAGACGCGAATCATTACATAACCCAATTACCAAAATATTGATATGCTCAATGTACGCAGCATTCAGCGCCGCTTTGCCCGCCTCATATACAAGCGGTATACCTGGTTGTATGATCGCGAGATTTTGAAAAAATTGATTGGTACTGGCAAAGCAGCGATCGCAATAGGCGTTAAGTTGATCAAAGTCAACCTCGGTTTTGCCCTGAATATCTGCCAATGTGTAAGCGATCATGTCAATCGGCGTGCGATCGCTGATAAAGGGTGTGGAAGAGTCATCCCAAATTTGCTCAGCGGCATCCAAGACATGATTTTGGACAAATAACCTAGTGGGAAAGTCCATCGGTTCGGCGGGATTTAAGCCCAGCTTTGCAAAGACTTGGCTGGTCGTAGTACGAACAAAAGGGATATTCAGTCGAGTGGCAATCGCCATTGCTAGAGTAGTTTTACCAGTACGGTGTGCACCGCATAGACCGAGATTATTCATATTTGTTAAGCTCTAAAAACTTGCTTAGCTACGTACAAATATGCTTCGCGATCGTCTAAACCATTTAGACCGCCATTGATGATGCGTGTAATGGTTAGAACATCATCGTCATCAGCATAGTCATTAAGCGATCGCGAATCCCAATACCAACCAGCACTGAGACAAGCAAGATCAAAATCTGCTAAGCGCTGGGGATTGCTGATTAAGTCCACACCTAGCGCTTGACCACATTCGGCATAGTTAGAGCGTCCTGTGATTTGGATTAAGCCACGCCCTTTAAATCTCACCCCATCCCCACCTTTAGTATTACCCAGATCTCTGCGTCCTTCATAGTCTGCGCCAGAGGCATACTCCTCGTTGGTATTAAATCCATCGCTTTCATGGGCAATTTGAGCAAGAAAATGAGCTTTGCGAAGGGGGGTGATAATGCCATAACGCTGCATCGTCTTATTTAAATTAGGGAGCAGTTGGACAAGGCGATCGCGAATTGAATAGGGGGCGATCTCGCTCAGTTGATCTTGGGTAATCAAGACAGGAGTGGCTACGGCAAGTGGATATAGCCCTGCATAGGGTTCTTGATCATCAGAACGCGCAGGCAAGTTATTTAAAACGCGAATAGTACTGTCAACTAGGACATCTTTAGGATTGAAATCATCCTTGAGATTGGTAATTAATTGTTGTAAGCGCTGCGCTGCTAATTTGCGATATTGACCGAGATTTGGGGCTTGATACAGCCCTTCATAGGGTTTTCGCAATATGGGACGCAAAGTCAATCTGCTCATAGCCCGAATTAAATCATCAATTTTGCCATCAACAGGAATGTAGTTGGGATCAACGATATTGGCGATCGCGGCAACCAGTGTTTGCGAGGCTTGCTTACGCCATGTGGCAAGGTCAGCGGCAGAAAAAAGCCCTGCATAAGGCGCTCGCCCTGTAGGGCGGCTTGGCAAATTGCGAATAAAGCGAATCAAATCATCGATCGCGGCGTCATAAACGCTACCCTCGACATTGGCAATCTTTGGTACTGAAGCCTTAAGCACGACGGCGGCTCGCTTACGCCAAGTTGGTAAATCGGCAACGGGGAAAATTCCTGCGTAGGGTTGGCGGGTATCGGGACGAAGAGGTAAATTATTTAGTGATCGGACTAGATCGTCTACTAATCCATCGCGATCCGTGGGGGCAGTACCGACAATTTTAGGAACAAGAAAAGCCAAGGTTGCAGCGGCTTGCGATCGCCAAATCTCAATTTGTTTCATCTTATAAAGCGTCCAAAAACCAATTTAACAAAGAAAGGATAACGCAAAAATATTTTGCCAAGCGTATTCACAATCAACTTGCGTAAACTGATAATCGCGATCGGTAAATATGACTCAACATCAGATTCGATATTCCGAATCATCCGATTAAGCTGCCCGTCAATTGGGAAATGAGCAAAAGTGGTTAGTAACCACATTAAAACCAAACTTGCAATAACCGCGATCGCCACCATTCGTAAAATGCGACTTTCTAGAAGTTTGAGGATAATTTTACCCAACCTCTGAACAAAGATTGATGCAAAATTACGTTTGAACTTCGGTAGAGATGGCAACTTGAAGGGTAGCTTGGAATTAATCCACCAAATTGCCAGAACAGTAATCGGCGCAGCAATGATGATGCTCCAACAATTGCCAACCACAACATCTGGCAACTGCCACTTTGTTCCTAATTTTCGTAATGGCTCACACCAAGCAAATACGGTCACCATTGATATAGCTGCAATCGTAAATGGGCGTAATTTAACCTCAATGTAATTAGCGATCGCTGTCACAAATTGTCCAGAAATTTGTCCAATAATATAGCTATGCGCTTTTAAAATGCGATCGCCCAGAGGATGTTTTAAGATGTCTCGGCAAACCTTTTGACTCAAGTCCCCATCAATATTGATTAAAGTCCGTAGTATTGGCAATTGATTTAAATCGGGCAGATTGCTAAGGCTACCATTCTTGTCAGTTATATCAGTGTAATAAGTCCAAATAATAATCGTTCCTTGACTTAATGGAGCTAGCCCGACACTTGATGCCAAAACTTGTAATAATTCCTGACTATTGAGATTGTAAATAATATCTTCGTTCTGATCATAGCGCTCAACAAATCCTAGAGATTCCTGCTCGATTTGCGTCAAAACAGTTGGGTTAAGACGCAAAATAATCTCATCATCGACAATAGCCAACCACTCAGGCGTAGCCACCGTAACTCCATATTTTATAAACTTTTCTAGTACTAGGGGACTTCACCCCACCCAAAAAATTATTTTGCTCGAAATGGCATCAAATCTTTAACTAGATTGACGCAAGTCATAATCAATCCTGACCATTGTTTTTGAGCATTTTCGACACCTTGACGATGCAAATCAAAAACAAGCTGCGCCATCTTCGGATCAATTTTGCTTTTAGTTGGTATAAACAAATCGTTAATAAATCGATTAGTCAAATCTCCATCAAGATGAAACTTTGTCTGAGCGTAAATATTATCGCCATTTAAAACCGATTGTTCAAACTCCCATGCTTTTCTCAGACAGCGAATTATCTGTGCATCGACAATTAATTTTCCATTAACATCTTTTTGGATATCCATTTTCAATACCTGTTTAGCCAACTGCTCATAGCAAGCTTCTTCCAGAGCAAATTGTTCCTTTTCAACTTGATTCAAACAGTTTCTGCGATCATTAAAAAACCGTTCTTGCTCTTTATAACTTTCTAAATCGTAGTTATAATGTGTTAGTTCGGCTCGATACTCTTGTATCACCAAAGCTTCTTTTGGTAACAAAGGAGTTGTAGTTTGTTGAGGAAGAGACAAACCTTTTTGCTTAAGTTGAGCGCTACGTTCAAGCAGAGATTCCTTCACCTCTCCTAGCCCTTCCTCAGTTCTATACATAATCTTTTCGATGAGTTCTAAATAGAACTCTTTCGCATCAAACTTTGCGATGGGAATACTACTAACAATCAGTGTATTGATTTCTAGCGAAGTAATTTCTTCTAAAACATCTTTAATTGTATCTCGAAAATTTTTAAGAGATGTACTCTCTCCAGTGCCATCTTTGTGAGGCTCTGGTTTATTAGCATTTTCGGCAGTGCTTTTATTGCTTGTAGATCGCTCAACTTGCATAGAGTTTCCTAAGTACAAATCATCTTAAAACTAGACATAACTCGGTAAGCGATCGCTGCTTAAACTAGCAGACTCCTCACTTTCTAATAGTCCTGTTACCTTTTGACCAATATCTACCAAAGTTTTGAGATTATTAGCGATCGTTTCAGCGCCTTTATCAACTTGCATTTCGTGAAAGCCGCGTAGCTCGGCATAGGGAGAACCATGCAAAAAATCTGCTCCCAACTCATTTTCAATGTCACCATCAATCAGATTAATAGTTGTTTTTAGACGATTCCCTGACTTATGGGTGGTATCGCCTTCATGGGCAACCCAAGTCACTATTTCTAACCGCACCAGATCAGAAAATACTTCAACTAAAGCCTCACCAAAATTTTTGTTTTCTTTAAGCTTATTTTGAAAACGTACTGATGCTGTCGCTGTCGCCGTAACTGTTACTGAAGAATTTGCATATGTCATGATTGATAGCCCATATAAAACTTGTGGTTAAGACAACTAATAATTGAATTAATTGAATTGAAGAGAAGTAAAAATACTAATTAAAGTTTTAATCGATTAACATTAAAGTTGTTTACAATAAGAACTTTTACAAATTAGTTTTCTATGGGTTAGCTTTCTATAAATTTTGACTAAAATAACTTAAGCGATTTTTCATACACTTTTTTTACACGTTTTTAATGATAGTCAGATAACTCAATTAATTCCATTGGCACAAAGCTTTCTTGGGGTAACAAAATTAGCTGAGAGTAGATGAGTTTGCCAGACATATCAATGCGGTTGATGGCAATTCCCATCGGTCGAGGCAATTGTGCGGCATAAGAATCAGCATAATAGCGATAAATCTGCTTAGCAGCTCTCACAATCAGCGGATCGACTTTTTTCACGACAGATTCTGAGTGTCGTTCCGATTCGAGGCGTTGGGCGGCATACGTCACAATATAGACCCCTTAAATTGACTATTATTTTGTCTTATTAAAAGCAGCATCAGAACTTTAGCTGACTTTGTTTTTTTTAGCAAGATTTGAGCTAAGAATTATACATTAGTTGATATTTTTTGGTTAACCATTTGACAAAAAATTTAGTTGCCTTCAGCACCAGCAAGTTTAAGTCGAAACAACTTGCTATAAAAGATTTGGGGGAAATCTACATAGCCCTTGTCTCGAATACTGGAGACAACATCAATTAAATAGCCGACAAATTCTGAGTTTTCTAATGTCATTTCGTAGCTCATGTCGGCATCGCCATCAAATGTCAAGCGACATAAAGCTAGATCAGACGGCAGATTGGCAACCCGCCATACTGCCATAAACGAAACAGCTGTGCTGCCTTCAATATGACGTTCTCCTGTAATTTCGCCTTGTTTGTATAAGGAAATTGCATAGGGTAGAGCTTGGCGCTTGTTCGGCTCTCGGTAATAAGGTATGTAAATAGAAACTTCTTGGGGAGCAGCCGCTTTAAGTTCGATCGTCATAGATATCGCGTCTCTATATGATATGTGCCTAATTTTTTACAACAAAGATTAGCAGGTTTTTGACTGCATTAGTTTGATTGAATTAGTTTGATTGCATTAGAGGAAGGCACTTTGCGCCCCCTCTAATGCAATCAAACTAAACAATAATTACGGTGAGACTCGATCAATTACTTTAATTTTGCCGTCAGGTTGCACTTCCCAGACATCATAGCTACCTTTAACATCGCCATATTCATCAAGATCAACGTTACCGCTTGCGCCTTGATAGTCTATTTCTGTGCCTGCTTTGACTAGCTTGATTGCTTCGCAAACATCGCTAACTTCTTGTCCAGGGGCATTAGCAACATCGCGAAGTTTACTCTTAATGCCATCGCCAGTACCGTCTTTAGCAGCTTCAGCAGCGATCGCAACTAGAGCCGCTGCATCATAGGAATGAGGAACAAAAGCGCCAATCTCTTGCCCTGTTTTTTCTTTGAAATTCTTAGTAAATACGTCAAGAGATTTACCATCTGCACCAGGAACCGTACCGATCGCCCCAGCTAAGATCAATTTACCTTCAGGTGTATTACCAATTAACTTAGGAAAATCTTCGGTTTTAACACCATCTGTTAACAAGATTTTCACATCTTTGGTTAAGCCTTGCTCAAAAGCTGCCTTAATTACAGCACCGCCACTATCAGGGTAAAGAATTGCGGCTACTGCATCAGGCTTGCTACCAAATGCGCCCTTAGCTTCGGCTTCAAAGGTAGTAGCTTTAGGATCGTAGCGAGTGGGTTTGTTTTTGTTGACAATTGTGCCACCGAGCTTTTCAAAAGCTACTACAAACGCTTTTTCAAAACCTACACCGTAGTCGTTGTTAATTACGAGAGTAGCGACTTTTCGTGCGCCTCTTTTATAGGCTAAGTTGGCAAGGGCAAGGGCTTGATAGGTGTCAGGTGGTGCGGTGCGATACCAGTAACCTTGAAATTCGCCTTTTTTTGCTCTTTCCGTAAATATAGGGCTAGTGCTACCTGGAGAAATCATGACAACTTTGTTAGGAACAGCGATCGCGAGGGCAGCGGTGGAGACACTGCTTGCAAAAGAACCAACCACAGCCCCGACGTTATCTACCTTTACCAACTTGGTCATCGCTTCTGCACCTGCAGATGGATCGGTGCGATCGTCTTCTTTGACATAAACGATCGGCTTACCAAGCACGCCACCGCATTTGTTAACTGTTTCTACTAAGAAATCAATCGATCTAATCATTGGTGCGCCAATCGAAGATAGATCGCCCGTAATTGGTAATATTGCGCCCAATCGCAAAGTGTCTTTGACACCGCCACTATTTGAGCCATTTGCTGTTGAGCCAGTAGGAGAGTTGGCAGAGCTTGTATTACTAGAGCCAGTTGGTGCATTAGGCTGACAGGCAACAATCCAAATCGTGGTCACTGTTGTTAATAAAGCCAAACAAAGTGCAGAGAGAAACCTTTTAGTCATGGTTGCGATGAACTACGATCATGTTTACGAATTTGCTGTAATTGTATAGCTATAGCCAAGCGTATTTAGCGAAAAAGTCTCATGTCATTCACTATTGATCCGCGTCGTCAAAGAGAGTTAGTCCGTTTATTAACAAAAATGGGACTGGAGCAAGAATATCTAGAACGGGTTAATCCATCTGGCTTTGATTGGCTATTAATTGATCGATCGCTAGTACATCCCAGTTTTTCAACTACCTATAACAATGATCAACTTGAGTTTGTGGGGGATAGCGTTCTAAAACTTGCTGTCAGCTTTTTTCTGCGAGAAGAATATGGTGACAAGACAGTAGGCGAACTTTCAGCACTCAGAGAGCATTTGGTCAGTGATAAAACCCTTACTAAAATTGCACGCACCTATGAACTGAGAAAATATATAGTTTTGTCTGAAGCAGTAATGCGTAATGATTCTCAAAATGTGCAAGGTAGAGAGCAAACAGTATTGGCGAATTCGTTAGAAGCATTAATGGCAGCGATATATATATGTACAGGTGATGTGAAATTTATTCGCAAATGGCTTGATCCACATATGAAAAGTCTTGCTGAAACATTATTAAAGCTTCCTGCATTTGGCAATTACAAGCAAGCCTTGTTAGAAATAACCCAAAGACGCTGGAAACGTTTGCCTGAATATCGCAATATTGATGCAGCCTCAAATAATCAAAGCAACCTCTTTTCCGTGGAAGTATGGTTTGATGATCGCTGTTGGGGGAAGGGGCAAGGCAAAAGTATTAAAGCCGCCCAACAAGAAGCCGCCGCGATCGCTCTCCAAGAAATGTCTAACTATATAAATAAAATAGGGGAGTCTTTACCCAATCTTTGACTTAATGGTTATGGTTAGGTGTATAAGTACTTGGTGCCAAATCGTAAATTTTTCTACAAATATAGAGTAACCATCGTAATATTTCTTAGTGTGCTACTTTTATTTGTTTAATCAATCTCTAAGATTAGTGCTTTGTGTGGTAAGAAGGAGTCAAGAGTCATTCTGATACTAATAGCTATTCTAGCCGTCCTTAACACTGTGGCAGCAGTGTGGCTACTACTTTATGGGGTCAATGCTTATTGGCTCACTGCTGTCCATAAGTTGAAACAGCCTCTGCGGAAACAGGTTATTTATCCTCAACTCAATCCTGCTAGAGAGTACCAGATCGCTCAAGTTACAGGATTGTCATCGGTAAGCGCAGGGACGATTGCGGTCAATAATTTTGATAATTTTGAGAAATTTCGTCTCGACAAAACTTTTTCTAGCTATATTTTGGAAGTTGAGCCGCCCGAACATTATCCTGAACATTATGCGGTTGCCTTAGAAGATTTGCCTATTATCACTGTACAGCTACCAATTTTTAATGAGCGCTATGTTTCGCGCCGCTTGGTAGATGCAGTTTGCAAACTCGACTATCCACGCGATCGCATGCAAATTCAAGTACTGGATGACTCCACGGATGACACTCAAGATATCCTTAGTGGAACCGTTCAAGAATACAAAAATCAGGGTTTTTGGATCGAGTACATTCATCGCGTCAATCGTTCTGGATTTAAAGCAGGGGCGTTGCAAGATGCCATGCCGCTTGTCAAGGGAAATTACATTGCGATTTTTGATGCTGATTTTATCCCCTCCGCAAACTGGCTTAAAGATACAATTCGGCACTATGTAGATAACCCTGAAGCGAATGTTGCAGTTGTGCAAACCCGTTGGGGGCATGTCAACTCTGAGTACTCTTTACTTACTAAGTTGCAATCGACTGGAATAGATGGACATTTTGCGATCGAACAACAAGCGCGATGCAACAATGGCTATTTTCTAAATTTCAACGGTACAGCAGGGATTTGGAATCGAGAGGCGATCATAGATGCGGGTGGTTGGCACGCTGACACCCTCGCCGAAGATATGGACTTGAGTTATCGCGCTCAACTTAAAGGCTGGAAAGTGGTTTATGACAACAATATTGTTGCACCCGCAGAGTTGCCTGTGGCGATGCTTGCATTCAAATTGCAGCAATTTCGCTGGGCTAAAGGTAGCATTCAATGTGCCAAGAAGTTAATTTTCCAAATTTGGAGAGCCGACCTCAGCTTTGTTGTGAAATTTCAAGCCACCATGCATTTGACAGGATATTTTGCTCATCCTTTGATGCTGCTCTTGATTTTGATCTCTATTCCTCTGATGTTAGTCACTCCTGATGATGCGATCGCTTTACGTTTATCGATTGAGAGCGTCTGGTCAATTTTTATGTTGCCTGCTACATTTGGACCGCCCTTTTTATACTTCAATGCTCAGCGTGATTTATATCCCAAATTTTGGCATCGCCGCCTCGGACGCATTTTCTTACTAGCCATTCTTGGCACTGGTATCTCTTGGAGTAATAGTCGCGCTGTGTATGCTGGTTTGTCAAACACAGGTGCAAATTTTCGCCGCACGCCCAAGTTTGACATTAAACACAAAAGCGATCGCTGGGATAATAAGGCTTACAAGATTCCCTTAGATGCGACGGCTTGGATTGAACTTAGTTTGTGTGTTTACAGTGCGATCGCAGCTATGTTGGCGCTCAGCAAAGGGTTATACCTGACTCTGCCATTTATGGTGCTATATGCTTTGAGCTATGGATATGTAGGAGGGCTGACCCTTTGGCAATCTTGGCAACAATCACGCAATTAACATATTAGAAAGGGGCGCTTTGTCCTCCTTCTAACAAATTAAGAAATATGTGGTCAGTCATCATCCCAACTTACAATCGCTTGCCAATCTTGCAAAAATGTTTGCATGCTATGGAAGTGCAAGATTTTACACAGCCCTATGAGATTGTGTTAGTTGATGATGGCTCTACCGATGGCACGGTAGAATTTTTGCAAAGTCATAGCGATGAATTTCCACATGTTCGTCTTTATCTGCAAAATCATGAGGGAGCGGCGATCGCCAGAAATACTGGTATAGACTTAGCAATGGGTGACACTATTGTATTTATTGATAGCGATCTTGTTGTGACACCTGTATTTTTGTCATCTCATGCTACAGCTCTTGCTGATAGCGATCGCGCTTTTACTTACGGGCTTGTCATCAATACCAGCAACTTTGACGAGCCGACTTCTGAACAAGCTAAGATTCAAGATATCTCAACTGCTTTTTTTGCAACTGGAAATGTGGCGATCTCTAAGCATTGGCTGCTCGAAGCAGGAAAATTTGACACAAGCTTTCGTCAGTATGGTTGGGAAGATTTAGAGCTAGGGGTGCGCCTCAAAAAGCTCGGTTTAAAACTAATTAAATGTCCTGAAGCAGTTGGCTATCATTGGCATCCTGCTTTTACAATTGACCAATTACCACGACTTGTTGATGTCGAAGCTCAACGCGGACGTATGGGTGTTGTGTTTTATCAAAAGCATCCGACTTGGGAAGTTAGGTTGATGATTCAAATGACATGGTTGCATGTAATTTTATGGGGCGTGTTGTCATTAGGCGGACTACTCAATGAGCGATCGCTAAAACCACTTCTCAAATGGCTAATCGATCAAGGTAAGCCCCAACTAGCCTTAGAAATCGCTAGAATTTTCTTAAACTGGTACAACGTACAAGGCGTATACGCCGCCTATCGAGATGCACAACAAAGCTAATGAAAGTCTCTCTCGAATTTCTCTATCACTTTCATTGCGATCGCTGTCGTAAATGGTGGAGTCGCGCCGACATTGAGCCACAAATTGGTGAACAAGTTTACTGTCCATACTGCGGTCATATCAACACAGTCGAATCTGTACAAACTTTTCGTAACGCTGCACGCGGCGGTAGTTGTCTTAGTCAGCGCCCTGACGAAATATAACGCTTTGCTCTTGGTTACTTTATAGGCTTTATATGAGCAATCCTAATATCATTTTGGCGGGTTATCTCGCGGGTGCATCTGACTACCTGCCGATCGCCAAGCAATTACAAGATAAAAACTTGTCCGCCACCGTTGTTCCTCTCAAATGGTGGAATTGGACTCCAACACTGGGGGGCCGATCAATTGCTCCCATTTTAGAAAAGCTTGACCAAACTATAAATCTTGAATTAGAGAAAACAGGTGCATCCAAAGTAAATATCATTGCCCATTCCGCAGGAGGATGGCTGGCCCGGATTTATTTAGGCGATAGTCCCTATTATGAAAAGGTTTGGAATGCTAGATCTAAAGTAGCGAAACTGATTTGTCTAGGGACACCGCAACGCAGCCTCGAACCTTGGGCGGTCAGGAATTTAGGATTTGTCAATGATAACTATCCTCATGCTTTTTATGACGATGTCGAATATATCTGTATTGTTGGAAAGTCAGTGCAGGGCAAAAAATCTACGCCTCAAAAATGGCTTGCCTATAGCAGCTATGAACTTACCTGTGGACAAGGGGACGCATGGGGAGACGGCATCATTCCGATCGCGTCAGCTTACTTAGATGGTGCAACTAATATTGCAATCGATGGTGTTTATCACTCACCGCGATCGGGTAAATGGTATGGCTCTCCAGAGGCAATTGATATTTGGGCAAAATATTTATAAAGCATTGAAAACTGCCAAGCGACTCCTCTAAATGGGTAGCGATCGCTATAAAAAACAAGTATCAGTTAAAAGGCTTAGGAAAAAGTTCCTTAATTTTGTGTCAAACGGTAGACATTTTAAAAAGACTGGTGTATATTATTGGGGTGTGAGGAGCGAACAAAAGAAAAAGCCTAGGAACGAAACAGGGAAAGTAACCTAGGCTTTTTCTTTTGGTTACCGTTAATAAAAAAGAGAGATCAGTTAATAGCTGGTCTCTCTTTTTTATTGATTTGTTTTCTCGTGGATTTTTATGCGGAAATAGGTTCAAGCTTTATAAGCACAAACGGCGGTATAACAAGGCTAGTAAACTCTTTTTCTTTGTTAGCATTCCAAGCGCTAAGTTCCTCCGCCGTAGGATAACGGATCCAACTATCGGCAATCCATGACTGCACAGCCTGAGTATTGTCTTCTGTCAGCGCAATACCTGCATCTACAAGATCAAGCTTTGCCCCAACTACGATTACTCTCGCTCTTGATGCATGAGGAGATAGCCATTCCCACAGCGCCACATCTACCGTTTCTGCTAAATCTGCCCTTAAATTACTCACTAAAACTCCTCGTCATTAGCAATTACACTATCCGCGCCTATGATTTCTAAATACTTAGCTTTGATAGCTTTAACATCTTGCCATGTTAACCACTTCGGACTACCTTCTTCACGGCTCTGATTTCGCAATAAATAGGAAGGGTGAAAGATTGGCATTACTAAGCGCCCTTCCCACTCCAACCATTGACCGCGAATTTTGGTGATGCCTCGCTTTTCACCCATGATCGATTTGAGTGAGGTCGCACCCGTTAGTAAAATAATTTTGGGATCGATTAGTCGAATTTGTTCTAATAAATAGGGCTTGCAGGTGTTCATTTCCAGCTCAGTAGGGACACGATTATTAGGAGGGCGACATTTTACGGTGTTACAAATATAGACATCCTTATTTGTGTCAAAACCGACTGATTCCAGAATTTTATCTAAAAGCTGTCCTGATTTACCAACAAAGGGCAATCCCGATAGATCTTCTTGTTCACCAGGAGCTTCCCCGATGATCAGGATTTTAGCGTTACGATCGCCTCGCTCGACCACCACATTAGTCCGAGTTGCGGCAAGAGGACATTTTTGACAGTTACAAGCAACTTCTCGTAACACGTCTAGATTAGGAAATTGCTCACTTACTGGCACTGTGGAGGCAACCACTGCCGTGGTTTTAGTTAAACGCGAAGTCTTTTTTAATAGTAGAGCTTCAGGTACTCCCTCAGCTTGAGGAAGTTCTATCAGAGGCTGTTCTGATGGAGTTAAAGCGAACAGGTTCATTTGCTCTTTGTCAGTCATAACAGCGTATGCGTCCCAAAATCAGTGCTTATTGCTAATATTTTACCTTTGTCTTTGAAATTATTTCAAATTGTGGCGATCGCAGGGTGATTTAAAATCGCGCTCTTGATATTAATACGCGGCAATCGATGCTTAAATCCGCAAAGTATTTCCCATGAAATTGTACCTAATAAATTTGCCCAATCGTCAGCAGTATTTTCAGAAGCACCACCTAAAAAAGTTACTTCATCCCCAATATTCACATTAGGTACATCAGTCACATTGATCGCACATTGATCCATCGTAATTGTGCCAACCTGAGCAACTTTTTGACCATTCACAGTAACGCTAATCCGATTGGATAAGCCGCGAGGAACGCCATCAGCATAACCGATCGCCACGGTTGCCATTTTCATGTTTTGTGGGGCAATGAACGATCGCCCATAACTGATACTTGTACCCGCCGCGATTTCTTTGACTTGGGTAATTCGAGCTTTGACGGTGAGAGCAGGACGCAAATCGACAATATTTTTAAGATGCGGCGCTGGATAGAGTCCATAAATACCTAAACCGATTCGGACAATATCGTAATGAAAAGCGCGATCGCCCAAAGTTGCAGCAGTGTTGCAAATATGAATACGGGGTGGATAAATACTCTCAGACTTGAGAGCGTTGATTACTTGGGCAAATCTTTGGGCTTGCAATTCCATAAAGGTGCGATCACAATCATCGGCGGTGGCAAAATGTGAATACACACTAATGATGTCTAAATTGGGTAAATGCTGTACGAGCTTGACAAAGGCGATCGCCTCCTGCCAATCCATACCAAGCCGTGACATCCCAGTATCTATTTTGAGATGGACAGCCACCTGTTCGCCAGTTGTGGATAAGACTTCGTGATAAATTAGCGCTTGCTTAGGATTACAGATCGTTGGTTGTAAGCGATATTCAGTGATTGCCTTAACTTCATCAAGACCATTAGTTGCGCCCAAAACGACAATAGGCACAGTAAGCCCTGCACAACGCAACTGAATTCCCTCAGGAATCGTGGCAACTCCTAACCATGAAGCGCCAGCCTCGATCACTGTCTGACTAACATCAATCGCTCCATGTCCATAAGCATCAGCCTTAACGATCGCCATTAACTCCGTTGGCGCTATCAACATCGATTTCAGCTGCTGTACATTATGCCTAATTGCGGTTAGATCGACTTCTACCCATGCGCGGTGGTTTTGCTTGAGCATTACAGCGCCCTCCTTGATGCGATAAGCTAAAAACATGAAAATATATGATTATTCGGCAAAAAGACGCTTGATATTAAATCAAGTTCTGTAACAAACTCAATTATTCATATTTACACAACTTATGCAACTGAGTTTCATTCCTAAAGATTGGCAAAATCGTTCTCGACAAATTCTTTTCCAACTATTGCGATCGCGCAAGAAATTTTTGCCATTTCTTTTTGCGGTAACTTTTGCATTCACGCTATTTTTGCATAGTCTTATCCCAATATTTTTTGAGAATAGTCAGGCGATCGCGCAACCTAATCAGTTAATTCAATCTAGTAAGCCCATTCAACCCAATAAACCAATCGCTCAGTCGATCAACAATCGTCAAGAAATTCGCGGTGTATGGTTGACCAGCAATGACTTTACAATGTTTAGCGATCGCAAACAGTTGGGCGAATCTCTACAACAATTAAAAAAGCTCAACTTCAATACCATCTATCCTGTGGTTTGGAACTCAGGCTATGTAATGTTTCCTAGCAATGTTGCTAAGGAGGCGGGTATTCAACCCTTTGTCTATCGCGGCAATGAAGGACAAGATATTGTCGCTGACATTATCAAGCAGGCGCATCAACATAATTTGTTAGTGATGCCTTGGTTTGAATATGGCTTCATGGCTCCGCCGACTTCGGAACTCGCGATCGCTCATCCAGATTGGCTTACTCAAGAACGTGATGGCTCACTTACAGGCGAAGGTGAAGTCGCATGGCTCAATCCCTTCCATCCTGAAGTCCAAAGCTTTCTGACAGAATTAGTTTTAGAATCAGTCACTAACTACGACCTCGATGGTATTCAGTTTGACGATCACACTAGTCTTCCCAAAACCTTTGGATATGATCGCTACACTGTGAATCTGTACCGCCAAGAGACTAAGAAAGTAGCTCCCGCCGATCCTGATGATCCTGACTGGGTTAAATGGCGAGCAAACAAGCTGACGGCTTTTATGGTGAGACTAAACAAAGCAGTCAAGCAAAGAAAGCCAAATGTAATCTTCTCGGTATCTCCCAATTATTATGAGTTTGCTTATAAGCAACAACTCCAAGACTGGCTAGGCTGGGTGCGCCAAAATATTGTCGATGAATTAATCGTGCAGGTATATCGCAATGACTTAGATGATTTTCGCGCTCAAGTCAGTCGTCCTGAAATTATCGAAGCTCAAAATAAAATCTCAACAGGAATCGGTGTTTTGTCTGGACTTCGCCATAGTAATGTGCCAATGTCGAGAGTTTATTCGCAAGTTATTACTGCTCAAGAACGTGGTCTAGGAATCTCGTTCTTTTATTACAAAAGTCTCTGGGGCTATGGTCCTGAATCAGTTGCTGATCGACAAAAAGAAATCCAATATCTATTTCGCAGTCCAGCCCCAAGGTTCGCAATTAGTAACCCATAATTTGTAAGCGGACTCTTATATAGCAATCCGAAATGAGTTGAAACGGACTTCGACTTCGCTCAGCCGTCAGTCCACGCTGGCTGAGCGAAGTCGAAGCCACAAATGATTTAGGATTGCTATATATATTTTCAGAACCTTCTTGTCAAATAGATGGAAAGCTTTATTTAATGGACTTCTAAATATTCCTGAAGTTGCGATCGCAAAGACTTATAACTCAAGTCATCAGACTCAGAGATAGTTTCAATTGTCAAACCAAGCGATCGCTGATTGGGAACAGACGTTTTTGCTGATGATTGTCCAGATAGTTGTCCAGATAGTTGCCAAAGTATCCAACGACTGCCTGAGGGTAAATATCCAGTGCTGTCGTTACGATGAGAGAGCCACACTACAGGCAGATCGGGCAACTCTTTGAGAATTTGGGTTTGTGTTACCAAACTGTTGGCAACATTCGCCGCAGCTAGAGTTTCAAGGACAGCGCGATCGCTCTGCACAATACCAGTATCTAATGTCCACAGACGTACGCTCAGATTAGATTTCTGAGCATAGAAATATAGCGAAGCCGCCGCTACTACCGCCTCCTCAAAGGCTTCAGGTTGCCATCCTGCGGAAGTGTCAAGCGCAATCGCTACTTCTTGACCACCGATAGTGACTTCCAATTCACGTACACGCAATTCGCCAAACTTAGCACTGGTGCGCCAATGGATTAACCTTGTCGGATCACCCCACCGATAAGGACGTAAAGTTCTAGTTAAACCTTCCGAGGCATTGCTGTAATTATGTTGATCATTGTATTGACGCGGACTCGTATCACGCCCTAATTGATCAACTAATGGACAACGTTCTAATGGAAGTACAGTTGGGTAGACGATCGCTTTCTGTCCTGAGGGACAAGCGCGACGACTGCGAAACAATCCCAAGGGACTGGAAGTAGCAATTTCTGTTGATCGAAACTCGAATACGCCGCGCTTAGAAGTTTTCGCTTCATAATTCCATCGGTATTGCTGATGGGGAGCAATTAACTCGATGACTACTTGTTGCTGCAAAATATCTGAGAGGCTCTCTGGCAAAATGTCGCAAACCTCTAACAATCGCTTCTCAGTCCCACCTGTATTCTGAATCGTTAAATCAATCCATAGATCATCCCCTACACTTACAGGATCAATTCGCGATCGCACCACTACCATCTCCGCTAATAATCGCTTAGGCATCACCGCCCCCACAATTAATAGCGCAAAACTCACCCCGCTAATCACATACAACCAACCCGAAAGCGTATTTGTCGCCGCCATAAAGAAGAACACTGTCAAAGCAGTATACATTCCCCCAATAAACTCTGGCGTTGCAAATCGCCTTTCTAGCCATTTAAAAAAGCGCTTAAATTTAGAAAGTCGCTTTTTTGGTTTAGAACTTGGTTTAGAAATACGTTGCTGGCGATCACTGGGACTATTCGTCATATAAGTTTCTAGTTGCGATTTTCTAATTGCGATCGTATTTTTGAGCAAAACTACTTGCCGCGATTATACCAAAGGAAGGACAGCACTTTGAGCCGCCATTTCTTTCAGTAAACAAATGATTAATAAACAGCTTCCTTCGGTTTGACTAAATTAATTGCTCTTAATCCTGAAATCACACCAGTACCAATCACTGCTGCCGACACCCCACGCATTACATTTTCTACAGGAATAATCGGAATTAATACATTCCAAATTGGTTCTGGCCAGTTGTATAGATAATAGGTAAATGGAACTTGGCTAAGATGAGCCAGTCCGCAAATTGTCCAAGTGCCTCCAAATATGCCGATCGCTACCCTCACAAAATTGTTACTGCTGATCAGCCGTGCAAATAGAGTGCGCGTTGGCAAAATAAATAGCAATAGTCCTGACCAGTCAATAAAGGCTCCTAAAATAAAAGTATTTACAGGGATGCCGTTACGAGCGATCGCTAGATAACCATAAACTGCAAGCTCGATTACAAACAGAACCGTTAATCCTAAATACCAATATTTTCGCTTGGGATTAGAACCCATTGCTCCCGCCGCAAAGCTAGCGATCGCTGCACCCCAAAGAGCGATCGCGGGGACTCCTGCTGTATATGGAGCAAGAATTACACCAATTAAAGTCCCGATTCCACTTGCTAAGGCTCCTGCCAAAGGACCTAATAACCAACCCAGCAGAGGATAAATGCTTTGACTTAAAGGAATCCCTTTGCCTGAGCCAAGCACAATCGAAAAAGGAACAAATGCCAACACAGTAACGACGGCGGCGAGAACAATAATATAAGCGATCGGTGCGCCATCGATCGCTGCGCTGCCCATAGTTTTAACTACACGTTCTTCGCCTTTGGGGATCTGATTTTGGGTCATGGCATTCTACGAGGTGGTTATTATGAGCTGCTTATACTCATGGCTACTCTATATTGATTTGGATTGATTTGGATTAATTTAGGCAACTAAAGAACGAGACAACTTTACAAAAAACTGTCAAGTTATTGACTTTAATTCTCAAGTAAGTTTAAACTGTTTTTAATTGTTATTGCAAATAATTCTTTTTAGTGAGTTCATTGGTTTTTAAACATTAAATGAAAAAAAATTTATTTTCACCTAGTAATCTGGCTATGATCGCCGCATTATTGTCATTAGTTGGTTTAACGGCTTGTGGTGTCGATAATCAGCAATCTTCAAATCAATCTGGCGTAGTTACTAAATCGGCTGATAAAGAACCAGCTAAAGATGCAAAGCTTGCTGTAACCCAATCAGCACAGTCTCCTATCAATGAAATTACGATCGCGTTTGCGACTCGTCGTGATACTAAAGATTTGCAACGTAAAGTTGATGAAGTTTCGGCAATTTTATCAAAAGAGTCAGGTATTCGCATCAAGGGGATGATTGCTGATGAAACCGCGTCAGTAGAAGCTTTAAAAGCAAATCGTGCCAATGTTGCTTTTGTCAGTGGTCGTGCTGCTCTCAAGGCAGAGCAATTATCAGGCGCAAAAATGTATCTCGCTGAAGTGCGTGATGACTATTCGGGCGGTAAAACCTACAACTCTATATTTGTAGTCCCTGAAGACAGTCCTTTGCGTCCCTTGGCAGATCCGCAAAAAACTCTCGAACAGTTGCGTGGCAAACGGATGGCTTTTACTTCCCGTTCATCTGGCTCAGGGTTTATTTTTCCTGTCAGTGAATTGGTCGGACTCAAGTTTGTAGATGGACCTGATCGCTTAGAGCGATTTTTTGGCAAAGTTACTTATGGAGATGGCTATAGCAGTGCTTTACAGGCTGTGTTGCGAGATCAAGCTGATGTTGCTGTCGTCTCAGAATATGCACTTCTTCCACCATGGATCACATCGGAAGAGGGAAAAAAGCTGAGGGTATTGCAAGCCATTCCTAATGTGCCAGCGCATGGGATTACTTTTGATGACAATGTGCCGACTGAAGTACGGGAAAAGTTGGTTAATGCTTTTTTGAAACTTAATGAGCCTGAAAACAATCAGTTATTCCGTAGTCTGTACAATTCCACTAAGTTAGTCAAAGTTGATCATGAACAACACTTGGCTAGTATGCGAGTTGCCATTCAACGGGCGGGACTGAAACCATAGTTTTATTTTTGATGCTTAGATACTTGACTACCTAGGCATCAAAAATATATCTCAAGATTAGAATTTTAAAATTATGCAAACTTTAATAGAAAAGAATTTACCTGCGATCGCTTGTCAAAATGTATTCACAGATTATCAATCAACCTTGAAGCGTCCGATTTTAAATGGAATTGATTTGAAAATCAATCACGGGGAGTTTGTGGCTTTGCTGGGACTAAATGGGGCTGGAAAATCGACACTCTTACGCTCATTAGTAGGATTAGTACCTATTAAGCAAGGCGAAATTCAAATATGCGGTACAACTGTTGAGCCAAATAGTCTTGGGAAAGTTCGCAGAAATGTGGGTTTTCTCTTTCAGGGCGGCGGTTTAGTCGATCAACTTTCTTGTTTGGATAATGTCTTGTGCGGATGCCTCGGTGAATTGAACACATGGCAGAGTCTGTGGGGATTTCCAAAGCGCGATCGCCGTATTGCCATGAAGTTATTACAGAAACTAGGACTGCAAGAGCAAATTTATCAAAAGGCAAAACAACTAAGCGGCGGACAACGCCAACGAGTAGCGATCGCGCGTACTTTGATTCAGTCACCCCATATTTTGCTAGCCGATGAGCCAACTGCGGGCTTGGATGTATCAGGGATTAATCAAGTGATGACTAACCTACAGGAGATGCATCGCCAAGGATTGACCGTCGTTGTCGTGCTACACGATCTGGCTCTCGCGGCTCAGTATGCTCAAAGGGCGATCGTTCTTGAAGAAGGACAGGTCTGTTATGATGAGGATTGTCAAAATATTGAAAGACAGTTTGCTAAATTGAAAAACCTGTCCCAATTTCAGTCCGCTAGCGCTGCATAATGAAATTTATTGATCGGATTCGTTCCTATACTTACAGTCGCTATCATGTCTGGATTATCAGAATTTTAGTAATTATTGGTGTAGTTTGGGCTTATATCTGGTCATTGCAAGGACTAAAAATTGATCCAAAGTTAATCCAGACTAGTCTGCCCTATATGGCAGACTTCTTGTCGCGTTTATGGCCGCCTGATCTGAGCATTTTAGATGTAGCTATTAAAGCGCTGATTGAGACAGTACAGATGTCTCTCTGGGGAACGACAATTGGCGCAATTCTATCTATTCCGCTTGCTTTATTATCAGCACGCAATCTTTCTCCATTATGGTTGCGTTGGTTAGCCAGTTTTTTGCAAAATGCTGTCCGTTCCGTTCCATCGATTATTTTGGGATTGTTTTTTGTGACGGCAACTGGTTTGGGTGCACCTGCGGGAACTCTGGCTTTAGGAATTTACACAATTGGCTATTTAGCGAAGTTTTATCAAGAAGCGATTGAATCTGTTGATAAGCGATCGCTAGAATCTTTGCAAGTTAGCCGAGCATCATGGTGGCAGATCGCTCAATATGGAGTGCTGCCACAGGTTTTACCGCTATGTCTTGGTTATACAATTTATATGTTTGAATACAATATTCGCGCCGCTTCGGTTTTAGGTGTAGTCGGAGCGGGTGGAATTGGATTTGAATTGGTGAGTTATATCCGTGGTTTTGAATATAACAAAGCAATGACAATGATGTTAGTTTTGTTGGTGGTCGTGACGCTCATTGATGCAATCAGTAGTCAATTACGAAATAAATTTAAATCAGATTAATCAATCAAACTACAGGAACTTTAGCGGCTAATCTTCTCGAAAATTAAAATGAGACAGAACATTCCATTTCTGTTCATCATATGCTAGTAGCGTTAGTTTGTTTGCTTCAAATTCAAAATTAATTTGGCGATCGCGAAATTCATCCCATGCCATATTAAATAATTCAAATTTTATATTTAAAGAACTGACAGTCATATGTGGCACAAAACCTCTAGACGCATATGGATCAACAATGCCGACATTGTTAATAAGCGTAGTTGACATATCTGTATACAAATTTTGCAGACTCAGGTTTGGCTCTACATCAATGTAGATAACGCGAGGCGCAAAAGTCGCAAATTTTGATAGTTTAATCGTAAAAGGTGATCGCGATTTGGCAAATTTTTCTAGTTCTATTTGTAATGGCTCAAGGCGATCGCTAGATATCTCAAATGGGGCAATGAGGGTAATATGTGGCGGTGATTTAATTGGTGCTTTGTCGTTGCTGTAGCGATCGCGAAAATAGTTTTGGATTTGGATAACTTCGGCTTGAATTGCCAGAGGTGGCAACAGCGCTACAAAAAGTCTTTGATTCATTCAAACTTTTTATGTTATATAATACATTGCATTACAACGCATTATATAATAATACGATGTCACCTACAGCTAAAGAAACTATTACATTTCGCGTCGATCACCACAAGCGAGAAGCACTTGATGCGATCGCCAAAGAACTAGACCGCGATCGCTCTTATTTATTAAATGAAGCGATTGAGAACTATATCGAAATGTATAAGTGGCAAATTGAAGAGATTAATTTAGCGATCGCCGAAGCTGATGCTGATGATTTTGCGAATGATGAAGAAGTTGATGCAGTGTTTGGGCGACTGATTTAATGAAAGTTAAATGGTTACGCAAGGCTCTGTATAATCTGCAATTAGTTCATAAATATATTGACAAAGATAATCCAGAAGCTGCTTTAAAGGTAGTAATAAAAATTCGAGGTTCAGTTAATCAACTTGAAGATTTTCCACTCATGGGACGTATTGGCAGAGTAAAAGAGACAAGAGAAATTGTCATTAATCCTTATTTTGTTATCTATCGAGTTAATAGAAATTTTGTAGAGATTTTACGGATATTGCACTCAGCCAGAAAATTTCCAGATTAGTTAAAGCGGCAAGTCCATCTCCTCCTTAATTCCCCAATAAATGAATAGTTCATATTCAAGTTTTAATTTTAGTTTACATTTAGATTTTCTATCTTTACCATCTTCAAACTATATTGTTGTAGATACTGAAGGTAAAATGTTCTTAGCGAAATCGCGATTGTCGATTGTGAAGGGAAGCTAATTTATGAAGCTTATACTGAAACTGAGAATAGTAGGCTTAGCCCTAGACTACAAAGAAAACCTTTAGATCAAATATTGGGAGAATTGGTACTGGTTCCGTCAAGTGAGACACAAAAAAGTATATTTGAAGCCAGTTAAAAGACATATCGAATAGAAAACAACTGTGACCAAGAAAGCCCAACA
>JAYVVP010000254.1:0-3697 GCA_043786935.1 Pseudanabaena sp. | reverse complement strand
AAACATTAACTTCAAAAGATTCCCATTCATGACACCACTTATATTGCCAAACTGACTACATGCACCACCCGCCATTGTGCAGCCGAGGATGAGTTTGTTCAGTGTGTTAGGGTATTTTAGAGCAAATTGCTGAGCGATCGCCCCACCCATGCTGATCCCAAATACATGAGCTTTAGGGATTTTCAATGCGTATAAAAGCCCTGCCACATCATCTGCCATGTCAACAATGTTATAAGGGCGTGTAGATTGGCTGGTTAGCCCTGCATCACGGTTGTCAAACAGGATAAGTTGATAATGTTGAGCAAGTAGATCGGTGAATTTCTTTCCCCAGTCAAGAAGATTGAAACTCAGCCCCATGATCATAAGTAACGGCGAACCGCTACCTTGAATTTCATAATTGACATCAATATCGCGAACAGTAATTTTAGACATATATTTCTCAACAACTCATTTTAAATGGGGAAAGTTAACCACAGTTTGAAGCTTTGCAATCTTTTTACAGTTAGGGAGATCGCTATTTATCTCATATAAGAAGAAAGCGATCGCTTTTCACATATCGATTATTAAATAATAAATTGACAAATTTAATTTAAATCACATCTTCTGCTTGCTTTGGAGTTCCTACCTCCAATTCACCAAGTATTGTTGGCTTAGAAATATCAACAACTTCGCGTTTTCCTTGGATTAATTTTCTCAACTTTTCAATTTCATCGTCTACCTGTGTAGCAATTTCTTTATTACTTTTTGAAGGCGTTGCAGAGGGCTGCATTACATTAAGCTTGAGAGTTACTTGTTTGACCATGAGTTGCTGAGAATCTAAGTCAATATTAAATTGAAGTGAATCATTGCCAAGGATTTTGGAAAGCTCATTATTTACTAGCGATTCTGTTGCATTTTCCACAGTGCTATTGAGCAATGTCTGATCAGCCAAGATCGTATTCCTCAACAGTTGTTCTAAATCTCCAAACTGTAATAGCTCTGATAACTTCTGCGCGATCGCTAAAAACTTAGCATCAATTACTGGCTCTAACACGGTTTGCAAATCAAATTTTGATATTACACCCTGAATTAAAGATTCAGCTTGTGACTTACGAATTTGGACATTCTCAACTAAAGGGATGATCGATAAAATTGTTTCTGGTAAATTAAGTGTTCGACCAGAAAGAAAATTCTGGACGTAAGCATTGAGAGTATTTAGAACCTGATTTTCTAATGACTGCCTCCATTGATTTACTTCTTTGATCAATTTTTCGGTAGTTGAGTCCACAATGGAATTTATAACAGTTTCCACTTTAAACTGGTTAACTACTTGCTGAATCAAAGCTTCAGAGACATCGGGGGCGATCGGTAAGCTTCCTTGTTTTTGCTGAAAAGTCAAAATCGAACTAGCGATCGCAAAAAGGTCTTCACGAGTGTTAGGTGTCTCAAAATGCTTCACATAGGCATTGAGACTTTCTAACAGCGATCGCTCTGTAGCATTGTTTATCATAAGTCACTCTTTAATAAATTTATTCTGTAGAGATCGCCTAATCTCACAAACCTTTCCACATTAAACCTCACCGCGAATTAGATTTGCAATCGGGTACGATTTAACTACTGAGCAGATGCTGAAAGTATTTCCATTGCAGAGAGATTGCTCACTCCAATCCCTAGAAATATCAAAGATCGAAAGATGAAAGTATTAATGTTTATTGGCTGCACGATCTCCTGAAAGCTATCAAATGTAGAGATTAGTAGGAATACATTAGCTGACAGAAAAAGATTTAAAGGTCGGAAAAGGTAGGATCTTTTAGTTGCTTTTTTGTAAACTTTATTTAATAATTAGAGTTTACACTATACAAATTTCAGTCTGTTTGAGGCTATAAGTGTCAGAAGAAGAGGCGATCGCATTAGTCAAACAATTATTGCCGCAGGGTACTTTATCAAAAGTTCAAGAGATTGTATTTAGTCAATCTTGGGAAGGACAGACCTACTTAGACATCGCTGTAAACTCAGGTTATGACCCCGGCTATGTCAAAGATATTGGCTCAGAATTGTGGCGATCGCTGTCTAAAGCTTTAAACGAAAAAGTCACTAAAAATAATTTGCATGGAGTCCTGAAGCGATTTGCACAAAAGCAACAGGACGCGATCGCCTCGTCAACTTTAAACTTACAATCTGCTAATCACTACACCCATTGGGGTGAAGCAATCGATGTTTCTCTTTTTTATGGACGTACTGCTGAATTAGAAACTCTTAGCCAATGGATTTTGGGCGATCGCTGTCGAGTGGTGACACTGTTAGGGATGGGCGGTATTGGCAAAACTGCGCTTTCGGTGAAGCTTGCTGAACAGTTGCAAGGAGAATTTGATTATGTGATTTGGCGATCGCTACGACACGCACCTGCTTTCAGTGAGAAAGTGATGGATTGCATCAAAATTCTCTCGCATCAACAAATTACGACTTTACCTGCTAACCATCATGAGCAGATTACTTGTTTGATTGAGTACTTCCGTAAGTCTCGATGTTTGCTGATTTTGGATAACTTCGAGACGTTATTGCAGCATGGTCAACGCACAGGTACTTACCTTGATGATTATGAATCCTACGGTGAACTTTTGTGGAGAATAGGAGAAACTAGCCATCAAAGTTGTGTTTTGATTACTAGTCGCGAAAAGCCTGCGGAAGTTATCGCACTCGAAGGCGAGGGATTTTCAGTGAGAACTCTTGCCCTCTCTGGATTGGAAATTGCCGCAGGACAAACAATACTCAAGCTCAAAGGGCTGTCAATTTCTGATCAGGAAGCTAGTCAATTAGTTGATTGTTATAGCGGTAATCCATTAGCGTTAAAGATTGCGGCTACTTCCATTCGAGATTTATATAAGGGTGACATCAAAAACTTTTTAGCAAGTGGAACAACTTTATTTAACGGTATTAGTAATTTATTAGCACAACAATTTCAAAGACTATCATCTGAGCAACATCAAGTAATGTACTGGTTGGCTGTTCATCGTGAGAGTGTTTCCCTAACTGAATTGCATAATGTTTTTATTCCATCTATGTCTAAAGCGAAATTAATGGAGATTTTTGAGTCTCTATTAAGGCGGAATTTAACTGAGCGTGATCATAAGGGGTTTACGCAGCAACCTGTGGTGATGGAATATGTAACAGAACGGTTAATTGAACTTATCTGTCAAGAAATAATCACCGAATCACCCCAATATTTACCCCAGTATTTGCTGACTCAGGCTTTAGTTCAAGCCCAAGCTAAGGATTACATTCGCGATAGTCAAATTCAATTGATCGTACAGCCTATCCTTCAGCAATTGCAAACTACTCTTGGCTCTAAGCAACAGGTTGAGCATAAACTCGGTAGACTGATTACAACACTCCAAACTAAAGCGATCGCTTCAGATAATTATGGTGGTGCTAATCTCATTCATTTACTGGCTCATTTAGGAACTGATTTGACTGGCTATGACTTTTCGCGGCTGACGATTCGTGACTGTGACTTGCGATCGCTGAGCTTACATCATGTCAACTTTACTCAAGCTTCTTTTCGAGATTGCATTTTTGCGGCAACCTTTGGCGGCATTACTAGCGTTGCTTTTAGTAGCGATGGACTGACCCTTGCCACTAGTGATACTAATGGTGGAATTCAGATTTGGGATGTCAGTAATGGAAAGCAACTCTTTGATTGCAAAGAACATAATAGTTG
>JAYVVP010000253.1:0-10307 GCA_043786935.1 Pseudanabaena sp. | reverse complement strand
TAGCCGTAATGGCAGTAGTAGGAATAACTCTGTTTATCTATCGTGAAATGACGACTAAATCCCCAGCCGTCGATTTGCGAATTCTCCGTTACCGCTCCTTAGCAGCAGGTAGTCTTTATTCAGGAATTCTTGGTATGGGTCTTTATGGCGCTCTATTTGCAGTGCCGTTGTTTACCCAAAGTGTGCTGGGATTTACGGCGACTCAGACAGGTTTGCTATTAGCTCCAGGCGCTTTAGCCTCAGCAATTGTAATGGTTATATTAGGGAAAGTATCTGGCAAAGTCGATGCGCGACTATTAATTGCTTGTGGAGCGATCGGCACGACCTTAGTGATGAATCAACTTGCCACAATTACTCCGCAGACGGGAACAGATGAATTATTTATGCCTTTAATCTGGCGTGGCGCAGCGACAGTACTTATGTTTCTCCCTTTGAGTTTGGCCACTTTAGGTTCTATTCCCAAAGAAGCCGTTTCATCTGGTTCAGGATTTTATAACTTGACTCGTCAGCTTGGCGGTAGTATTGGAATTGCGGTACTCTCGACCCTATTGACTCAACGTGAAGCTTTCCATAAATCAGTTTTACTCGCCAAGCTTAGCCCTTATGATTTAGTAACCAATGAACGTATTGACGCACTGACTAGCGTATTTCAAGGTGGTGGTTCAGATGCTGTAACTGCTCATCAACAAGCACTTACTAGTCTTAATAACTTAGTAAATCAGCAAGCGGCAGTTCTCTCCTATGCGGATGTTTTTCACTTTGTAGGGATTGTCTTTCTTTTTTCTCTGCCTTTGCTATTATTTTTGGGTAAGGGCAAAGCAGGGGCAAAAGCACCTATGGCGCATTAGAGATTGCTATAAGATATAGGTAAAAATCTGCAAGATAGGTCATAAACTTGCAGTCTAGCATTGATTTTTACGGCAAAAAACAACTACAGTTATAACTGAATTTTTCAAAAAGCTCAGTAAAATGTCTGATGCCATGAATTAATAAATTGGGTAGGATTGGAGAGTTTCTTAGTCTCTGATTAAGGTATCCAATTGTTACCATTGCGATCTCAGACCAATTCTTTGCCCTCAAAATCAGCGACAAAATTGATGAGCGCAACCAACAATACGAATCAGTCGAACTTAAATCTTGTCGTAGCTCTCCAAGCTGCCCAAGATATTTCGCGAGAGTTAAACGTTGATAAGCTAGTCAATTTGAGCCTCTCGGTACTAATAGAGCTATCGGAAGCACAGTCGGGCGCGGTGATTTTAGCAAATGGTGAAGAATTTATCATCGCTGCCACGAGCTTAGAGCGATCGCAAAACTTAGAAATGGCGCAGAAATCAACTTGGATCGGTGATGAAGCTGCAAGTTTACCGACATTAATGTTGCGTCATACTTTGGACAAACGGACAGAATCAATCTGGGATCAAGATAATCCCGATCCATGTTTTGCTGAAGATCCTTATTGGTTGGCTCATCGTCCCCAAGCCTCACTATGTCTGCCTTTATACGAAGATGGTAAACTATTTGGCGCAATTTATTTAGAGAATAAACATAGTGAAACTTTACTTCAATCTGAGCGATTACAAGTTGTGCGATCGCTATGTCAACAAGTGGCAATTTCGCTGATGCGATCGCGTGAATTAGCAAATACAACTCAGCGAAAAGAAGTAGAAGAAGCTCTCCAACGCTGTAATTCACTTTTAAAATCTCAGCGTGAAGCCTCAATTGATGGGGTTTTGGCAGTAGATGAGCAAGGACGGATTGTTAGTTACAACAGTAGATTTTGTAATTTATGGCAAATTCCAGAAACAGTGCTGCAATCTGTTGAATATGGCGGATTACTTAGCCTGTTGCAACACCATCTCCAACTACCAGAAGGGCTAGTGGAGGCACTTGAGAATGCCTACGATTCTTGTGAAATGTTTACTCAACAAGAAATTCATCTTGCTGACCAACGGGTTATTGATTGCCATTCAGGGCAAGTTCATTCTCCTGAAGGTAAATTTTATGGAATGGTATGGTATTTCCGCGATGTGACAGAGCGGATTCGGATCCAACAAGAACTTCAAGTTGAGAAAGAACGTTCCGAAAGTTTATTACTTAATATGCTGCCTGCGACGATCGCCAAAAGGCTTAAACATAGTCGCGCATCCATGGCGGATGGCTTCGAAGAGGTATCAGTTTTGTTTGCCGATATTGTCGGCTTTACCGAACTTTCTAGTCGCATGTCCCCCACCCAAGTCGTTGAGTTGCTCAATCAAATTTTTTCTATATTTGATAGCTTGTGCGATCACCATAAACTCGAAAAAATCAAAACCATTGGTGATGCCTATATGGTGGTTAGTGGATTGCCTCAACCAAGAGCCGATCATGCCTTAGCGATCGCCAGTATGGCGCTTGATATGCAAGCAGCCGTCGCTCAAATTAAAGCGATCGAAGGCACTCAAATTTCGATGCGGATTGGCATTAATTCGGGACCTGTAGTTGCTGGAGTAATTGGCACGAAAAAATTTATTTATGATTTATGGGGTGATACTGTAAATATCGCCAGTCGCATGGAATCGTTGGGAATAGCGGAAGCAATTCAGGTGACTGAAGCGACATATTTACGGATCCACGATAAATTTAATTTTGAGCAACGAGGTCTGATTCCTGTCAAAGGCAAAGGCGACATGATGACCTATTGGTTAGGTGGCAAAAAGGATTTTGAAAATACCCCAAATTATTGTGGGGAGCTTTGCTCGACTAACTGATTTTGGGTATAGCTTGTTTAAGGATGAACTAGCCAAGCTCTCTGAATTGGTTGGACGATCGCTTGAACTAACGGCGAAAGTCGCGCAATATCTTGCAATCCTGCTTCTGTTTGAATGGTAATTCCCTGTTTGTAAATGCTATAACCTTTGGTACGAGCGACTCTGATTCCACAATAGTATTTTGGATCTAGATCTTGGCAGATCAGTTTCTCTTGCCAATTAACGAGACTTTCTTGCTGCTGGATGTCATCAAGATTAGAAATATCAGTAACCCGAAATAAATCACGATCTAAAAAGCGTCGACATAAATCAGCAAGAATATGATCACTGGTATCACGCCATTGATGAATATGATAAGCAAAAACGATATCATCCGAAGCAAAATATTCTTCGCAGGTCAGAGTTTGCGGATCTTGGGTTAGCCAAGCCGTTATAGTGCGATCAGCAAATATTTCTGCCGTAGAAATTAAAATTTTGGCTCGAAAAAAAATTCTTTCCAACAAAAAACGAGCTGCTAAATTTTTGGCATGGTTATAAACCTGCAAATACATAAAATATCTCACTGTCAAGTAATGCTCAACCGCGACCATTCCTTTACGACTAATTACTAAACTTTGAGATGTCGGATCAAAACGAAGCGCTAGGATAATTCGGTCAATGTCTAATTGCCCATATTTTGCACCAGTAAAATAACCATCTCTCTGGAGATAATCAAGGCGATCGCAGTCAATTTGGCTAGATACTAATTGATAAATAAATGGCACAGAATATTGCTTAGTAAATACTCTTTCTAACTCAGAGATTAGATTAGGTGAAAAGCCATTTAAAACCTCAGCAATTTTGCCGAACTTTAGTAACTTCAAAGTCCATATTTCGTGATTACTACCAAAAACTTCTTCTGCTGCATGACTATACGGTCCATGACCAAGATCATGCAGCAGGGCAGCGACTAAAACCACAGTACGGTGAGGCGCGAGGTGAGGATATTTAATGACGATCGCATCAAAAGCCCGACGGGTTAGAGCCATTACACCTAGAGCATGCGTAAACCGCGAACCCTCAGCCCCATGAAATGTAAAGTAAGCAATATCAAGTTGGCGAATTCGTCTCAATCGTTGAAATTCAGGTGTATCGATTAACTTAATTAGTAGTGACTCAGTGGGATCGTTGCTATCAAGAGTAATCGCACCATGAATTGGATCGTGATATGTACGAGACTTATTAATGAGCATATGTAGCAATCCTAAATGATTGGTGAGAATATTGGCTTCGACTACGCTCAGCCAGCGTATAAGCATATGTGCAGAATTGTTTATACATCTAGCCAAGGCTAATTAATCGTTCCCGCTATTTATTTGTGTAATTAATTTCGTCCACCTACTTACCGATAGCTGAGCGTAGTCGAAGCTTCTCTTAAATAATTTAGGATTTCTATAATTAAAAATTTAATAAAGTTTAACGGAATTTCTTCACTTTACTGATTGTGATATAAAATAGTTATGCGGTAAAATAGTTATGCTGTGACACAAATCACATCGCCTAGATTATATTTATCGTAGTTTGATAAGTAAATTAAAGATCTTTGAGAGTATCTTAAAAAATATTTTTTTGGTTCAAAGCGAGTCACTATAAATATCTAGCTGTTTGCTCAATGGGCTGAGCGATCGCTAAATTCTTTAAACAAACAAAAGAACTTTGAAGAAAGTCTTAAAGAAATAACTAGTTGCTACTTAAAGCTTATTTATTCAGGCATGGGTAGTATGAAAAGCAAAATAAATCTCAGTAGTTATCTCTCAATTGCACAGTTAACTGACATTCATCTGTTTGAAGATATCGAAGGTTATTTATTAGGCATTCAAACTGAAGCTTCTTTTCAAGCAATTTTAAGCGAAGTCAAGCGAACTTTGCCACAGCTTGATTTATTACTACTAACAGGCGATTTAACACAAGATGGAAGTCCTAATTCGTATGAACGTTTAAGGCGATCGCTAAATAGTTTTGGTATTCCTGCTTACTGCATAGCGGGCAATCATGATGATTTCCACTTCATGCAAACTCATTTAACTAGCGAGTATGTTCATCTCAGCCGATCGCTAGACGTTGGTACATGGAGAGTTTTATTACTTAGCTCAGTTGTTGTGGGTGCGGTGCATGGATATCTGGCAGCTTCAGAATTAATATGGCTAGAAGAAACTTTAAAAGCACATTCTGATCGCCCCACTTTAATTACTTTTCACCATCCTGCTATGCCACTTGGTTCCCAATGGATTGATGATATTTGCTTAGAAAATCAAGATGAATTTTGGTCAATCTGCGATCGCTATCCGCAAATAGAAGTTGTCTTACATGGTCATGCCCATCAAGCTTTTGACCAAATCTATGAAACGCCTCATAATTCTGTACGCTGTCTGGTGACTCCTTCAACTTGCATTCAGTTTCAGCCACAAAATCAGAAGTTCCAAATCGATAATCAACCACCTGGATTTCGCCATTTACGTCTTTATGCTGATGGCTCCATGGATACAGAAGTTCATCGCCTCCAAGTTGGGAGCTTCCATCCTGATCTCGCCGCGATCGGTTATTGAAATTTCATTTCCTGTTAGGATAAAAAATCGTTTGGTGATTTTTTGTCCTAACTTTTAAAGCACATGCAACCACAGATTATTGTGATCAAAATTGGCACGTCTAGCCTCAGTCATCCTGAATCGGGAGATTTACAGCTAGCTACGATCGCCAAATTAGTTGAAGCGATCGTCCAGCTGCGGCGGGACGGGCATAAAGTCGTTTTGGTGTCTTCGGGAGCCGTGGGAATTGGCTGCGGTCGGCTAGGGCTAAAGCAACGTCCAACCAAAATCTCGATGAAGCAAGCGGTTGCAGCGGTGGGACAAGGGCGCTTAATTAGAATTTATGATGACTTTTTTGGTTCTTTACAACAACCTGTCGCGCAGGTTTTATTGACACGCAGTAATCTCATTCAGCGATCGCACTATATGAATGTTCATGCGACCTTTCGTGAGTTGCTAGAACTTGGAGTTGTGCCAATTGTGAATGAGAACGATACCGTTGCCGTCGATGAATTGAAATTTGGAGACAATGATACGCTTTCGGCTTTAGTTGCTAGCCTTATCGAAGCTGATTGGTTATTTTTACTAACCGATGTTGATCGGCTTTATTCCGATGATCCACGCCAAAATCCTGATGCTCAGCCAATTGAGTTTGTCGAATATCAGCAACTACAAGGACTTAGACAAGCAATCGGAGAGAAACAAGCATTAAGCTCTCAAAGTGGTGGTACTCAATGGGGAACTGGTGGTATGACCACCAAACTTGATGCCGCAAGAATTGCTTCGGCGGCGGGAGTTCGGACTGTAATCACGCGAGGAGCATTTCCCGATCGCCTATTAGCGATTCTCAATGGAGCCAACTTTGGAACTCAATTTGCGGCTCAACCCAAAACTGTAAATGCGCGTAAGCGCTGGATTGCCTATGGGATGGTGACTATGGGTAAATTGTTTTTAGATGACGGAGCAGTAAATGCGGTGATTCTCAAAGGGCGATCGCTCTTACCTGCGGGAATTACTGAAGTAAATGGCAAGTTTGAGGCGAATGAGTCAGTGAGTCTATGTGATCGCGATGGAAAAGAGATTGCCAGAGGCATCACCAATTACAGCAGTAATGACATTATTTGCATTCTCGGTTCTCAATCGGAAGATATCCCACATCTACTTGGTTTTGATGGCGAAGAGACGGTAATTCATCGAGATAATTTAGTCAGCCTTTAAAAAATTATCAATTTTGATCGCATCTTGTAAGCTGCGCTTGATGCAGTCACCTAGCGCCACACCACCGATAAAATTGGCACTGATATAAAGCCCTTGAGCTTTTTGCAATTCGGTCTCGACTGTAGCGAGACGTTGCAGATGTCCGATTTCGTACTGAGGGATGGCTTTATCCCAAATATGCACAGCGATCGCCTTTGGTTCAGCTTTAGTATCTGCACGTAGAATTGTCTTTTTGAGATCTTGATGCACGGCTTGAATGATTTCAGGTTCTGAGAGTTTAGCCAGAGCAGGATCGAGCGTACCACCGATAAAGTTTAATAACAGTTGCCAACCTACGGGGGCGCGTCCTGCAAACAGACTTGATGACCAAATCGTTCCCAAAGTTCGCACTCCTTGTGTACGCGGAATTAAGTTGCCAAAGCCTTTCATGTCATAAGCAAATTCGCTTTTGGGATAAGCTAAAACCACACAGGCAACAGTCGGATAAAAAATCTCACTCAAGGCTTGGCTCGCGACTGGTAAATAATCTTGCAGCAGTTTTGCCGTGACATAGGCAGGTGTGGTGAGGACTACGGAGCGTGATTTTACAATCTCTTCACCCATTGGCGTATCGAAAGTAGCGATATAAATATCGCCCTGCTTTTGAAGCGATCTCAAAGTCCATTGCTGCTTAACTGGTGTGCCTTGTTCCCTTAATTTAGCGGCGATCGCTTCAGGCAACATTTTAATTCCTTGTCGAAATGAACCAAGCTCACCAGCTTTAGTTTTAGGAATATTTACATCATTGAGCTTTTGGGCTTTGCGCTCTTTACTAGATAATAAAGCTCCTGCTAGTAAGCCACCGTAGTTAGTTTCTAGACGGGCAATTTTAGAAAATGCTGCTCTAGCACTAAGTCGCTTAGGATCGCCTGCATAGACACCTGAGATGAACGGTGCAACTAATCTTTCAACGGCTTGTCTGCCAAGCAAACGTGAAAAGAATTGATCAACGGATTCTTCGTCAGCCATGGCGGGACGTGCAAAGCCGATCGCACCCAAAGCTAAACGAACTTTACCGCCCCAAGATAACAATTTGGAGGCGATCGCCTTAGGTGGACTCATCGGCAAAGCATTTAACTTGCCATTGAAAAATACAAAGCGTGGTAGTTTGCCATCGGCAAGTACCAACTCATCTTTGAGTCCTACTTCAACTGCCAGACGCAGTAGCTCAGGAGCAGGTTGAAAACTATTTGGCCCTTCTTCCCAAAGATAACCTTCGTCATTGCTAGCCGTTGTAATCGCGCCTCCTACCCTATCCTGTGTTTCGGCAACCAAGACGCTATGTTGTTTAGCGATCGCTAATTCATAGGCGATCATTAAACCTGAAATTCCTGCCCCAACGACAAGAACATCTAATGGTTGATTTGCTTCAGATCGTTGAGAGTCGGTCATAGCTTAAGAGGTTTGAGTCGATTCTTTAATTCTATTCTTTAATTGGATTATTCAATTCACAGTTTAAACCGAAGGCTGGAACAATGCATTTAAATACACTTTGGCGGTACTGCGGTAACTATGCGATGCTCCCATGCGATCGCAACCACCATTTTGTAACAAAAACAAAGATAAAGCTGCTGCAAATACGCGATCCTGATCCCAGTCAGGATGTGACCCTAAGTAATTTTGGAGGGTTTCATGCAATTCTTCAGGAATCTCGGCAAGTATGCTGATGGTCATAGTCATGCTGAAGCCTCAACCTTTTAAACAAGTTTTATGAATGTACCGCAACCATTTTTCAGGGGTCGGGATTCAATTGTGCGTTCAACTTGCCATTATTGTCAACGTAACGAAAAGTTAAGGATAAGTGATAAATAGCTGAATATAACTTGAATGAATCAGTATTTTAAATCGATCCCATTTACATATCTTTACAATGAACAGGGCTTAAAAAGTTTCCCCAAGTCAAGCACCTTGATTACTAACTAATCCTTAACTAGTAAAGCGATCGCATTTTGTTCTGTAAAATGTCGTGTGGAAAACTACTGCTAATCTGGGGAAAAAGTGGCCGTATCTGTGGATAACTCTGTGGATAACTTTTTAGGTTTTTTATTTGAAAATTATTTTTATTTAACCTTTACAACCTATTCAATCTTCAAAAAAGACAGTGCGAAGTACCATTTTCTTTTGAAAATATTTAATTATTTAGCCAATTTTCAGGAACAACTATTAACATCGTCCCTTGTCGTCGCAAAACTATGACTTTTTGTTGAGCAGCAATCTCAATTTGCGGATCATCACATTTTGCTTTCCATGAAACCCCTTCATGTTGAACTCGTCCAGTTTGTCCTGCGGAAATTTCTGTAAGCGTAAATCCTTCGCTTGCCTCTTTAAGCTGATGTGAGTCTCTAGGAATAAAACGGCGCGAGAACCTAACTAACAGCCCAGATATCAACATCCAAACTAATATTTGCAACGCAGGAATAGGCAAGATCAGCGCGATCGCGGCGACAAATATTGCTGCAATCCCCGTCGCACCCGCAATCAAAAAAGTGGGCAGTGGGATTAGCAACTCAATTACGCATAGCGCCATACCAATGATTAGCCAGACTTGACTAGGTGGTAAATTCATTGATCGGTTGAGCGATTAGAATTGGGAATTTCGATCAAAGCGTCTATTTCCGATTTACTAACTGTGTTACTCGGGGTAGGGCTATTGATTTTAACTTTTTGCGAATCAAGCGATTTTTCGCGTTTTGGACGATCATCTGTAGGAAGTATTTTATTACGGGCAATTTCTAGAGGAGGCGCTGGCTCACTAGTTGAATTGCTAGTTGAATTATTGGGAGTTGAATTACTAGCTGTTGAGGTGATGTCAAGATTGGGAGCGGTGGACAGCAGCCCGCCTAAGCCATTAATCAAATTGCGAATATTGCCACGAATTTTTGGATCGCCTGTTAATTCATCAAGATCAGCAGTAATTTTCTTAGCATTTGCAAAAGTAGCCCGCGCTGAGTCGAGAGTTTCGCGTAAAGAAGCCATTGTAGCTGGATCGTTTAGCTCACCTGATGCTTTGCGAAGATTTGCCGATGTCTCCGCAGCATTTTCCGATAGCTTTTGAAGATTGGCAATAAACTTGCCATCGCCTAACAAAGGTTGGGCAGTAGCAAGCAGCGATCGCGCCTCTCTAGAAGTTGCCGAAATTCCATCTAGAGTTTGCGCTAATTTTTCTCGATTTATCTCAATCAAGTCTTGAGCGCTATTTGCGACATTGCCAACTTTAGTCGCCGCCCCACTAATTGCGTCAGCCGTATCCCCAAACTTAGTAAGTTGATTTTCAAAAGTGCCAACTAAACGATTAGCCGACTCTGTTAATTTTTGGACACTTCGAGCCGTAGTTTTGGCAGAGACTAGAGTTTCATTTAGGCTATCAACTAAATTTTGGTCGTTGATTTTACGCAAGGTCGCACTTGAATCCTTGAGTAAAGCGATAAAGCTTACCCCTTGAGATCCTGCTACTACTCCGCCTTGACAAATAATTAATTCGGTATTGCAATCCTTTGCCAAAGGGCTGAGTGTTGGATCAATCACCAGTTTATCTTTAGGTGGAAAAATATCAATATTAGTATTTCCTAAAAAACCACTTTGATTAGTCTCAGCAATTGATTGCTTAGGAATGATTAATTTTGAGTTTTCGATACTTACTTGCACATCAACCCCCTCAGTTTGAGCCGTCAGCGCAGTTACACGTCCGACTTCTACGCCACGAAACCTCACAACTGAGCCAGTATTTAGCCCACTGGCA
>JAYVVP010000252.1:0-10370 GCA_043786935.1 Pseudanabaena sp. | reverse complement strand
ATATTGCTTCAAATTGCTTTAATAAATCTCATAGTGTCGCTTATGGCTATGTAACATACCAGACAGCTTATCTTAAGGCTAACTATCCTGTCGAATACATGGCAGCGTTGCTGTCTTCTATTAGTGGTGATCAAGACAAGGTACAGCGATATATTGCGAACTGTCGTAATATGGGTATTTCAGTAGTTCAACCTGACGTTAACAGTTCAGGAGAGGATTTCACGCCACGAGGCAAGCAAATTTTATTTGGATTAGCTGCCATTAAAAATCTTGGGGCTGGTCCGATTGCGGCAATTATTCAAGGTCGTCAAGAGGGAGCTTTTACATCGCTAGCTGATTTGTGTAGTCGGCTAGACTCGCGATCTCTAAACAAAAAAGCTTTAGAAGCATTAATCCAGACTGGCGCACTCGACTTGCTCGAGCCAAATCGCCGCCAATTGATGAATGACTTAGATATCACTATAGAATGGGCTTCTCGTCGGGCAAGAGAGCAAGCTTCAGGACAAGGCAATATTTTTGACTTCTTTGGTGATAGCAACAATACAAAGACTTTTGATACAGCCCCAACTACAACACGTGTTCAAGATTATTCTTCTCAGGAAAAACTAAGCCTAGAAAAAGAACTTTTAGGGTTTTATATTTCCGATCATCCTCTTAGTGGAGTCAGCCGATCAGCGAGATTAATGGCTCCGATTAGTCTATGCGATATTCCTGAATCCTCTGAAACTAAAACAGTTACAGCGATCGCCATCATTCTCGAAATTAAAGAAGTCGTCACCAAAAAAGGCGATCGCATGGCGATTTTACAACTCGAAGATCTGACTGGCAGTACTGAAGCAGTTGTTTTTCCAAAAACCTTTGATAAGGTCAAGCATCTTCTCGAAAAAGATAAACGCTTAATGGTTTGGGGCAAAATTGATCGCCGTGATGAGCAAACCCAGTTAATTATTGATGATATGCAATCGATCGAGTCAGTGCGGATGGTACGCGTTGAACTCACTCGTGAACAAGCAAGCGATCGGCAAATCTTGCAACAACTCAAAAATGCCCTAAATCCTAACCCCAGCTATAACAGTTCTAATCAAAGCAATTCTCACTATGGCAAAAATGAACCTGATAATTTTGGTAAAATCCCTGTAATCGCGGCGATCGAATATATGCCAAAATTAGTACGCCTAGGTAATCAGTTCTGGGTTCAAGATGAAGAAATTGCTGTTAAAGCCTTACAACAAGCAGGGTTTAAAGCAACTTACGACGCACTAGTTAGTTAAAGTCCTAATTGTCGTCTAGCTTCAAATAAGCCAAGCGCAGCGCTAACGGAAAGATTTAGACTGCGGACTTTAGCATGTTCCATGGGAATGCAGACAGAGGAGTTATTGGCGATGATTTCTTTTGGTAAACCCTTTGATTCACTGCCAAATAATAGCCAATCGCCATCTTGATATTGAAATTCACGAAAGTTATATGAAGCGTGAGCGCTGAAGCATACCCATCGTCCGCCTTTTGAAGCTTCGCGCAGAGATTCAATATTTGGATGTACAGTGACATTTACATATTCCCAATAATCTATGCCTGCCCGCTTTAATTGGCGATCGCTAATCTCAAAGCCCAAAGGCTCAACTAGGTGTAAATGAGTATTTGTAGCGGCACAAGTACGCGCGATATTGCCAGTATTAGGCGGGATTTCAGGATAAATAAGAGCGACTTGTAACATTGACAATAAATAATTAGCACAGCTCTTAAATATAACTCAGAAAGTAGAGCGGGGCGAAACGTCTACTTTGGTTTATTTTTTGATTTTGCGCTCTTCAATATCTTCGAGAGTTTGCAAGACTAAGCGCTTGGCTTGAAGTTTCCAACCCCATTTTTGAATAGCGATCGCTGCACCCGTACCAATAACTGTGGCAATAAAATCTAATGGCTGTTCCATCGATATACCCAATAGCAACCCTAGCCCAGCAATTCCCCAGAATGGTAGAGAGACTGACTGGCGATTTTTCTCTACGATTTGGCTAATGTCATTATTTGACATTTCGGCGAGTAACTCAGCTTTTGCTTGTTTTTGTTCACTACTAGTAAGTGATAAGCCGACTTTTTGGCGTAGTTTTTCGATTTTGCGAGCAGTTGTGCTGTACTGTACCAGCTCATCTTCCGCCAGTGTGATTAGACGCTCTAGCTTTGCCATTTGGAGACTTAGATAAAATTAGATTGTATAGCAAAGTCGCTGGGTGCGCTTGCATGTCTATTGACTTTGCTATAAAGAAAAAATATTTGACAAAATCTACCGTCACTGGTGTAAGATATAAATCTTGAAAAAAGGGCGAGTGGCGGAATTGGTAGACGCATCAGACTCAAAATCTGACGACAGCAATGTCATGAGAGTTCGATTCTCTCTTTGCCCATAATAGAAAACTCAATCAATACAAAGATTTTAAACATTAAGATAATTTTTCTGTATACCTGTATAACACTCAAAAATTAGGCAGATTTTAGGCAAGTGTTTTACCTTTAAGTTTAAGTTTCTGATTCACAACTAGGACGTGCTACAAGATTTTCGTATGGCTCGATCGCAAAAAGGCGATCTGGCTCAGTTAATAAATGGCGATCGCACAAATCAAAAAGCTCCTGTTTGGACTGCACTAATCGCATCCCCGCCAAAAATTGACCCTCTGCATCGATGCCCGTGCCAATAAAGTTCAAAAACTTTTTCAGACAATTAATATGAGATTTTTCCCTAAGATCATCTTGGTAAGTAATCGCACAAAGATGCTGAATATAACCATAAACGTCAGCAAGAGTAATTACTTTGACTGGGTTTCCTGCAAAGAGATCGCGTATTTGTTGAAAAATCCAAGGATTACGAATTGCTGATCGCCCGATCATTACTCCTGCCGCACCTGTTTCTTTCAATACTGCTTCAGCTTTGAGGTAGGAAGTCACATTACCATTGGCTAATACAGGACAATTCACTGTCTGGACAGCTCGACGGATCAGGTCATAATGCACGCTGCCACGATATAACTCTTTAACAGTTCGACCGTGTAAGCTGAGTAGATCAATTTGATATTGATTGATTAATTGCAATAGCTTTTCAAAATTTGCCGTCGAGTCAAAGCCCACGCGCATTTTTACCGTGAATAATCCTGAAATTTGCGATCGCAAAGCATCAAAAATACGCTCAATAGTTTCAGGTTCGCGCAATAATCCACCGCCGACATTTTTTCGATAAACACGCGGCGCAGGGCAGCCTAAATTTAGATCGATTCCTGCGATCGGATAATTAGTTAACTGCTCGGCAATCCGTAACATATCGGGAATGCTCTCACCAATTATTTGAGCAAAGACAGGACGGTCTGTGGTATTTAACGTAATTGATTTGAGAATCTTTTTGTCAATATTAGAGTTAGCATAAACTCGGAAATATTCAGTTACGTAATAATCAGGACAGCCATATTCGCTTAGCATTTGCATAAAGGCAAGATTGGTTACGTCTTGCATGGGTGCAAGAGCAGTCAATGGTTGTCCAGATAAAATTGGTAGCGGTAGTGGTTTAGAAGACACAATTTTTATCAACAAGCTAACATATCAAGCTTCAAATTCATGAGCGATCGCCCCTCTCCATATAACACCAAAAATAACAACGCCAAAAATAAGAGTGAATTAGCCAATCCGCAACTTTATAAACAAGGATCGCTCTTTGATGAGTCTATAGAGAGAACTTCACGACTCTATGACAGCAGCCCAAGTTATCAAATGGGAAGTCAGTCTTTGCAAACATGGAAAGCCGCGATCGCCAAATTCCAGAGTTCCGTCACCGTCATGATCCCCGACACTCAAACCGCTCTTTTTGATTTGCCATCTTGTCACTGCGATCCCCATGAGATCCATCCATTCAAATTACCGATTCAACCTGCTGAGTTCTATCGACTACCTAGTGCCGATAGTGGGGATGCCTGCATATACTTTGTTATCGATTTAGGCGCTTCGTCACAATCACCCGTGCTATTGTATATAGGTGAGACCTACCGCTCCAATAAACGCTGGCAAGGCATACATGACTGTAAGCGATATCTGCTCAACTACCGAGAGATTCATACTACCTACAATATACCGACCCAGATTGTTATGACATTTTGGTGGGATGCTCCCTCCTCGACACGCCCCCGACAACAGTTAGAACGTATCTTGATCGAAAAATGGCGATCCCCATTTAATAAGGAAAATTGGCACTTTTGGCAGACTCCTTTCGTAAACTAATCCGTCTATAATTACATAGTTCTAAACAGCCCTAAACAACACTTCAAAAATACAATATGTCCTCTCAAAAACTAAATCATGCAACCGAAGCTGACGAATTATGGTTTGCCAAGTTCTTCATCGGTAGCATGGCTGCGATCGCCCTCTTGACTGTGGTTTTGTCTTTTCTTCCTTCACCATCAGGATTACGCAATTCCCCACAAGTCAAAACGGCATTAGTAGAATCTCTACACGCTCCATCTAATGTTTAACTAATGTCTAAGTTTTAAAAAAACTGCTTCAGTTTGTTCAGCGAGTTTGTCCCATGCAAAGCGCTCTTTGAGATCAGATTGAGCGTTACCGACCAAAGTCAGCGCATATCGCTTATTTTGCAAGATTCTTATAATCCCATCAGCTAAAGAATTTGCGTCATTAACCCTAGTTACAACGCCTGTAAATTCTTGACAGACAACTTCTGGAAGTCCTCCTGTATCGGATACAACTAGCGGGATTTTTGCGGCAAAACTTTCCAGCGCAACAATGCCAAATGGCTCATATAAGCTAGGAAAAACAGCACAACTAGCGATCGTCTGAAACTTCCAAAAATCAGCATCTGCCATAAATCCTGTAAATAGAACTTTGTGATATATTCCCAAATCCCAAGCCTGGCGTTGTAACAAGATTGAGTAAGCATCCCCAGTCCCAATAATCACAAGTCGCACCTGATCATTCATGGCTGCAATCACTTTGGGTAAGGCATTTAGCAGCACATATATTCCCTTTTCGTAGGTAATCCGCCCAACGTAGTAAATAATTGCTTCTTCAGGAGATGCGTATTGTTTACGTAGTGCAGAGCGATCAAAGTCAAGATGATGGGCGGCTCTGATATTTTGCCAACGATCTTCGCTCAGCCCGTTATATACCACATCAGTTTTTTCGGTAAGACAATTAAAAGCCCGTTGCAACTCGCCACGCATGTATTCAGAACAGACAATTATTCTTTGAGATGCTTGCGTCAAGCGAATTTCTTTTTGATGAATATATCTTTGAGTATCATTATGAATCCCATTACAGCGCCCATATTCTGTGGCATGAATGGTAGTAACTAAAGGGATTTGAAATTCTGTTGTCAAAGCGATCGCTGTTTCTTCAACTAACCAGTCGTGAGCATGAATCAAATCAATGGAATTTTTTGACACAAAAAGTCTTGCAAAATTCAGCATGTGTGCATTCATTTGTCTCACCCATTGAAAAAAGTCGTTATTAACTTCAACAGGAATACGATACAAATGAATTCCATCGACAATCGTTTCTAGCGGCTCATTTTCGACTGCAACCGTAATTAAATGCACCTCATGTCCGCGCTTTACAACTTCAGGATATAGCTCTGCTACATGACGAGAAATTCCTCCAATGATGCGCGGGGGGAATTCCCAAGCTATAGCGAGAATACGCATGATATTTAAGTAATATTTAAAATGAGAAAATTAAAATGAGAGAAACAAGGGTCAGAAATTAAGTGGCTAAGAATTGTGAATTTAATCTGACAAATTCTAACATTCTTTAATTCTTGTCTCTAGATATTAACTATACCAACTAAAGAAACCTAGAGATTACAAGGACGGCTTTGTGATCCTTATGTTTACGAGACTTACCAGAAATAAAGACGTTGCTTTATGCCACCAGACCTTTCTAGGAAGTATGCTCACAAACGACTCAAGATATGTAAATTTCACCCTATAATTTGTGATACTTTACATGACAATCGTGTGAATTGTGACAAGAGGCAGATGTGACAGATAACAAAACTAAAGAAGTAATTGATCGCGTTTCTCAGCAAGCTGGAAAAACTTGGACTAAGGTACAGCCCCAGTTGCAAGCGCTGTTACTGAAACTTGTTAAAGGTTTGCTGCCTGCACTGCGTAACTTACAAACTAAGTTAACCCCATGGGATTTGACTGCAACAGACACAGTAATCCCTAATCCAACTAAAGATATTTCTAGCAACCCAGTCCTAAATAATGTTTTAAAGACTGGACGGACTATCTCGGCTAAAACGATCACCGCTTTAGTTGTTGCCTTAACAAAACTTCAACATAGTCTAGAAATCGAAACAGCCTTAGACTCAACTGGTGAAGCCGCTGCTTTGTTAAATTCTTCTCCAAAGCCTATCTCTCCTCTAGTTGCCCAAACTAAACAAGAATTTGGAATCGCTTGGAAATTTGTTAAAGAGCAAGTCAATCCGAAAATTTTGGCGTTTTTACAAACTACCGTAAACAAGCTCGATCCGATCGCTACAAATATTTGGAAAAAGGTTTCAACTAAAGCTGCCTCAACTCCTTCTTTGGTCAATTCTTGGGAAAAGCTACAGGAAAATGACGCTTGGAAAAAGACCGTAACTGCTACTGCTCCGATTTGGCGTTCAATCAATGGTATTGCGGTTCAGGCTCCACTCTCTGATGACCTTAGACGTATTTTTGATAAGCGAGCGGGAACTGTGGCATTAGTCACTTTGTTCTCGCTTTTTTTAATTCTTAAACCATCTCACGCGCATAGCCAAAATATCAAGAAAGTTGCTGCAACCCCTGCACCGATTAGCAACATCTCCAAAAAGCAGCCTCCATCAGTGACTGATTTGGTAAAGCCAGAGCGTGATGATGTGCCTTTAACTGACGAACAAATTGCGATCGCCAAAATTCAAACCCAAGTTTCGGAAGTTGCCAACCAGTACGGCGAAGCTTTACTGGGTTCAGTGCAGACAAACTTTAAGCGTGGACGCTTGATTGTGGCGCTCAACGATGGATGGTATCAACTGGAGCCTAATCAGCAAACCCAATTAGTGAGCGATTTACAAAATAGATCGCGATCGCTCAATTTCAAAAAGCTATTAGTTGCTGATGCCAAAAATAATTTGATTGCCCGTAGTTCTGTAACTGGCGATCAAGTAATTATTTTGAGGAAATAATAAAGGCGGCGCAAAGCACTGCTTTTGTTTTTGAGTTTTTTATGGTCGAAGCAAAAGATCAAAGACATCCTCAATACACTAAAGATCGTCAAATATTGAATGAGTTATTAGTGCGGACTACACCGAGTAATCGTGATTGCGCTGAACTTGCTCGTTTAATAGTGCGCTACAAAGATTTTGTAGGGGCGCGTGATATTCAAGCAGATTTGCTTAAGAGCTTAAACAACTGGCAATTTACTGAGGAGACGCTATTTGCTAAAACTAGAGCTATTCATGCGATCGGTAAAGTTTACATGTCTCAAGACGAAGGACAAGATGACTGGGCTTAGATATTAAAAATTAGATATAAAAAAGGTTTCGAGCATGGCTCGAAACCTTTTTTATTAAATGACTGAAATATTTAGAACAAGCCTAAAGTCAAGGATTTGTCAATAGGCATAGTTGAACCAATACCCAAATAAAGGGTAACCGCAGTACCAAACAAGAATACAGCCATCGCGACTGGACGACGGAAAGGATTTTGGAACTTGTTTACATTCTCAATGAAAGGAATGAGAATCAAACCAACAGGAATCAAGCTTTGTAGCAATACGCCCAAAAGTTTGTTAGGAACAATTCGCAAAATTTGGAATGCAGGATAAAGGAACCACTCTGGCAAAATTTCCAAAGGAGTTGCGAAAGGATTAGCTGGTTCGCCGATCATCGTGGGGTCAAGAACCGCAAAGCCAGTAATCAAAGCGATCGTGCCAGTGATTACAACTGGGAACATGTACAACAGATCATTCGGCCAAGCTGGTTCGCCATAGTAATTGTGACCCATGTTCTTTTCCAGCTTTGCACGTAAAACTGGATCATTTAAATCAGGGAGTTTTTCAATTTTTGCCATGTTATTGCTCTTGTTTTATTGCAATTTGCTTTTCTAAAATTATCTAATACGAAAATCCTAATCTAGTAACCAATGTAAGAAAGCTTACAAAGGACCAGAAATACCTTGCTTACGGATCATCAAGAAGTGAGCCAGCATAAATACGGCAATCAGCCAAGGCAATACAAATGTATGCAAGCTATAAAAGCGAGTAAGGGTTGCTTGACCAACGCTTTGACCACCACGCAATAGCTCAACCAAGGTACCACCAACTACGGGAATTGCATCTGGAACCCCAGACACGATCTTTACAGCCCAGTAGCCGACTTGATCCCAAGGTAATGAGTAACCTGTCACGCCGAAAGTAACGGTGATTAAGGCAAGGATTACACCAGTGATCCAAGTCAATTCGCGAGGCTTTTTAAAACCACCTGTTAGATACACGCGGAAAGTATGCAAGATCATCATTAAGACCATCATGCTTGCCGACCAACGGTGGATTGAGCGAATCAACCAACCGAAGTTAACGTCGGTCATGATGTAACGGACTGAATCAAATGCTTCACTAACCGAGGGCTTGTAATAAAAAGTCATCGCAAAGCCTGTCGCGAACTGAATCAGGAAGCAAGTGAGCGTGATACCACCTAGACAGTAAAAAATGTTGACATGAGGAGGAACGTACTTACTACTAATATCCTCACCGAGCGCCCCGACTTCAAGGCGATCGTTAAACCAATCGTAAACTTTACTCATTTAATTGAAAAACCCAAGATTGCTGAACTAGTTAACAATTTTTTGATAGCTGTAATATATTTTAATGCTTTTGATAGATGTAAGCACACCTAAACGTAGTTTTTTAATAGGCTTAAAGAATTTATATCAGATATTTAAAGTATTTAACATTATTAAAACCCAGAATTAAAACCCAGAAAACGGAGCATACACTGCATTCTTTACTTTCTAAGTTTAAGCATTAAGGCGATCACTATAAAATTTTAGTTGCTAGTCGAAAGAAAAGAACTGCTATGAATGATTTACCAGACCAGTTTAATGACAAAGATCGCGATCGCTCCGAAAGTAATAGTGTCTCGATCCGTGAAATGAATATTGATGATATTGCACCGATTTTTCATTTAGGAGAGCAATTATTTACTAGCGATCTGTATCCATACCTTTATCGGACTTGGGACGAGTGGGAGGTGATCGGTATGTATAATACAGACTCGGAGTACTGTTTAGTTGCTGAAGTAGATGAGCAACTGGCGGGATTTGTACTTGGCACAATCATCATTAAAGCTTCTTGGAAATATGGATATATCACTTGGCTAGGCATTAGTCCTAACTTTCAACGCCGTGGCATAGCTGATCGCCTTGTCGATAAAATTATCGAGCGAATGATCGAAGATAATGTGCGCTTTATGTTAGTTGATACCGATCCAGCCAATACGCCAGCGATTAATTTCTTTACCCGCAAAGGTTTTGGTAATGCTAGAGAACACGTCTTTCTATCGCTAAATCTCGCTAAACATGAATATTACGGCAGACTAATTAATTATGAATGCGATAAAGCCGAGCGCAACCGTCCCCGCTTACGCCGCCGTACTTAACTCCTGAGTCCTTGCGACTGTCTTACAATCAGCCTGAATTTGCGATTTGAGCGCATCTAATGAGTCAAATTTCTTTTCTGGTCGAATAAATTTAATCAAATTTACGCTTAGCTCTTGGTCATACAGATCGCCTTGCCAATCTAGTAAATGCACTTCAATTGTGCGCCAATTACTTTTTAGATCGCCATTCACGGTTGGGCGCAGTCCAATATTCATCACACCGAGCAAAAGTTTTTTAGAATGATTAGCGATCGCTTGCACTGCATAAACCCCATCACGCGGTAAACACTTTTGGGTAGGCACTTCTAAATTTGCAGTTGGGAAGCCGATCGTGCGTCCTAGTTGTTTACCCTGGACAACTTTGCCGACAATATTATAAGGACGACCAAGTAGAGAATTAGCTAAGTTGACTTCACCTTGGGCTAGCGCTGTACGAATATTTGAGCTACTGATCCGCACGGGTGATTGATCATTACTACCGAGAAGCATAGTTTGCTCTGGAATTACGGTAAGGCGATCGCCCCAAATATTTTGCAGATCGTTAATATTGCCTTGACGTTGCCTACCAAAATGAAAATCAAAGCCCACGCTGATTAATTCAACTTGGAGGTAGTCAACTAAGATTTTTTGAATAAATTCGGCAGCGGTTAGCTTAGCAAGATTGGCATCAAAGGGTAGTAAGACTAGTTGCTCTACA
>JAYVVP010000251.1:0-3735 GCA_043786935.1 Pseudanabaena sp. | reverse complement strand
GGCGGCTGCGGCTGCGGCTGCGGCTTTCGCTTTGTCTGCTTCAGTTGCAAGAGGGTCGGACGAAACCATGCTTGCGGCAATAATAGCTGAGTTGGCTGCATCGGTAGCACCTTGCAAATCGCCTGCCGATTCTTTTTCATTTGCGGCTGCGGCTGCGGCTGCGGCTGCTATAGCCATCATGGAACTATCTGAAATTGTAGGGGTTTGAGATGGAATTGGGTAGGCAGCATCAGGAACATTGACAAATTTAAGGTTATTTGTAGAGCCTATATAATCTTCTACGTAGTTCCGAGTCTCATATTGAGATTGAATAGGCTTATAAGCAAAATAGCCCCATCCATAAGAATTAAGTTCTACCCTAGCATTATGTTGAGATTGGAGTATAGAACCAGTTCCGAGAGGCGTACCAAAGAAATCGCCCGTTATTCTTGCACTTGAAGTAGCGTTCGCAACATACCAGCGACCCTCATAGTATCCATTAGCGGGAGATACGGCGGAATCTTTGGCTTGCTGGTAATCGTTTGCTTTCATGTAATAAAGGGCGGCAGTTCCAGTGGCGAGAAGTGCTACTGGAGGAGTAATTCTTTGAAATGCAAGGGCAGCAGCTGCACCATTTGGAGATGCTGTGATCAAAGCTTTATCACCTGCGAGTAAGGCGCAAAGACCAGGTTCTTTGAAGCATCCATTTAAGGAAGATTGCGGAAAGACTGGTGAGGAATTAGAAAAACAAATAAACACCCCTACAAGGAATGATATTAAAATTCTCTTGAAAGGATGCTTATTCATAGTTTTTTGATTAGTTGTTACAGTAAATCAAATTAACCCGAAGTAACCTTTTTGATGATTCTACGGCCAATCATGTAAAGCAAGATTCCCATACCCATGGCGAGGAGAGTACCACCAATGCCAACAAGAGCAGTTTGAGCAGAGGTTAACTGAGTTGAAACAGTTGTTGTATCGATCGCAGTTGATTGAGCGTGCATGGGACTGGCATTGGCTACTAATGCAGTAGTGGTAGCGCCACCTGTTAGGAGGTAAAGGCGAAATGCTTTCTGATCGGAGTTGAGTTTAAATCTATCTTCTTGCATGATTAATTGTCCTTAGTATTGAGAAAAAATTTGAGAAATGCAATCGCCATTAAAACGGCTAGTACAAAGATCGAGACTTGGATGCCGAAAGTGGCTGCTTTTGGTGCATCAGTTTGCATTCTTGTTTGAACGTTCTCAACGGTCATCTGCCCTAAAGGTGCTATTGGTAAAATGCTTTGATAATTTTCCATAGTATTAGTGCAGATACAAGAGCCGTGAAAAATCCAACTAGGGGAGGCATGAAAAAGCCAGATGCTTGAGAAATAAACGCTTCCGATGTGGGCAAAGGATTGTTTACGTCTACTTGGAAAACTGGGAGGTTAGGAACGGAATCGGGGACTGGGTTCATAATTTGATTAATCTCCCTAGTAGATAGACACCAAACCTAGCAAAGGCAGCGAAGGAAATCTTGTACATAAGTGCTACTAGCTGGATTTTTGTGCAGTCGTCCATTAATCCCTTCCGATCGTATTACGAATAATCGACATACCCCAGATCGCAAAAATTATAGGCATAAGGGAGAAGCTTGCAGATATTAGATTGTCAAAGGATGTAAGCCAATCATTACAAGTCATCTTTTTATGCCGCTTGTTTCTTCTGCGATTGGAGGTATTTTTGAGGAAAATCAAGGTCAACTGTAGCAATCTGAGTAGCTGCTTGGAAAACCTGTCTAAGTGATTGACCACCGCCTGTGCCGCGAACTGGAACTAGTTCAAATTCGATATCGTATAGGGCGGGGATTTTGTCAAATGTAGACAAGTCCTCTGTGGGTATTGGAACATCGATAGCGATGTAACCTTCACGCCCACCTGTACCAGATTTGCTTAAATATGTGATGGAGCCGCCTTGCTTGCGTTCACCAGTTTCAGCTTTTACATAATCGTACTTGTTGCGTCCTACAACCGTGAATAATGTCATCTTTTTTTGGTTTGTGGATATTAGTGAACTAATTATGTTCTAGTTCTAAATTGTCTGCTTCACGCTGGGCGTATAAATCTTTTTTAAATTGCTTGAGAAGTAGTGAGATGCGATCGCAATTCTGATCGGTAATAGTTTCTACTTCACTTTCTAGATCATCAATAAATTTTGAAAGTTTATGAGCTAATCCCCTTTTTGGCGGGGAGAAAAGAGGAGGAGTATTGATGGAAGTTTTACATTCTCCTTTACCCAAATTATGGGGATATTGATAAGCTGGACAATTGCACCTTAGAGTTTTTCGTAGCTCAAAGCTTGTCCGAACACATGAAATAGTCATTTGATTTCCTGTAACAATATTTCAAAAGGTTAAGAGCCACGACCTAATTTCATTCTGTGTTGTCGAAGAGCAGAAGTAAAAGCGGTATCTGAAAAATCATCACAACCATATACGGAGCGCCTTGCCTGAATCTCAGAAAGATTAACATCGTGGTTTAAATCTTTTGATATCTCTGAGATCATGATCGGGATGATTTCTTTCTGGTCTGCCCAGTATTCGCCATTACCAAAGGCGCGATTATAACCACCGATGATGAGAGCGGAGAATGTTTTTAGGCATCCTTTTGCTTGAGCTAGTAGTTGGGCTGCAAGAGATTCTGTTGGGGGAGCTGGTAAAGGCAATCTACAAAAATTGCGATCTGGTTCAAAGGCGGAGCATACACAATCCCAAAAAGGCGAGTTTGGCGATCGCGAATTTAGAGAGTTTTCGCCTGTGGTATGGCGGAGCCAGTTTTGGGTGCAGTATGTCCAGAGCCGGTGGATATTATTTTTGAAATTGTGCCAATCGTGGAGGTTAGTTCCGCATTGCGTATAAGTTTCAGTAGTGATTTTTTTAAATGATTTTTCTTCGCCTGAATAAAAGGAGTTAGAGGCGATCGCGATAAAATCTTCATTGTTTAAGTCTGATATTAGAAATTCTTTGAGAAAGTCGCCAGATAAGGAAAATTCTGTGCGCCAAACTGGATCGCCTTGTTGCCATCCTTTTTCTTCCCAGTAAGACTCTAGATAGTCTTTGCCTGAGATTTTGATTTCGTTGCTTTTACGGTAAATACGAGCATAAATTTTAGAGCCAAAGCGCCCTATATAAGCCGTCTCTAAGTCTTGACCAAATATTGCACGGCTCATAGATGGGTCGTCTATAGCTTGGCTAGTAAGCTCCAGTAAAATATCTATTTGCTTGGTGGTTAGTGTTGGTACTTCAGTATGATTTTTTGCTGAAGTGTCGTTACAAGCCCCCTTGTTACCAGTTAGGGGGCGAAGCTTGGATAATATAGCCCGTACTTCTTGCAAGTCTTTTAAAGTGCAAAAACTTGATAGCCCGTCCTTTTTCCTTGAACGGGTACAGAGATTATTTAAATCTTGCCAGCCAAAGGAAACACTACCGCAGTCGGCAGCAAGATCGGCACGGCTTACTTTGCAGTAAGTAGATCGGATGTCTGCAAAAAGGAGGTTATAAAGATTCTGGCAAATCTGATCGACCAAGCCATAGTCATCGGTCTGGCATTGCAAGAATTTAGATCTGTAATTTGTGAAAATCTGTCCTGTATTTTGTGAGAATTTTGTAGAGAATTTATCAGGATTTAATATATAAATCTGTGCAATCTCTTCATTTTCAAGTACAAATTCGTAAGGAGCATGACCAGTATGTGAAAGTTTAAATTTGCCGATTGAT
>JAYVVP010000250.1:0-10410 GCA_043786935.1 Pseudanabaena sp. | reverse complement strand
TAATTTCGGAGTTAAAAGTACCTGCCTGAATGACAGATTGATCGTTGATTTTGGTTGCAAAAGCGGTTGGTGAAATAGTCCGAACTTGCTGTAAGGTTGCGGCATCATTACCAGCAACAAAAATTACAAAGCGTGCTGAGGCAGATTGGGCGATCGCCAACCATGCTATTGCCGCACTTCCAAGAATACTGAACTTTTTAATCCAATTCACAGCAGTACATCCCCACACTTGAATGTAATAATGGTTGAGCTTAACTTAACTAGATTAAATGATATTTTCTCTAGTCAAAATTACTTGGTTTATTTAAGCACTTAAATATAGCGATCGCCAGTAAAGTTAGGATATGAAAACTAAAAAATAAAGAATGTCTTTGCACTTTCTATATTTTCTGAGCTTTTCATAGAATTAAGGAATATAAACGTTGACGTATATGGAAAAAATTAAGACTGGTTTAAATATTGCAATTTTTATTTTTTTAGCAGGTTTTATCGGCTTAGAAGTTGTGACATTAATAGTACATTTCTTAAAACCATAAATTAGGAGTAAAGCTGCCCCTAACTTATGGTTTAGGGATAGCACTGCGAATTTCAGAATAAAACTTTGAAGATTGTACGCAGCGATCGCTCGGATTATCTCCTTTCAGCAAAGTTGAAACTCGAAAACGCAAATTGGGGTTGCCATACCATATACGTTCTACGAGCGTATTGTGAGCAATAACAGTCTGGATTATGAGGGATTCATCTGTTCCTAGTTCATAGCTGCCTTTACCTTGGCTGCTTAAAATCAAACCTTTATGAGGTGAGGAAATATCACTGGGTACAGGTACGATTAAGGCGTTTCCTTTAGGCTTATTACTACCTAGAGAGTCTTCTTCCCATGACATCTTCATTGCATGAATGGATGTACTGGGATCAACACCATTTTTTTGGCAGATAGCAATTAGGTGTGGATCGTCAAGATCTAAAACAGTAATCTCGATCAAAGATGTGATGTCACTGTTCTTTCCCTCCCCAAATTGATGATCGCTACGTTGCGATCGCCACCGACCGACAAAAAGTTCAAAAAACTGATGAATATCCATTAACAACAAAGTGAAGAGAGGGTAAACAAACTTGAGATAATTTTGACACAAATCTTGATGTTTATAGCAATTTGTAAATCCTAAAAGTAAAGGGGACGCACTGCGTCCCCTTTACTTTCAGAACTTGAAGAGAGTGACGTAAAACGCCTACCCTCTTAGGCTGGATTTAGCGACGACGATAAGGAACAAGATTTTCATAATCTATATTTTGAGCAGATACACTCTTTGGTGCAGAAGGGGTAGAGTTAATACTACGAGCCATGTTCAAGAACAATGAAGGATCGCCTGTCTTCGGTGTTCTGTCAGTAATCACATAGCTACGTACGGTATTTTGCCAAATAAGTTGAGGGAAGCCCAACTGTGCACGATGATATGCATCGTAACGAGGAGACTTGAGGTTGAAAGGCATTTCGCCAATTCTTTGGCTAGGCAGAACGCGACGGCGTTGATAAGGCAAGACATCATCGCCAAAAGCTTCCAAATATTCGTCGCTGTTAATTAGTGCATCGACAAAACCTTCGATGCCCTTGGTGGCGACCACAATCGACCAAGAAATTTTTTCGCGTTCGCTATAGACATCACGACCGAGAACACGTTGTACAGTTTGCTCTACAAAGCGATAGTTGCTATTTTTTTCATAAAAACTGCTTCTATAAGTGTTGGAGAGAATTAGTCCACGCACGAACTGCCGTACTGAGATGTTGCCAGAACGCAGTTGCGATTCTAGAGTTTTTTCGCGATCAGAGGCAAAAGCATGGAAGAAAATTTGACGATAAGCAGCTTCAATCAAATCGTCTAGATCACTTCCAGAGAGCAGGTTTGCAGTAGTGTAAATGCGTGGTGTGTTGTCACTACCGACTGTAAAACCAGTTACGCGAGAATTTTGCGATGCTGGAGCATATTGCAATAAAGGAATCGTCACGTTTAAATCTCCAAAAAATATTATCGAAAAGTTTTAAAAAATACTTATTTCTAAATCTATCGCAGTTTTTAAGTTGTTTTGGGCAATCTTCAAACTGCGAAACCTATATTTTTATTGTATGGCGATCTTCAGATTGTTTAAAATAACCTGAAGAATCAGTATACAAACAGTTTAAGGTCAAATCAGCCAAATAAATTTATGATGAACTAATCTCTAGTCAATAATAAGATAGGCGAAATTAGCTAGTTCTACTTGCTTCACATAAGTTTACTTTTGATAGAAATAAAAAGCACGAATTGTCGTGTATTTCCAACATTAAAATTACGTAATTTTAATGTTTTTTGAATATTGTGAAGCTGAACGATTTACTCTAGAAATGTCTTGGCTATGGGATTTATTCTTGCAAAGAAGAATTAAAGACTTAGAAAATATGACAATCCAGATTTTAATGTCGGCGATGCGTGACTTGATCGGCGTAGTCACAGATGCTGGCTGGCATAGAAGCACATGTCAAAATAATATTCACTTTAGGCGATCGCATTTCTAATACTTCTAGCAATTCTTCTTCAGTAATCAGCGATCGCGCAATCAACAAATTTGCCTCATCTAGAACTACTAAACCAGCTTGCGCCGATTTAATCGCGACTTTGGCATATTCCCATAGCTCTAGTACTGCCAGTTTTTCGGTATCAGTTAGCTCAATATCAATTTTCGATAAATCTCGCTGTGCATCACAACGTAACCATTCTAGGTTTTCGACGAGCCGACGTGGATTGCTTAATCCTTGATTAATGCCTGTTTGAAAAAGCTGGACAAGTAATACTTTTGTGCCTTGACCAGCAATCCTTAACGCTTGAGCGATGATATCGGCGTAGAGATTGCGATGAGGTGCGATAAAAACCTGAACATGACCTTTAAGTGGGGTCACTAATGTTGAACTTTTGGGCGAATTAATATCTGTTGGGTTAGTTTTGGGTTGGTTAGTATGATTTTGATTAACTTTTGTCTGATTCGTCTTAATCTGAGCCGTCTTAATTTGAGCCACCATAAACAAATCTAGTGTTTTAATTTGTAACAAGTATCATAGCAGACACTAGATGTAGAAAAAGTTCAAGAAATCTACTTTAATAAATATTAAAACTCAAAGCTTAAATCTCTTTATTTAGATCTAAATTTTAGACCTAGATAAAGTAGGACTTGGTGATAAGGATATATAGCAATCCTAAATTATTTAAGAGAAGCTTCGGCTACGCTCAGCTATCAATATAAGCTGGCTGAGCGTAGTCGAAGCCAATATTCTCACCAATCATTTACACTCAGCTATCGGTATATGCTGGCTGAGCGTAGTCAAAGCCAATATTCTCACCAATCATTTAGGATTGCTATAGTGATGAATCCATGACAGAAAAGAGCAAAACTTCCTATCGAAAAGTAAACTAAGTCTTCAAGTACTACAGTTTTTTTTGTATGAGCCAGTCAACAGCCCCCCAACCTTGGAGTCAGCGTTTCGAGACAGCGCTGCATCCTGCGATCGCCAGATTTAATGCCAGTATTAGTTTTGATATTAATTTAATTGAATACGACATCACAGGATCGCAAGCGCACTCGCGGATGTTGGCGAAAGTGGGGATTATTAGTGCCGAAGAAGGGGAAACGCTTGTTAATGGATTAGAGCAAATCCGCCAAGAATATCGCGCTGGAAATTTTAATCCTGGCATTGACGCAGAGGACGTGCATTTTGCGGTGGAGCGTCGCCTGACTGAGCTAATTGGTGATGTCGGCAAAAAAGTACATACAGCGCGATCGCGTAATGATCAAGTTGCTACTGATGTGCGTTTGTATTTACGCGATCAGATTCGCAAAATCCAGACTGATCTGCGGACTTGGCAGCAAACTCTCGTCACTAAAGCTGAGCAGCATATTGAGACGTTTATTCCTGGTTATACGCATCTACAACGCGCCCAGCCGATTAGTCTCGCCCATCATCTCATGGCATATTTTGAGATGGCGCAGCGTGATTGGACACGCCTTGACGAGATTTATCAGAGAGTCAATGTTTGTCCGCTTGGTTCAGGTGCTTTGGCAGGTACGCCTCATCCGATTGATCGTCATTACACCGCCGAACTTTTAGATTTTGGCTCAGTTGGGCGCAATAGTCTTGATGGAGTGTCCGATCGCGACTTTGCGGTGGAGTTTCTCTGCGCGGCAAGTTTGATTATGGTGCATCTCAGCCGACTCTCGGAAGAGGTAATTCTTTGGTCATCGCAAGAATTTAGTTTTGTAAAACTTAGCGATCGCGTTAGTACTGGCTCTAGCATCATGCCCCAAAAGAAAAACCCTGATGTTCCCGAATTAGTCCGTGGCAAAACTGGTCGAGTGTTTGGACATTTGCAAGGTTTACTAACGATCATCAAGGGTTTGCCTCTGGCTTATAACAAGGATATGCAAGAGGACAAAGAAGGTATTTTTGATGCAGTCGTAACAGTTCGTGCTTGTTTGGAAGCGATGACAATTTTGATCGACGAAGGGATCGAATTTCAGCCTAAACGTTTGGCTGAAGCAGTCGCTGAGGACTTCTCTAATGCCACTGATGTTGCCGATTATCTTGCCGCCAGAGGTGTTCCATTCCGTGAAGCCTATCAACTAGTTGGGAAGTTAGTGAAAACTTGCACGAGTGAAGGGATTTTGCTTAAGGATCTATCAGTTGAGCGCTGGCAGACTTTTCATCCTCAGTTTGAAGCAAATATCATTGAAGCGATCGCCCCTGCTCAAGTCGTCAAAGTTCGGAATAGTTATGGTGGAACTGGATTGGAACAAGTCAGAAGTCAAGTGGAATCAGCGAAAAAACTAATCTCTTAGAATTTACAGCAATTTGCTTTCAAACTCGCCACAAATAAGAATATAAAACTAATTGTGGGGCTTTACCCTGCGACCCTACTTGTGGCGGGTTTGATCAACAACTACTGTAGAGAGAACCTTGCTTTGCAAGGTTCTCTTTGAACAGATTATCAGCAACTAGCGATTACTCTAAAACCGATTTTCATATTCGATGGATACACCTGTTTGACCATTGGAGCTATAGTTGCCGCGTAAAAGGAGGTTTGGATCGAGGCGGTAGCGAACTGAGAAGTTAGTTGGTTGAGTGGAGTCATTAATAATCCGTTGGAGGGCAACTGAGAAACTATTACTGACATCGATCGCTACTTCAGCGGATAAACCTAACGTGCCATTTCTGCTCGTACCATTGGTATTAGTGGTAACTGGACTGAGATTAAACTCAGCCAGATTTAGAGCATCGCCGATCGCATCTTGCAAGAAGTTTAAAACCGTACCACCTGCAAAATTTGCTAAAGCTGAAGCAGGATCAGAGCCGCCCTGTTGTTGCAAAAAGCCACCGCCAATGAGGGCAACAATTTCCGCTTGGCTGCGTGATGGGCTGCTAGAGAGACGAATATCTGGTACAAGTGCAGTACCTGTAACGTTAGCTTGGACTCGCAAGGTGCGTTGCGCTCCCAAATTACTGGCCGGAACTTCGTTGGGACTAAATAAATCATTGGGGCGATTGGAACTGATCGGTAATCGAGTAATCTCAGCAACAGATCCTGTGACACGGACATTGAGATTGGGATTGAGTCCTTGAGATGCTCTAAATTCTACGAAGTTTTCGTAGGCGCGATCAAGGCGGAATCTTGCAGAAATGGCATTGAACTGACCACGGGTAATATTGATTTTGCCTTCTGGTTGTGGATTCTCGAATGTCCCATTAACGATTAGATTTCCTTCCCCTAAAAAGTTAAATATGGGGAAGCGCGTTACCTGCATATTTTGCAGCTTGACCGCAAGGCGATCAAATATAACATCTGGTACATTATTGTTGGCACTAGCAAGACTAGGACTGCTTGGACTGGAGTTAGCCGTATCATTTCCAATTACAAACCTGCCATCGCCTAGGGCGACTTCACCTGTGAGGCGTGGGAGTAGGAGTGAGCCTCGGACGATTACGCGAGTATTGAAATTGTCAGAACTGAGGTCACGAATACTCAATTTGAGTTTATCGGCATTGATCCTAAGCGCTTGTTGATATTCTGGGCTACCTTCTATCAGCAGGCTAGAGTCACTAATTGGTAAAATCCCACTGAGAACCAATCTCCCTTCGCTAAAGTTGCTGGTGATATTACTAATCAGGCGATCGCGAGTGAAAGCGATATCACCTTGAACTTCGGTAAAGTCACCTGGCAAGCCAGCTACTCTAACTTTGGCATTATCAACCGTGATGATTCCTGCAATCTTAGGATCTTTAAAAGTTCCGCTTGCGGTGAGATCAATATTTCCTTTGCCATCTAACCAACGTACAGGCTGATTGAAGATATTAATAAAAGCAATACCTTCATTTTTGACATTGAGCTTAACGTTAAAGTTACCAAATATGCCAATATTTCCTGAAGCCACGACGGCATTTTTGCCTCCTGCCTTCATATTCGCGTCAAAGTTTACATTTAACTTGTCATAGTTAAAATTGACGGCAATAAACTCAATTGGTTGACGATTTACTGAGCCTTCAGTCAAGCTCAATTTGCCAACAACTGTGGTATCAAATAGATTAGTACCCGAAATTGAGATATTTCCGTTAACTTTACCTGTTAAATCAAAGGGAACCGCACTAAAAAATGGTAATGGTCTAAGCGATTCAATTGGGAAGTCTTTAAGCTCGATTTCGCCACTTTGTTCACGAACACGAAGTAATGGATTTGCCGCAGGTGTCAGTCTGAGTCGAGCCTTGCTAATCCGCCCATAGCTTTCGCCTGACTGAAAATTAGCATTAGCGATCGCAAAAACTCCATCAAAATAACGTCCCTCTAATTTAATATCGTCAACAGCGAATTTACCATATTCAAATTTTTTGCCAACCAGATTAAATCCTAGGCGAACCCCTCTAGTTTTATTTAGACCAAATGTGACGGTTCCATTAATATCACCGCGAAAATCGGTGAGTGGCGGCAAGTTAAAGTTACGAGTTGAATTAGCGGTTTCCTGTTGCTCTTGGCGAAGTTCGATTTGGGTGAGGTATTGTAACTGCTTGTATAGAGGCTCTCCCAGCAGTCTAATTGCTTCTAATGGTTGTAAATCTAATGCTCCAGTTTTAACTAAACTAAATACTTGATTGGCATCAACGATATTTGCCCATTGGAGAGTTGCAAATACATCCTGTGCTCTACCCCGAGCAATTTCAACTGCACCTGAGATGGGATCGTCAATATTGGGGTTGTAGGTTAAACGGAACTTATATTCGTTGTTGGTATCTCCCTGACGGATAATTAAATTTCCATCTTTAATATCAAGAATACCGTTAACATAGGCAACTTTGGCAACCGCCCGTTCCGCGACGACACGACCGAAACGGGGACGCTCAACCGTAACTTCACCGATCGCAGTAGGATTATTTGTAAAGTCTACGACTAGATTGCTAGAGAGTTTGCCACTGACATCATTTTGACCTGTAAAAGAAGCAATCAGAGGTAAAGGTAGATTAGCGATCGCCACTTGTAAGCGGCTGGGATTATTCTCTAAACGCCGCCCACTTGCCGTTGCTTCACCCAAATTCACATTAAAAGCGATCGGACGAAAAGCAGGATCTAGACGGACACTGATGCGATCGCGCCTACCCCGCAAATCAACATTTAAACCTTGATTTGCATTAAAAAGGAGCTTACCTTCTAAGCGTGGATCAAAGGCTAATTTATCAACTTTGAGTCCTGTTAGTAGTAAATCGCCTGCTGCTTGGGGAACGTTGCCAATTCCCTCCAAAGCACCATTAAAAGTAAGATTTTCGAGTTCTACTTGATTGATCTTCAAGCCCGCTACTTGCAGATTGCCGACTAGTTTTGGATCAGTCAAATAGCCATTGACGGAACCATTAAAATCGAGTGAACCTCTTGATGGAACTACTAGCCCCCGTTTAGCCAGACTAGAACCAAGCGAAGCCAGCTCAACATTGTTTAGTTGTAATGCTCCCGCAATTATCAGCTTGTCGATCGCCCCTGATAGATTGCCACGAAAGTTCAAGATTCCTGATGCTTGCGGAGAAATTGCATCAGAGAGCGAAGCTAATCGATTGATATTAACATTGCGAGAAATCAGATCGAGATTAAGTCCTGAAATCCCTGTGGGTAGTTGATTAGGTGAATTGTTCGGGAAAGCAAGATCGACTTTCCCATTGGCAGTTAAATAATTGCCTACTTGTAAGGATGGAACCAGCAGATTTTTGCCGTCCCAGATTAGATTTGCCGCGATCGCATCAGGAACTTCATTCAGCCCTTGCGGTAAGTTAATCGTGCCATCACCAGTAATATCTGCTAGTGTAAACCCGCCGCGATCGCTACGCAGATTAATAAAACCTTCGAGAATTCCTTTTTGGTTCAGTAAAAAAGCTGACAATGGAATGCCATTGCTATTTAGCTGAGATTTCCACGCGCCACTGACGATGTTGTAAGTTCCCGCCAAGCCAATTTCACCAATCGGAAAGCGCACTTTAGTATTACGGATTGTGGCTAATCCATCGGCAAGAAACACTTCTCCTGTGGAGGGATAGGTGGCATTGGGAGCATCGATTTGAGCGAGAATTTGCGGATTGGCTAAATAGCCCGTAATCTGTAAGGAACTGGTAACTTGCCCAACCGCGATCGGCAGTTTTGTGCCATAAAGATTAGTAAAATCTTCCGCAACTCCCACGATGCTCGAAGTAAATAAAATTTCCGCAGGTGCATCTTTTTGAGGCAATTTAATTTGCCCTTCACCTGTGAGGGTTGCGCCTGTAGATGCTGCTTGAACTTTTTTGATTTGTAGAGTTTTAAGATCCTTAAGTTCAATCGTTGCTAAAAAGCGATCAACGACAACTCGATCAAAGCTAACTGTTTTAGGTGTGGTGATATTTAAGGTCAGAGCTGGTTTTTGGGCTGTTCCTGTAAACTTGCCATTTAGTTTCACTTCACCTGCGATCGCTACAGGTGTTTTGATGCCAAAGCTCTCTAGTCCTTTACCTAAATCCAACGCATCACTAATAAAGGTGAGATTAAAACCTTTTTGAGGATTGTAAGTGCCATCAACATTGCTTTTAAGCAACCCATACTGCGCCGAAAAATTAGTTAAGGTCGCATTTGTGCCATCAAAGTTGAGCAGTCCAGTAATATTGGTGATTGACTGAGTTAATTGGGGAGATTTAACTACGCCTTCAGTAAGTTTGCCAGTGATCGCAATGCTATTCGCCGCTAGCAAAGAATCATTTGGAGCTGCCTTTTCGGCATTTACGATGATTGTTGCTTGAGCATCAAGCTTACCTTGCTGAATTTCTAAGGGTAAGTTAACCGCAAATCCTTGAATGGCGACAACCTGTAGATCAGGAGACAGGATATTAACCTTGCCCGCTCCTCTAGTCAGATCCCAATCAATAGTAAAGGCGACATTACCTCTATTACTATTTTTGTCCGCATTAGCTGTCTCGATCGCTTTTTTAAGTTGTTCAGGATTTGGGGGCGTTGCGATCGCGGCAATGTTAGGCAAGGTGACATTTCCCTTACCATTCATTTGAAAGCTTTGATTATTGAGATCAGCAATTTTCCAATTACTATCGATCTGCACTTGACTGAGCGAAACTAACTCACCTTTAGCAATAGTTTGAACTGTGATCTGGGCATCTCTAAAAGCTATTGTCCGCAAATCAATAAAGCTATCTCTAGTTTGACGTTCTGGCGGCTTGATTTCAGGGAGTTGTAATAAACCTGTAGCGTCCTGCTTAAGAAATATCTGCGGCTGCTCGGCGATCGCATCTAGAGTGATTTGGCGGCGGAGCGCGTAACTCCAAACATCGAATTTAACTTCGATCGCTTCAACTACTAAAAAATTTGATTCTTTATCGGTTGGCGGGATAATCGATCTGCCAAACCGCATACTCGAAAGCCCAACTCGTTCGACCTTGCCTAGCTGTAAGGGGCGCTTGAGAGATTTAGTTAACTCGGATTGCAAAAGTGGCGACAACTCCTCGTTAAGAAAGTAGCGTCCATACCAAAAAGCACCTAAGCTCGATGCAGTAACTGCGATCGCTAGTCCAACCCCAACGCGCCCAAGATTTTTGGCAAGCGAAGAGTTAGCTGGTTCCTGCGGCGGTAATTGAGCCTGTCCCACAATTTTTTCACTCCGATAATGCCCTCACGACATTATTTTACATATGTTCGAGATGTAACAGTTTTCAATTTTAAAAGCTTTTATGTAAAAAGGCTCATAAAAAATTTAGTTTAGTCATAGCGCAAAATGCGATCACAGTCTAGCTTAACCAAAGCGATATCCTTTGCCATAAACAGTATTTATTAGAGAAATCTGGCGATCGCGATCAATTTTACGGCGTAATAATTT
>JAYVVP010000249.1:0-3758 GCA_043786935.1 Pseudanabaena sp. | reverse complement strand
TTTGTGATAGATAGGGCAAGGTAATCGCGAAACGACTTGCATCTACTGTAAATGTGTAGTGGGCATAGTCATGACTAGTAGCAGCATTGGACAGCCCTCCCTCTGACTCGATCACCAAATCAAATTCCCCAGGCGCGATCAAGTTAGTTCCTTTAAAAATCATATGCTCTAGAAAATGTGCCATCCCTAGAGAATGCTCAGGATCGCTGGTTGCCCCAGCTTTTACCCAGACATCAACACTTACAACCGCTGCTGTCGGTATTTCTTGGTGTACTAATGTAACTCCGTTCCCTAACTTCAGGAAAGTCTCTTGTGGAAAAACTTTCACTGCTACTTGATTGCAGGTAGTTGGCACAATTCTTATTTAAGAAATTTTAATAATATTATTATGAAGTGTATTGTCAAACACATAGTATTCAATGCTACATAAATTTTAAAATCTTCAAAGCTTTTAAAATGCTTTATGAATTTGCAAGCCAAACTTACGATATACATAAGCTCAAACTTGATGAATTATAGGTAATGAGGTAGTTAAGGTGATAGATTTGCTCACCTCTGAGAAAACAATGCATTGCATTTAGTGAAGATTGTGATATTCCAGTAGCAAATGAGTCTTTTTCAAAGCTATTTAGGCGATCGCTCAATCCTTCGTGTATTTTTTAGTCGTTTAGACCTAGGAATAGATATACTCAAACTGAACAAAAGATGAGACATAAACCTACTTGCACCTGATTAATGACAAATCATTAAGTAAATATCACGCTTTGCCTATTCTAAAACCAGTATTTTGTGGTTGAGATGCTCGGTAAAACGTTGTAAATACGAAGACATTAAATGTGGAGAGGATTGGATGAATATTGAAATAGATAAACAAAAATGTCTAAATTGCTTGATATGGGCGATCGCTGACCTAGAAGGTCAAGTTGACAAAGAGCAATTGACTAAAATCTCCAATTTGATCATCAATACGATGACTGGTCCTTGGCGATATTTTCATACACCCAATCACATTTTTGAGGTCGGCACAGGTGGCAACGCGATCGAAGCGATAGCAGCTTTGTTTCACGATCTGGTTTATGTGCAGGTTGATCAAGTCATCAGTGTAAATATCAGTCGCTATATTTCACCCTATATCCAGCAAGATCAAGAACAGCTAGTCATCCTCAATCCACCTGAACTCCAAGAAGATGTAATTTTCAACATGGTGTTGATGATATTTGGATTTCAGCATGGACAGGCTCTGTTGCAGATGTCTGGACAAAATGAGTTTTTAAGTGCGCTAATTGCAGGCAAAACACTAGAAAATATGCTGTCTTTAAAAAGGTTGGCAGAGATAATCGCTTGCATTGAAGCTACAATTCCATTTCGTCCTCTACTCGATTCGGGATTGACATCATCTGACCTGCTATTTGGTCGTTTGGCTAAAGTTAATGAAGTATTTCAGTTCGGGTGGAACGGTCAAGAGATTGTCGAAATCGTAAAGCGGTCGGTACGCTTGTGTAACCGAGATGTAGAAAACTTTGCGAGTCCTAATCCATCACATTTTCTCGATAATACTTGGAACCTTATTCCAGAGACAAATCACGGTCTTATGAATGTGAATTCTTATACTGTATTTGGTTACCGAATTTCCATGCAAAAAATGGAAGGTTTCATGAGCCACCTTTCACCTGAAATAGTTTTTCGACGCTATCAGAACGAACCTGCTGAGAAAGATTATTATAAGTTGCTCAAACAAACTAAACATAATCTGGACGTGTCACGATTGTATTTAGGAACAAAATTAACTTCGATCGCTATATTAGAAGCTCTATCATCGCGGATTGGTAATGATATTCCACTTTCAACGATGATGGGAGAGTTACCGCAAAAAAACAATGTAGTTGTCGGTTTAAAAGAATTTCTACCAGAAATTGATGGACCTGATCAGGATTTGACCCCAATTGAAACGGCAGTATTAAAATTGTTAGACAAAGGGCGCACAGTTGATTCTAGTTACGATGTTAAAAATTCACCTGTAGCAACTTTTATGGTGAAGTCTATAGGGTTTGCGGAAATGAAGAAAATGTTGGATCTCTCTAAAGAATTCTTTACAGGTAAACTTAGTGCTGAAGGACTAATTGAAAGCTGTGATCCTAATGTCATTTCAGCAATTAAGAGTGCTGTGTTGCAGTTATTTGACTTGCGAAAAGAACTACTTTCTCACTAACTAACTAAATCAAACTAAATCAAACTAACCAATAAGAGACAGATCTGATCTTTGTGTACTTTATTACTTAATATTCAGGGGTTAACAAAGGCATAGTCTAAGACAACTTTGCCACCAATAATATGTTCTTGCAATACACGTTCTAATACTTGGGGAGTTACGGAATGATACCAAACACTATCAGGATAGACTAATAAAATCGGTCCGCGATCGCACACACGCAGGCAGTTAGCTTTAGTACGAAAAACTTTGGTTTCTAGGTCAAGTTCTTTAATGCGGCGTTTGAGATAGTCCCATGCTTGCAGTCCTACTTCTTTTTGACAACAGAGCGGTTTTGTTTGATCTGCACATAGAAATAAATGCTTCTCAATATTAGGAATTGATAACTGCTGAGCGCGCAATGCTAGTTGTTGACGCACTAAGTCTAGATTTACGGCTGTCTCAGCATCTGAGTTAATAATTTCAGGGGTTACTTGCATAGCATTTAAACTATTTTTAAGATTGTGACGCTCTGCGCCACAATCTTATAAGTTAGGGATTCAATTCATTGATTACTTTATCGGTTTTGCGGAATTTTAATTCGGGAGGAGCATCTGGTAGATCTAACAGGTCACGAATTGCCGAGTCTAATTCTTCAAATCCAAACAATCCTTCGCGATCATAACCAACTTTACCATCGCCAGAAATCAGAACTGTTTGGGGAACTGTGCCTTTATAGTAATAAGCCTCTTCAGTTGGGTCATATTTCTTTTTTTGCAAGTCTAAACTGTCAATAGGAACTGCAATTAAACTAATGGTTTTTCCATAAAACCCTTGGGCTAGATTGAGAATTGGGGCAAATCGCTTACAATCAGCGCTGTCATCCACATAAAAAACTAACATGGCAGCTCGACCTTCCTGAAGGGATTGAGCTAAGGTAATTCGAGGCGGCACAATGGAGCCATTACCGCCATAGAGGGCAAATATATTTCCATCATAAGAATCATCGGTTAGCTTTGCTTGAACGCTTTGAGCATTACCAAAAAATACTGCTCCAAACAATATGCTCAAGCTTATACAACCAGCGATCGCGATACAAAGCCCCGAATAAAAAGATTTTTTCAGCCAGTTTTTCATCATTTCCATCATAAATTCTTCTATCAAACAACTATAGCTACAAGCAAGACACTCAGAACAAATTAAAACCCAAAAGTGCAGGGGCAATTCATGAATTACTCCTACATTTCTGGGTTTAAAAAATCGCAAGGCGCTTTATTTATCGCCGAAGCCGTGAGCGCGAATTAGATCGAAAAATTCTTTTTTCATATGTGGGTCATTTCGGAACGAACCACGCACGATTGAGTTAACCATTTTGGTGTCAGATTCTTTGACACCGCGCCAAGTCATGCACATATGCTGAGCCTTGATCACAAATGCTAAACCCTTCGGTTTAATTAAATCTTCGATTGTATCAGCGACCATAATTGCAGCTTCTTCTTGGATATGAGGACGGCTCATTACCCAATCCACGATCCGATTAAATTTGGAGATGCCGATGACGCGATCGCTA
>JAYVVP010000248.1:0-10463 GCA_043786935.1 Pseudanabaena sp. | reverse complement strand
GATTGAATCAAGTTATCTCACTCACAAATCTGTGAATTTTTACATACGAGATAATGGCATTGGCATACGTGAGAAGCACTTAGACTCAGTATTCCGCATCTTTAAGCGGTTACATGCGCCTAGTAAATATGGAGGTGGCACTGGAGCTGGATTAACAATTGTCAAAAAGATCATTGAGCGTCACGGAGGTAAAATTCAGGTTGAATCTACCTTTGGCAAAGGTTCTACTTTTTGGTTTGCATTACCAATTCAAAAAATATAAATAAATGATTTTACATAAGGTAAAGCGGACTACTTCTTGTCTTCTTCCCAAAAGAAAAAAGCTTAAAACTCCCATACAAAGCGCATATTTAATGGAACCTTACACGCAAAAGTTATTGACTTCACCTTTAGATGACTTTTCTCATCCTACTATTATGATCATCGAAGATAGTGATGAAGATTTTTATACTTTTATGCGAGTTACTCAAAATATTGATCAATTAAAGCGATCGCTTTACAAATTTTTGCGATTTGAGGATGGCGATGAGTCGTTAGACTATTTGTTTAGACAAGGAGACTATCAATCTTTAAATGCTCCTCTGCCAGTAGCAATCTTGCTCGATCTCAACCTGCCTGGCACTGATGGACGCGACATCATCAAAAAGGTTAAGCAAACTCCACATCTGCAAATGATTCCGATTATTGTTTTGTCCACTTCTAGTAGTCATCATGATATTCAAACTTGCTATCAATATGGTGCTAATTGCTATATGCTCAAGCCGATGGGTGTATTAGAGATGCAAAAGACTGTGCAAATTTTGTTTGAACATTGGTTCCAATTATCGCTCTTACCTAGTTATGGACAATTTATCGTTTAAGGCTATGTCATCTCTACCTGTTAGTACAAGCGAAGTCCAAGTACCGACTACAAAAATTTTGATTGTGGATGATTCAGATAGCGATCGTAGTACTTATGTGCGTTATCTGCGATCAGAATTAGAGCATTTTTATGAGATTGTTGAAGCAGAAACGCTAGAAGATGGCTTAGAACTATGGCGATCGCAGCGCCCTGACATTGTGTTGTTAGATTTGAAGTTGCCCGATGGCGATGGATTAGAGTTTTTAGAAGCGCTTAACGAGGAGCATCCAGATCTTCAACGATTGCCAGTGATCGTGTTGACAGGACAGGGGGACGAGGCGACAGCAGTGCGAGCAATGAAACTTTGTGCTGCTGACTATATAGAAAAAAAAGAAGTCACAGCCATTTCTTTATCGATAAGCATCAATCTAGTCCGTGATAATATTGCCCTCAACGCTAAACTGGCGAAATCTACACAACAGAAAGAAGAACTCCATCAGAAGCTCCAAAATCGCACAAACGAACTTGAAAAACTAACAGAGCGACTCGCGGTGTCGCTGAAATCTGGAGCGATCGGTAGTTGGGAATGGAACATTATTGACAGCACGCTCCACTGGGATGAGCGAATGCACGAGCTATATGGGGTCACAGAAACATCCAATCACCTTCATCTTTACGATGTATGGGCAAATGCACTCCACCCTGATGATCGTCACATTGCTGAAACTTTACTCCACGATGCGATCGCACAGAAAAAACCATACGAGGCGGAGTTTCGGGTCGTGCATCCTGATCAAAGTATTAATTTTATTCGAGCGTATGGAATCGTATTACGAGATGCTCACAACGAGCCTGAAAGAATGATTGGTGTTAATTTTAATATTAGCGATCGTAAACAAGTCGAAGAGCAACTGTTACGAACTAATGAAGAATTGATCCACGCGACAAGGCTCAAGGACGAGTTTCTCGCTAACATGAGCCACGAACTTCGCACACCCCTCACGGCTGTCTTGGGCATGTCAGAAGTATTGAGTAAGCAGCTATTAGGATCGGTAAATGAACGCCAACAGAAGGCTCTAGGCGCAATTAGTAAAGGTGGGCGACATCTGCTAGAACTAATCAATGACATTCTTGACCTATCAAAAATTTCATCAGGAAAGATGGAACTTGATCTAGATTCCGTATCCGTGCAGAATGTCTGCAATTCAAGTTTGGTCTATGTCAAGCAGCAAGCATTTCACAAACATATTGAAATTTATAGCAATATCGCCCCCACTATCAGCAATATTTTTGTCGATGAGCGCCGCATTCGACAGGTTTTAATTAATCTCCTGATCAATGCCGTAAAATTTACTCCTGATGAGGGACAAGTATCTCTGTTAGTTTCAGTTGGCTGTGGTGATACATGGGAAGGTAAAGCGGATGTTCCTAATCACTTTAAGGAGCAAAATTTGCCAATGATCCTTTTTCAAGTAAAAGATACAGGTATCGGCATTGCCCCCAGAGATTTGCGCCGACTCTTTCAACCCTTTGTACAACTTGACAGTGGGCTAAATCGTCAATATGAAGGCACTGGATTGGGTCTGGTAATGGTGAAACAGATTGCCGAGATGCATTGTGGTCAGGTTGCAGTCAAGAGTGTGCTGGGCGAAGGAAGTTACTTTACTATGGCTTTACCCTATGAAATGGCTGAGCCTAATTTTCGATCGCCTGAGCCAATTACTCCATTCTCAATCCCAATCGCAAAATCGCAAAATGCGCTTGCTCCTCTCATTCTCCTTGCCGAAGACAATGAAGCTAACATCCAAACTTTTAAGGCTTATTTAAGCGCTTATAACTACGATATAATTTTAGCCAAAAATGGTTTAGAAGCTGTCGAAATGGCAAAAGATCACCATCCAGATATCATTCTTATGGATATTCAAATGCCTGTAATGGACGGGCTACAAGCTACTCGCTTGATTCGATCTGACAAAAACCTCGCTGAGGTGCCGATTATAGCTCTAACGGCTCGTGCTATGCAGGGTGATGAAGAACTTTGCATCGCCGCAGGTGCTAGCGAATATCTTAGTAAACCCATAGAACTAGAACAGCTGATGGGAATGATTGGGCATTTTTTAGATGTTTGAGATTTCTTAATAGCTACACTCTATTCAACAATTAGTAACTAATAGTGATGAAAAGGTTGACTGAATTGATCGAGATAGTATGTTTTTAATCAACGCCGTTTACTTTAAAGGCAAATGGGAAGCTCTTTTATCGACTATTTCTCTTAGCAATTAGCGATCGCCAAGCTGACTCAATTCTATTTTTGAGCGCAATTCAAAACCCAGCCGACATTAAATAGAACAAAAAAATAAAACAAGAATATAGGGCAATTCGTGAATTGCCCCTACGTTTTTTTGTTAACGCACAAATAATGGCATCACTTCAGCAGCAGTCATCAGCCCGTAAATTCCACGTTGATGGAATTTTTTACCAGTTTTGAGATAGCCAAAAGCAGGTCCACAGACATTGGCAGCCATGCTCGTTTCATCACCAAGAGTAAAAGTATGCGTGGAGATTTTGCCCTCAAAAGTGCGTCCTGTTAGCTTCATATTTGTGCTAAGCGGCTTCTTAGGGTTGCGAGTATCGACTACGCCGCCAACTGTTACCCGATCGCGATCGCAGATTCCTAGACGCTCTAACATAATGTCATCAGCGTGTTCCATATTTTCTAAAGTGATCAGTCCATTGGTCTTTTCGAGCAGAGCTTCCACTTCCACCTCAGTCATCGCTTGAGCCATGTCAACGGTGTAGCCTGACATATGAGCAATATCTTCGCGGATCGTGGCACGATAAGCATTCCAGTTAGCTATGCCAACTCCAAAAGTAATTTCGACTTGATGGACTTCAGCAAAACTTTGAGCCGCGATCGCCGCCGCCGCAGTCAATAACCCAGGAGTTGCACCACAGCCAGATAGATAGGTAATCCCTGCGGATTCCAGTTCAGGAGCAAGAGCGATCATTTGTTCCATAGCGCTAGTGCGTTTTAGCGCATCGACCAGCACACCTTGCCACCCCAAAGCCATAAATTGCTTGGCAACGCTTGCCATGAAAGTATTTGGTAGGTTAGGTAGAGCCAGAAAATACCCATCAACATCTTTTGCTGTAGCGATCGCCTCCGCAATGCTGTCCTGTGTGAGAATACCCGATCCTTCGAGATAACCAAGCGAGCCTTTGGTTTGATAAGCCGCGATCGCATCTGACGCATTTAGCCCATTGCGATCGTAGGCAAAACCCTCTTTGTCGGCAGCCACAACTAGTTGCATTTCTTGTTTAGCACTAAGCAACTTCGCCGCCGCCTGTCCTAAGCCACCAAATCCCAAAATCCCAACTTTTAATGTCATTAAATTTAACTTCGTTTATCTAAGTAGTTTATAATTTCGATCCAATCTTTTAATTTGCCATATTTTCGTACCTATTGACAGATAGGATTAACGTTTTTAAGGTGATGCGATCTTTCGGGTTGTCGCTTGGTCGCTTTCATAGTTGCGTGAGTGCGATCGCGTGAATAGCAAAAAATCCAGCATTTCTTAAACAAGTTCTTCAGGAACCTCAGCGACCGAATGAGGGCTTGCTAACAAGGGGTTACGACGATCTCATGAGGTAAAATTTTGTTATAGAAGTTATAATTAGACTCAATAAAATTAAGTGGGAAATAGTTTATGCGTCCCAAAAACCCACTATTTCAAAAGTGCATAGCGTATCTTGAGTCTTTACCCAATATTAAAGCGACTATTCAAGGCGAGCCTTATTTTTCTAGTGAGTTTTTAGCTGATGGAGAGTTAATAGTTAGCACATCTAATAAAACTACTAGTTATATATGTGAGATCAAAACTGGGATAACAAATGACATAGTTGAGCAAGTTGCTGAATATTTTGCTAATTTAAGTAAACGACTAAACGGCAAACAAAGACCTTTATTAGTTACTCGTAATTTATCTAGTCTGGTTGTAGATAAACTCTTAGAGAGAAACATTGAATTTGTTGATGTTGATGGCAATATTTATCTCAATAGCTCAGATATTTATATAGCAGTTCGCAATCAAACTTCAAAAGAAAATATAAATAAATCTTTAGAGATTACTGCTACTGCATTGCAGCTCATATATTTTATTCTTAAAGATCCCTCAACTATTGCTATTGCAAGTAGAGAAAATTATTGGAAAATTGATTGTCACCTTGCAGGTGGGATCACCCCTAAAACCGTAAAAAATACGCTTGAAAAACTTGAAAAACTTGATTACATCAAACGTACTCGTGAAGGATATGAAATCATCGACTACGTTAAACTGTTTGAAAGATGGGAGTTAGGATACTCTGAAAGCCTACATTCAAAATTATTAATAGGAAAATTTAGACATATTGGGAGCCGAAACTTTACGGAAATTGAAGATAGGATTAAGCTAGATGCTCACAAAGATGGCTATTTAATTGGTGGTGAACTTGCCGCTTCAATAATGACTCAATATCTTCGTCCTGTAGGTGCGACACTATACATTCGCGAAACATTTGATTACCTTCCGTTAGTAGTAAAGTTAAGACTAAAATCCGATCCTGATGGAAATATAGAATTCCATCAAATGTTTGACAAACAACATGAACTGTTGGCTCTCAATGATCTGTTCCCCAACGGAAAACTGAATAACCTTATTAATCCATTACTCGTTCATGCTGAACTAGTTCGTACTGGTGATAGTCGGTTGAAAGAAACTGCTCAACTTATTTTTGATAAATATATTGAGGAACTAGCTCAAAAGTGATGATTGATTCTAGAGAGAAACAGGTTTTAGCTGATCTAACAGCCATCGTCAAAACACTAGATTTACCAATGATTTTAGTTGGTGCGGGAGCTAGGCTAATTATATTTGATCAAAAATTTGGAGCAGGGAGAGGCACAAAAGATTGGGACGTAGCAATCTCTATAGATAGCTGGGAATCCTACCAAATCTTATGTGAAGCTCTAGTTAATAGTGATGATCCAAGTTTTCAGTCTACAAAAACTCCTCATAGATTTAGACATATTGAGACTGATATTGATGTTGATATCGTGCCTTTTGGCGCAATTGGTGAACCCGACAAACAAATTATCTGGGCTGATAGTGGCAATCCCATGAGCGTTTTGGGATTTGAAGAAGCGCTATCTCATTCCACAGCTACTCATATTGATGATTTGGAAATCCAAGTGATTGATATCCCATCTTTTATAGTCCTTAAAGTTTTTGCTTGGGGCGATCGCGGAGAAAGTACCAAGAAAGATTTAGAAGATATTGAATTCATTCTATCGAAGTATGAAGATGATGATCGGGTTTACAATGAATTAGTAGAAGAGCTTTCCATTGGGTATGTTGAGTTTCTTGATGCAAATATTTATCTGCTTGGACAAGATATTTACAGAATGCTCCAAGACAAAACTCTGATTGAGCTAAATAAATTATTGGGGAAAATGATTAAAAAGTTTGATTATGCTGAAGATAGATCTTTTGGCTATATGCTAAAAGTCTTGCAGAAAGGCATTAACTCGATAAATCTAAAAAAGTGAAAATTTTGGAGTCTTTTTTAGGCGATCGCTTTATTTAACCGCAAATTGAGATTCTTGATTTAGTAATGTGGGATGTTTGCGCGATCGCTTTGTCTAACGTCCGCTTGAGATTTTGATTTGGTGCTATGAGATTGGAGCGATCGCTCATACTAATTTTGCATGGCAGAATATGAAACTAGAGATCACGTAATAACTAATAAGATATTTGTAAGACTCGCTTAACAATTAGTTTCGTGTTATCAATTACAGTCGAGATCTCATACATAGCTCATAATAGTTACATATAGTCTATGGGTAGCGATCGCGAGTAAGCAATGAAATCCCGCATTATCGTCTGTGGTTTAGATCGAACGGGTTATAAAATTTTTAGCTTGCTAAAGCAGCAAGATTGCCTTGTCGTTGGTATCCATGACAAGTCTATTCATCATGGCGATGCAGAAATTATTATTGGCGATTTGGCGGCAGCCGAAACTTTGTTAGCAGCAGGAATTAGAGACGCACAGACGTTGATTTTGGCGGGAGCCGATGAAGCTCGTAACTTGACGATTTTGATGCAAGCGCGGGTTCTCAATCCCCAAGTCAGAATTATTAATCGTTTATTTAACACTAGTCTGGGCGTGCGCTTAGATTTGACTTTGCCCAATCATTTGACGATGAGTGTGGCAGCTCTCGCCGCGCCAGTATTTGCCTTTAGTGCGATGGGAAGTCAAGCGATCGGACAGTTACGACTATTTAACCAAACTTGGCCGATCCATGAAGAATATATAAGCGATCGCCATCCTTGGCTGCATAAGCCTTTATCAGAATTTTGGGAAGATCGATCGCGCATGTTGATTTATTTCTTACCTCACGATGAGAGCAAAGTTGATCTTGTTAGCGCCGTCCTAAATGGTCGAACTTTGCAGTATGGCGATCGCCTATTGCTAGGCACAAAGCCCAGTATTCGTAATGCACCCCGCCCAATATTTCAAAAAATATCAAAATTTTTCATGGGATTGCGTCACTTTCAAGAGCATGGACGATCGCTTCTATTTACAGCGATCGCTCTATTGGTAACGATTTTTGCAGCAACATTAGTGTATACCAGCTTCCAATTAAATGTATCTTTAGTAGATTCGCTCTATTTCTCTGTAGGCATGATTACGGGGGCAGGTGGGAACGGACAAGTTGTAGAAAATTCTGAGGCAAGCATTAAAATTTTTACTGTGATTATGATGTTGATTGGAACTGCGGTGATTGGCATCTTCTACGCGATTCTAAACGACTTTATTTTAGGCTCAAGGCTACGAAATTTTTGGGATGCTGCGAGAGTTCCTCAACGCAATCATATTGTAATTTGCGGTTTGGGAAGTGTGGGAGTACAGACAGCGTTGCAATTGGTTAGCTATGGTTATGAAGTTCTGGTCATTGAGCGAGATTTAAATAATCGCTTTTTAGATACTGTGCGATCGCAAAATATTCCAGTCATTCATGGTGATGCTAGCTTACCAACCACGCTTAAAGCCGCCAATCTTGACAAAGCCGAAAGCTTACTTGCTGTAACCAGCAACGACACCGCCAATCTTGAAATCGCTCTTAATGCTAAAGGAATTGCGCCCCGATGTCGGGTTGTTGTGCGTTATGACGATCCGTATTACGCAAGCATGGCACAAGAAGTGTTTGATTTTGAAGCCGTCCTTAGTCCTCCTGAAATCGCTGCCCCTGCCTTTGCTTCTGCTGCACTCGGCGGACGCATTCTTGGCAATGGAATTGTCGCTGATAGTCTATGGGTAGCGATCGCCACAATGATTACGCCCAATCATCCATTTTGCGGAAAACCTGTTCAGGAAGCTTCAAGGACTGCGGATTTTGTGCCGCTTTATATAGAAACTGCTTGCCAAACTATTCACGGATGGAACTTATTAGAAGCTTCGCTTAGTGCAGGTGACATTCTCTATTTAACTATGCCTGCGGCAAAATTAGATCAACTTTGGCGAGTTGCTCCCTTTCAAGTTGCTGTTAGCTAAGATTAAAAATCATGTATTCTAACCCTGTTCAAAAAGAATATTCTCAAATTGCAAATCGATACGATAGTCGCTGGTCATTTTATGTAAATACGACAATTCAGAAAACACTTGACCGTCTAGAAATTGCTTCTAAAGAGCGCATTTTAGACCTAGGTTGTGGCACAGGAACTTTAATTGAGCATCTCTTGCAAATATTTCCAGAAGCAGAGGTTGTCGGAATAGATGTTAGTGAGGAAATGCTCAAAGTTGCCAAACAGAAGCTGTCTGAATCTGTAGAGTTAAAGCTGGGTAGTGCTGACAATTTGCCATTCCCTAATAACAGTTTTGATGTGATAGTTTCCACAAGTGTATTTCACTACTTTCGCGATCCGATTCGAGTACTTCAAGAGGCAAAACGAGTCCTCAAACCCTATGGTCGCCTGATTATTACAGATTGGTGTCACGACTATCTAACTTGTAGAATTTATGGCTTTTTTATGCGATGTTTTGATCGCGCTCACTTCCGCACCTATCAAGTAGATGAATTTCAAGGTATGTTGCAAAGCGAGGGATTTCAAGAAATTGTCATAGAGAAATACAAAATTGATTGGTTTTGGGGAATGATGACAGCCAAAGTGGTGAAGAGTAAAAGCGGCGATTAAAGATTCAGATAATCGTATTTACTCACTTACAGCTATTTGCTTTGAAACCTGCCACAAATAATAATATAAAACCAATTGCGGGGCTACGCCCTGCGACCCTTATTGTGGCGGGTTTGAGCAACAATTGCTGTATGAGATATTTGAGCTAATATCAAACTTAAATATAGCAATCCTAAATGATTAGCGAGAATATTGGCTTCGACTACGCTCAGCTAGCGTATACCGACAGATGAGAGTAGTCGAAGCTTCTCTTAAATAATTTAGGATTGCTATATAATGTCAGTTAATCAAATAAATGCTCTAAACCTGAAGGAAATCGCTATGACATGGCAGCAATCTGCAACACCCCTGCATCGATTCTATAGTTGCTTGCCTTACCTACTACCTATGTCATCTGTAGTGATTTATGGAGCCGTTCTGTTTCAGCAATTTCCGATACTCGCTCTGCCGTTTATTCCATTCATCTGGGTATATGGAAATGTCTTAGCATATCAATTAGTGCCGCTATTGGGTTTAACAGGTGAGTTTTTTCTATTTATGGGCTTATATTTCTTAGTAGTAAAGGATTCTCGCATTCCTCATTTCATTCGATTCAATACCATGCAATCATTATTGATGCAAATTGTATTATTTATTGCTCAACTTTTCTTTCAAGTTCTTGAACAATTAGCCAGCAATTCATTGCCATCGATCATCAGCTCAACCTTTGCTAATACAATATTTATCGGTACAATGTTGTTAGCTATTTATGCTATTTACCAAAGTATCAAAGGCGAATATTCTGATATTCCCACTCTTTCTCAAGCCGCCTCGTTTCAGTGCGAAATATAAAGATTTCATCATGTGTGGCAAAAATTACCATGCACAATAAATTAATTCACAAAACAAAAAATAATTTATGGTAAGACGTAGTTCAGTTGATTATTTAGATAGGCTATATGCGGCACTGCCTTACCTATTGCCGATCACCGCAGTAGTAGCCTTTGGGGCATTCTTATTCCTTCAGTTTCCTGTATTACAAGATGTATTTTTTCCAGTTTTCAAACTAAATCAAATCTTATCGATATCAATTCTCGATTTTATTTCTATTCGTTTTGTGGCTTGGTTCTGTGTATTTATTTTTGTAGTTAGAAGCTTTAAAGTAAATCATTTTGTTCGCTTCAATGCCATGCAAGCATTACTATTAGATATTATTGTTGCTCTTGTGAGTGCGATAGTTCAGATTTTATCGTTGATTTTAGGGAACCTTGCATTTTTTCCGTTTATGCTACAGATCATTGCTAGTGTTACTTTTTTAGGAATAACTGCTGCATTTTTATATTCAATTTTTCAGTGTGTACTCGGAAAATATGCGGAAATGCCGATTGTTTCTGAGGTTGCTTATTCTCAAG
>JAYVVP010000247.1:0-10567 GCA_043786935.1 Pseudanabaena sp. | reverse complement strand
TTAACGTCTACCTTTAATTTTGGAATGTTTAAAAAAGCGCAAATCGCACTTTCTATTTTTATTTCTTAGGAGCCATTAACATTGTGATATTTCTTCCTTCGCGCTTAGGATATTGCTGAATCTCAGCAACAGATTCAAGATCACTTGCCATCCGATTAAGCAAAACTTCCGCAAGATCTACGTGTTGAATCTCTCGACCGCGAAACATCACCGTTGCCTTAACTTTGTCACCTTCTTTTAAGAACCGTTCGGCATGATTGATTCGCACTTTATAGTCATGCTCTTCAATCTTGTAGCGCATCTTTACTTCCTTGACATCAGAAGTGTGTTGTTTCTTGCGGGCTTCACGAGCTTTCTTTTCTTGCTCAAACTTAAATTTGCCGTAATCCATGATCCGACAAACAGGGGGATCAGCTTTATCGCTGACTAATACAAGATCTAGCTCTTTTTCTTCCGCCATTTTCAAGGCTTCTTTTGGGGTCAGGATGCCGAGTTGCTCCCCCTCCATATCAATGACTCGAATTTTTGGATATCTGATACGTTCGTTGATTTGGGGGAGGTCTTTAATTGGCTTTTTAGTCATGAAATCTCTGTTGTCTAGACTCTTTAGGGTATTGGTTGGAATTTACTATGGGTTTACAAATATACGCTTAAGCTAAGGTAAATATCTAAATTAAATTTAAATATTTAAGCTTTGCAATTTTTAGCTTGACATAAACGTGTAAGTATAGTACGAACTACGCTTACACGTGTCAAGTGATTATGCCAATATTTTTCGTAAATTTTGTTTAACTATATCTGAGGTTACCCGATCGCTTAGGATTACTGAACCGATCGCGGTTGGTAAAACAAAGCGAACTTTGCCCGCTTCAACTTTTTTGTCATTCGACATTGAAGCAACAATTGCATCAATGTCAATGTCAGCAGGTAAGGTTTGAGGTAAACGAGTTTTGGTAATTAGGTCAAGCTGTTGAGCGTGCGCTTCGGCAGACCATAGCCCAAGATCGACTGCGATCGCACCCGCAATTACCATTCCTAAGCCGACTCCTTCACCATGATTGTAAAGGCGATAATTGGTGACCGACTCGATCGCATGACCGACTGTGTGCCCATAGTTAAGAATGGCACGGAGATTTCCTTCTCTTTCGTCTTTGGATACAACTTCGGCTTTGGCTTTGGCACAGCGATACAAAATAGTTTGCAGCAGCTCAGATGAAATATAGCGTAACTGATCGAGGCGATCGCATTGAGCTAACAAATCAAATAATTCACGATCCCAAATTATGGCGTACTTGATTACCTCTGCCATAGCTGAACGAAACTCACGCCCTGGCAAAGTTTTTAATACTTCAGGATCAACCCATACTAAGCGTGGTTGATAAAATGCACCGATCAGGTTTTTACCTTGTGGATGATTGATCCCCGTCTTGCCCCCAATTGCTGAGTCCACCATGGCAAGGAGTGTCGTCGGTAATTGGACTAGATCGATCCCGCGTAGCCAAGTTGCTGCGGCATATCCTGACATATCACCAATCACGCCGCCACCGAGGGCAATGATCGCCGATGAGCGCTCTAGGCGATGGTCGAGCGCCGCGTCATAAATTTTCTGGAGGGAGTTAACAGTTTTAAAGCGTTCTCCCGCAGGCAGAATTAAGTGAGCAACATCAAAACCTGCATTACTTAAAGACGTTTGCACAATCTCGCCATAATGCTTATAAATAATAGGATTAGAGACAATCAGCATTTTTTTGCTTTTCTTGCCTAACCCAATTTCTAATAATTTTTCACCTAAATTTTTAAGGCTGTGTGAAGCGATTTCAATGTCATAACTTCTACTTTCGTTTACCTCACCATTGAGGGCAACAGTAACGGTCGCGCAATGATCGGGCATATTTCTAAATAAATGGTCTTGTTTTTATGTTAGCAGCGATCATGTTGTCAAAGCTTGCTAATAACACAAAATCCAGAAAGAAAAGCCAGTGCAAAGCGCCGTCTTTTTTTATTTGGTCATTGCTTGACATAATTCAATAATTGCAGTTTGCAAAGTGGCGGTTTCGTCTTTGCCATGTTTGAGATCAGCTTCAAGTCGTAGCAAAATACTTAGCGATCGCATTAATTTTTGACTATTTAGTCCTTGCACTTCTTGTTTAAGAAAATATATTCGTTTAGGATTACTAATTTCTGCCGCCTCAGCGATCGCCTTATCATCTCGCTCTCCTGATTCTTGCATTAGCTTAATTAGCAGCCATGTGCGAAACTGACCTACTAAAGTTGCACATATCCGCAAACCGACTTCATTATTTCTTATTAACTCCCCAAGTAATGAAAGCGATTGACTGATGTTTGCTGTCCTGATTGCGGTAGCTAATTGCAAACTATTATGAGCCGAAACTTGCACAAGTGCGTCAATCTCTTTAGCGCTAATTGGCTTAGTTTTGCCATAATGCGATAATTGCAGTTTTTGCAATTCCATCGTCAGGCGACGCGTATCATTGCCAATAGCATCAACTAACAAATCAACTCCATCTGATGTTATTTTTAAGTCAATTTCGGCAGCGGCTTGTCTTACTAATTGAGCGATCGCATCGGGTTTCCAAGATGGAATCAAGGAAAATTCTAAAACTTTGGCATATTTTTGGATTAACTTGGTAGATTTAGCTCTGCCATCAGGTTTATTGGATGCTGTAAATAAGATGTAGGAGTCTACTGGTAAATAATTAAAAGTTCTTTCTAGCTCTATTAATAGTGAATCAGAACAGCGTTGGGCGATTGTTGTATCGGCAAGCCAAGTTAGGCGACCTCCCATCCCAAATGGTGAAGTAACCGCTTGATTTAGTCCATCCATGATCTCAAGATCCCCAGTAGCATTGATTTTTATGTAATTAAAATCACGCCACATCGGATCAACATAAGTGTTAATTAATTTTTTGACTGCTTGAGAAATTTGATAGTCGTCATCGCCCCAATAAAAGTAGACAGCCATTGTATGATTAGTTCAACTATGTGGTGTAGAGATTTGATGATTACTAGAAGTAAAGCAAATAGTCGGGTCAGCCTTCGTACAAAGAAATCAGTTGTAAACCGTACAGATCATTATGCAACTTGGGGAAAAAGAATCTTTGATATTGCATTTGCATCAGTTGTTTTAACTGTATTTTCGCCACTTTATCTAGCGATCGCGCTAATTGTTTTTATGAGTTCTCGCGGTTCAGTTCTATATGTTCACTCAAGAGTTGGCTTAAATGGTTCCAGATTTAATTGCATTAAGTTTAGAACTATGATTCGTGGGGCAGACCAAGTTCTTGAGGATTATTTAAATTCCTGTCCAATCAGTCGTGCTGAATATGAAGCATCTTTTAAACTCAAACATGACCCCAGGATTACTAGAATTGGGAAATTTTTGAGGACAACAAGTTTAGATGAATTACCGCAATTTTGGAATGTCCTAGTCGGGGATATGAGTGTAGTTGGACCCCGTCCATTAGTTCAGAGTGAATTAAGTAAATATGGCTCTGCAATTGATAAAGTGTTGAGCGTACGTCCTGGCATTGCGGGACTATGGCAAGTATCAGGACGAAATGACATTCCGTATGCAAAGCGGGTGCAAATTGATGCTAGTTATGTTCGACTTGTGAGCTTTTGGCTAGACATTAGTCTGATTTTTAAAACTATTTTGGTTGTAATTTTTCCTAGAGGAAACGGTGCTTATTAATAGATAAGCGGCATTTTGTCGCCTATTTACCTATTTATTTGTTTGTTTTAGAACTAATTTTTGCGGCTACGAGTAGTTGGGCGGGAGGATAAATCAAATTCTAAGGCAGCTGCGATACCCCATAAGGTAAAGGCAAGAATCCAGAAAAACTCTGCGGGTTCGCCACTTTGATAGGGCTTTGCTCTGCAAATATCACCAATATTCATACTGTAGTTAAACCATAAATCACTAAAAAACATCGCAATCCCAGCACTACCAAGCAGTCTCCAAGATTGAGCAGCTTTGCCTCCCCAAAAAGCAAGTAAAAGAATCGTGGCAACAATTAGTAACCAAGTGTCTCCGAGTGCATACACAATATTTAAGATTTTGCTAGTACCACTGCTGACACCTACAACAAATGTGACATAAGCAGCAAGTCCGATCCCCACAAATGCAACTGCCCCAACGATCGCCCATTGTTTAGGAAAAAGATTTAGTCGTCTTCCGATTACTGACATCGCCATGCCCCAAGACAGAAACACATAGGTAGCTGTGAAGAAAATGTCGGCTATGGAGGGAAATGGTTCGACCAGATTCTTTATGGCATTTGTAGCGGTCTCTAAAACTTTTCTGCGAGTTGCTTCTGGAATTTGAGTAATTTGCTTTAGAGGTTCACCTGCTTCGATCAGCTTGCTTTGGTATTGAAAATCTAGGAACCCAAAGATAAGGTTGCCAATTCCCCAAGCAATGATACCTAGTCCTAATCCTAGCCAAACATTTCGTCCGCTAATGATTTTAGAACTACGCCAATTACGTAAACAAAGAAGCCCTGAAAAAGCGATCGCTACAGTTTGGAAAATATAGGTGCCGACCCGATACCAATTGGGTCTAACAAATAGACCTTGCACGACTCCAAAAGTTTTTCCTAATTCTGGGCATTCATCACCCTTGGTCAATATTGTATGAGGACCTTCGGTGGGGGTGTTAAAAAACAGATAGAACATTAAGGCTAAAGCAGCCCATCCAATTGCTGCCCAAACAATCGCTTGCGTGGAAATTCCTGATGGGGAAGGAGATTTGGCTCTACTCATAAAAAATATTGTGGTAATTACAGAAATGGGGCAATATTACTGCCAAAGTTTACCTTTAGGAGTTTTTTTCAGCCAAGCGGTTACAGATACTGATTCAGGCAGATCATTTAAGGCTTCGAGTGCACTATCGACAAAACTACTATTTCCAAAGTAGGAAGAAGCTAGTCGATGTAGTTCACCTAGAAGAAGTTGCAATTTACTTTCATCCCAGTTAGGAATTTGCACACTATTGAGCGGGTTAATTGACAAAACTTTTTCTAGTCCATTGATCGATTCGCTTTGGGCAAACTTACCTTGTTGCATAAACTTAAGTAAATCTTGCTTAAAAGAACCTGCTTGTCTCGTGCCAAGGAGATCTTCAACTTCAAGATATACAGCTTGCAATATTAGTAAACAACCTTGAACGAGATGTGTACCCGCCGAAGAACTTGCAGCAGATGCAGCGTGGAGTTGGTCAAGTTTGACTCTGCCCCATACACTAAAACGCTGAGGCTCTTCTAATAATACGCAAGCCTTGCCTTTGTTATCAGTTAAGTCGCGCCATAGTGCTAAAGCCTTATCTCGATTATCGCCGAACATGTTGAGTAACCGAAATGTTTGCCCCTGATACTGCAAAATCGGTATTTGTTGATCTTTGTTTTGTGGATTCTGGACATTGACAATTTCAACGTCTTGGCGCTTCAGGATGAACATGTCTCTACTGTTGACTTAACTGATATTACCAGTAGCAACAAATCGTGGCTACCGAATGCCAAAGTTAATGATAATCCCAAAATTACATTTAAACTAATATAAACCCCAAAAAAAGAGGCAACATCAAGTACTACCGATTCTTTTGGAGTTTAGAGAGCGCTATAGTAAGGATTTTGGCGTGGGAAGAATGATTAATATGGCGATCGCGATTAAAGTCATGCCGATTAGATCGCGGATTCTGCCAATTTCGGTACTTTCATTTAAAACAAGTGGTCGCGGGGTGGGCAATAAAAATAACAGTAGGCTGTAAATCCTCAGCCAAGGCTGGGCAAGTAAAGCGATCGCTAGTATTACTAATCTGGCAATGCGGGCAATTTGGGTGGCTTGACGATGTCCAAACATGGAGATCGCTAGATTACCGCCGTCGAGTAGATCAAATGGCAGAAGTTGGAGGGCGCTGAGAGCTAAGCCTGTCCAACCTGCTAAGGTTAGCGGGGAAAAAACTGGTTTTAAAGTTGCTGTTATTTCTGAAGTTTTAGCTAAAGCAAAAATTGGTTGCAGTATACTTTGAAATAAATTTGTAAAAATCGAGTTTTTGAAATCGAAGTTAGCAAGATTGGGCAACAGTGAGATCGTCAGATTGTTGCTTGCTGAAGTTATAGGAACTAATAGCCAATTTCCTAAAACCAATAAAACTAATGAAATGACTAAGCTGGCAATTGTGGGTATGGCGGCTAAATCAAATAAGACTCGGCGATGATGCGTATAGTGTTTTAGGGTTAGACTGCCTAATAAGCCAAACCCACCGATGCAAGGTAATAAAAGTGGGGGATTAATTTGTATTTTGTTTCGTTTGGCAATAATGTACTGGGCGATCGCTCTGGCAATAAATATACTGGCAATCCCTAATAAGTAAGGAAGCCCTAATTGTAAATTGGTGAAGCTAATATCTTCAAGTTTATGGATATTTGCGCCTACAGCTAAGACTGTAAATATTGTCGATATGACGCTAACGCTCCAGATTAGACGATCAGGCACAATTGACGGCGATCTCGTCAGCTTACTAACAGGAATTAAATAAAAGCAATAGTGAGTTTTGTTAGTCTGATCATTTTCAATTGCCCCAAAATTTGCACCTGAGTTCTCTGGAGTGCTTTCTTGCAAATAACAAACGAAGCGATCGCCAAATGTTTTTTGAAGATTTTGATTAATTGTGTCATAGGCATTTTGAGGATTTGACGAGCGTAGGTTACCTCGACAATAAATTTCTTGTGGGCGATATTCCACACCTTTTAACTGATAAATAGCGAGCGGAAAACATGCCTTAAGTTGTTTTTCTTCGGTTGGATCGAGATTTAAGGCTGCGGAACCTGAGTTAGAATCTGGCGACCAGTTGCTATACATCCACATGCATAGAAAAAATCCAGTCACTCCAAAAATTGTTGACAAAGCGGTCTGGGTGAGTGTTGTCCAGACAATCGCTAAGATTGGCAAAGCAATTGCCAAAATCCATAAAAAAATTATTTGCGTTCGATCTTTAGTCAGATCTCCTGATAGTCGTAGCGATCTCTGACGATAGCTCGCCACACAACCTGCTACTACAAAAACAAATATTTCTTCAAATCCCATATCAATACATTAATCGCCACTATCACCACTACAGTTATAGAGTAGAGGCGGTGCAAAGCGTTGCCTCTACTGTACGATTTTTACTATGAGCAAAGAATTTGAATCTATGAGCGATCGCTTGCCACCTCAAAATATTGAGGCAGAGGAGGCGGTCTTAGGGGGGATTTTGATTGATCCAGAGGCAGTATCGCGAGTGCTAGATACGTTAAATCCAGAAATGTTTTACGTGGCGGCGCATCAGGAGATTTTTCGAGCTTGTCTAATGTTGCATAACCAGTCAAACCCGACTGACATGATGAGCTTGACCACATGGTTAAGCGATCGCGATATGCTCGAAAAAATTGGTGGTCAAACCAAAATTGCTCAACTTTGCGATCGCACCGTCAGCGCTGTCAATATCGATTTTTATGCTCAATTAGTTGCTGACAAACATTCGCGCCGTAAGCTAGCAGAAGCAGCGCGAACCGTGGTTGAGATTAGCTACAGCAATGAACTGGAGCTAACTCAACTGCTCGATCAGTCTGAGCAGAAAATTTTTGCAGTAACCCAATCGAGAGCGCAACAGGGCTTAGTTCCCGCAGGCGATATTCTTACCAAAACTTTTTATGAACTCGAAGGGCGTTATAACTCGCTCGGTACAGGTAATTCCACGGCAACGGGATTAGTTACAGGATTTTATGATTTTGATGCGATGACCAATGGCTTGCAGCGATCTGATCTGATCATCATCGCCGGTCGTCCCTCCATGGGGAAAACAGCTTTTGGCTTAGAACTAGCTAGAAAAATGGCAGATATCCATCGATTGCCCGTAGCAATTTTTAGTTTAGAAATGTCAAAGGAGCAACTGGTTTATAGACTTTTAGCTAGTCAATCAAAAGTGCGTTCTAGTGATATGGGGATTGATAGTAATCGTTTACGCGCTGGGAATATTAATGAGAATGAATGGGGAACAGTCGCAATGGCAATTAGTGGGCTATCTGAGTTACCACTTTTTATTGATGACACACCAAATCCACCGATTACCGAATTGCGATCAAAATGCCGTCGATTGCAATCAGAAAAAGGCGGCACACTTGGTCTAATTTTGATTGATTATTTACAATTAATGGAAGGTTCTGGTTCTGATAACCGAGTCCAAGAAATATCGAGAATTACGCGATCGCTTAAGGCTCTAGCCCGTGAATTAAATGTGCCTGTAATTGCTTTATCTCAACTAAGTCGTGGCGTAGAAGCGCGAACAAATAAGCGTCCCATGTTATCTGATTTGAGAGAATCTGGAAGCATTGAGCAAGATGCCGATTTAGTAATTAATTTATATCGTGATGAATATTACAACCCAGAAACACCCGATCGCGGTGTCGCCGAAATTATTATCGCCAAGCATCGTAATGGTCCCGTTGGTACGATCAAATTACTCTTTGAACCCCGATTAACTAAATTTGAAAATATGGCTTCTAGTCGCAATTAAGGTGACACTTCACAACCTATCCTAGAGAATATGAGCCTCCTTTAATCTGGTAGTTTTATGCAAATACTTGGGCAGCAATCAGATCCGATCACTTTAGTCATCTCAGAAGTTGTTGAACCAAATCTCATAAAAGAATATGAAGCTTGGACAAAAGGAATCAATCAATCAGCCCAGCAATTTGAGGGATTTATTGGAGTTGATGTGATTCGTCCACGCGATCATCAATATCCTGAATACGTGGTAATCGTTAAATTTGACAACTATGACCACTGCAAAAATTGGTTGACTTCATCTGTATATCAACAATGGATGCAAAGGGCTAAAGGGTTTATCGCTCAGCGATCGCAACAACAACTTCCAGATGGATTAGAACTATGGTTTACCTTACCTAAAAGTAAGTTTTCAAATCCGCCTCAACCTGCTTATTACAAACAAGTAATTATTGGAGTAATCACCGTGTATCCTCTAATACTGCTTGCCAACTTATTTCTCAATCCATTTTTACAAGGATTTCCAGTTTTACTCGGTTTATTAATTTCAGTAATCTTTGTTTCAGCATTATTAACTTATCCAGTTATGCCATATATCACCAAAATACTAAATTTTTGGCTTTATCCATCAACCTCTAAAAGAACTACAAAAAGAACATATAGATGAAATCGAAACCGTCCCATCTGCTGCATTATCGTTTTTTATGGCGATCGCAATGTTTCAGCTTTATAATTGCGATGTAATTATTGTCAAATAACTAACTTGAGGAGAGATGAATGGTAAACATTGGTTATCATGCCGCAAAGATTCAAGCCAATTTTCTTCGATCTGTTTACAAATCCAGCCTTTCAAGTTTAGTTAGTTTTCCTATCAAACAAGATCGCCAAGTCCCGATCAAAGTTTACGCCCTCTCCTGTGAACGCGATTTACCTGAGCAGATCGCCAGTCTTCGCTCTTTCCTTCGTCATGTTGGCATTCCTAAAGTATTTACAATCATGTCCGATGGAAGTTATACCAATGAAAGTATAAAGCTACTGCGTACTGTTCATCCCTGTGTAGAGGTTGAACTTTTAACAAAATTTCAAAAAGATGATTTGCCGCAATCAGTCTATGAGTATGCTTCCCAGCAAGCAATGGGCAAAAAATTAGCAGCACTAATGTCTATTCCTATTGATGGGGCAACACTTTATACAGATTCCGATATTTTGTTCTTTCAGGGTGCTTCTGATTTAGCTGATTTAGCAACTGCTGAAGACACTCATGTTTATTATTTACCTGACTGCAAAAATTCGTTAGACAAGCGACTTATTTATGAAGATATTGAAATACAAAAACCAATTAACGCTGGATTTATCTTGTTTAAAAAGGCTTTAGATTGGGATGACTCTGTACATAGATTGACAAGTTTACAAGCACCTCCAAACTACTTTTCTGAGCAAACCATTGTAAATTTGACGATCAAACGTAATCATGGCATTGCTTTAGCGCAAGACAAATATATTATGAATGTCGATGATCAATTTATCTATCCAGATAGATTCGCTAATAAGCAAGTTGCGATGAGACATTATGTCAGCGATATCAGGCATAAATTTTGGCTAAATGTCGGTTCAATCAGGAATCTTTTTGCAAAGTTGATCAAAGATTCGTAAATAATCTTGAGCTAGATATTCGTAACTGAGTTCTTTTTGAAGATTAGTACGGTCATATCTCAATGGACTCCCAGAAAATTTAGCAGATATTACAGAATCGAGTACTTTACTCATTGACTCTATGTCAGTTGGTTCTACTAACCAAGTACCTGATTTATCCAGTAGATAATCCCAATTCTCACCATTGGGTACTGCCGCTAGAATTGGACGATCAGTGGTGAGATATTCATAGGTTTTACATGAAATACGTCCTCCTTCAGATCCATCAGGACGATCAGGTAATGTTATGAATAATAAATCGGCTTGATTAGATAACTTGACGACTTCAGAGTGAGGTAATGGATCAAATATC
>JAYVVP010000246.1:0-3814 GCA_043786935.1 Pseudanabaena sp. | reverse complement strand
GGGGAATTCCCCTTTGGCAAGCGTTAATGTTGCTGTCGAACAAAAATCAAACGTTAGTGCGATTTCTTGTCCGACAAGCAACATAGCTTGCCAGATTTTTGCACACACCTCAAACGACGCAAACTCGTTCGCAAAAAGTTACAACTCATATACAGAGAGCCTACAGGAGAGTATACAGAGAGTCTAACAATCTCTATCAGAAGTCTATATATAGACTTCTGATAGTTTGTCCAAAATCTATAAGTAATCTATGAAAAATCTATTTATATTCTACTCAGGGACTACTAATAATCTACAAAAGGCTACACAAAGACTATAAATAATCAATCAAAAATCTAAGAAAAGTCAAAAAATAGTTATCAACAAAACTAACAAAAATCTACAACTTTCTATACAAAGTCTATAGCAATCTACAGAGAATCTACTTAACAATCTACAAAATTCTATAGGTAATCGACAAATAACTATAGAGGGTCAACAAATAGTCATCGCCAAAACTAATAAGAACCTACAAATTTTTATACAAAGTCTATAGTAATCTACAAATAATCTATAGGAAGTATACTTAACAGTCTATAAGATTCTACACAAAGCCTATAAATAATCGACAAATAATCTGTAGAGAGGCAACAAATAGTTATCACCAAAACTAACAAGAATCTACAGGTATTCTATGTATTCTATACAAAGCCTATGGATAATCGACAGAGAATTTATAAGGAGTCAATAAATAGTTACTACAAAGTCTACTAACAGCCTACATATTTTTATACTAAGTCTCTAGCCGTCTACAAAGAATATAAGGAAAGTCGAGAGAGAATTTATTTGCAGCCTATAGGTATTCTGCTCAAAGCCTATGGATAATCGATAAACAGACTAATTTAAATCAACGAATAATTATCAAAAAGTCTACTGACAGTCTACATATTTTTATACATAGTTTGTGGCAATCTAAAAAGAGTCTACGCAAAGGCTATAGATGATTCACAAGTGTTCCATATGTGGTTTACAGGAAATTTAACTATGTTCTAAAAAAAGATAAGAGCCTATAGAAAATCTATTCACAATCTACAAACTGTTTACTCAAAACCTAAAAAAATAGACCTGCTCAAAAATCCTTAAGATACAGCCTGAATAAAGGTTTCAGCAATTGAGATTAATATTTCCAAGCAAGATTACTATAAAAAAGACTTTTTATTATTGCGTTTATGGTTATGATAAGCGCATCGACAAATCCACATATCTATGGAGTCCTAAAAATCAATAAATTCTCTAAATGACCTTCGTTGACAAATAATCAGCTAAAATAATGCCTGAAACCATTGCGTATCCATCGGTTGTAGAGGTAGCCACAGAGCAGTTAACAGAGTTATCTGATCGGTGGTTTGCATCTATTAAAAACAAAGATAAACTGACAAGAAAAGTAGACATCATCTCATTCCTTGAGGAAGTTATCAGAGCTTTGCTTGCTTCAGGAAGTACATATAACGAAATTAGCCAAAACCTAAAAGATGAACTTCACGTCGATATCTCTGCTAAAACTATAAAGCAGTATATATGGCGAATTAACGAAAAACAAAAAAAGGGTGGGACAAAAGCTAAAACCCATACCGCTAGGGCAGAAATGGCTTTGCCGCAACCCAAATCATCAGGATCTGAGTTAACTCAACAACCAATTACAAGTTTGTCGGATAGTATGGCTAATATCCCCTCTGCAACGGAAACTCTTGCTGCCGATGTAGAAAATAGCGATCGCTCTGAACCAATCTCAGTAGTAAAGCCAAACAGCAGCAAGGCAACAACCAAACCACAAAGCATTGTCCCAAAGTCTCTCCCCGTGGACGATGATGACTACGATGATGATTTGGCACAGAAAAAAATATTGAAGTACTTCGATAGATAATAAGGAGACAACATTATGGCAAATATCAACCTGATCGATGGGGAAAAAGGTGGTGTAGGCAAAAGCTGGGTCGCTCGAACCATGTTGCAATACCTAACCGACAACAAAATTTCTTTTACCAGTATTGAAACAGATCGCAGTAATCCAACTGTCCTCGATGTTTACAAAGAATCTAAGTCTGCTGTTTTCTCAGAAAATGAAAAAATGGCTGATGTGGCTGATGCCATTTTTGAATATGCGCTCAAGAAAACGGTTGTCGTCAATTTACCCGCTCAGGCTCACCGAGCAGTGGCGAAATGGATTGACACTAAAGGATTACTGGATTTGGGCAAGGAACATGACGTGACTTTTATCAAGTGGTTTGTCAGTGACGGCGAAAGCGACTCAATTACGCTATTCATCAAGTCTCTAGAACATTATCAAGGCTATATCACCCATGTGTTTATTAAAAATTGGGGGCGCTGCGATGAATGGGATTACTTCAAAGCTCACGAAGAGATCCAGAAAGCGATCGCTGAATATAATGTTACGGTGGTTGACTTTCCCAAGTTGAGTGATGGTAGGCGGATCGAAATTAATGCTAAGCATCTTACTTTCGAGGATGCTTCAAATTACTCTGAATTTGGTCTCATTGGCAGGAATCAAATCAAAACATATTTACGTGACGCTTATAAAGCTTTTGAGTCCACTGGACTTCTACCCAAAGCCAAACAGCTACAGGAACTGAAAGCCTAGTATGAATAGCGATCCCCTGCCCAAAACCTATCTGGATATTGCCATTCATGACTACGATCCCGTGGTCAAAGCCAAAATCTATGAGATTGTGGCTAAGTCTGGTATCCCCCAAAACGATCCTTACATTGCGATTTTCTTATCTAATGCTCAAGTTGCGGCAACGGTTGCCACTGCCCCAAATCTACTCCAAAGTGCCTTAGCCAAAGGCTTTGATGTTGGTATCCAAAAGTTCCGTGACTTTCTGGCGACACTGCGCGAGACTGCGGTTAAAGAACAAGAGGTGGCGATTAGTCAGGCGATCGCGAATATCATCAAAATAAGCAGCATCAGGAATCTCAAGGTTATTGGCGGACAATTAGCTTGCCCTTCATTGGTTTCTGTGCGGGGATGCTGATGCTTGGCTTAGCGGCGGGTCTGGTTTCGGGTTTGGCGATCGCAAAACTGTTTTTACCTACACCTAGTCTAAACGCCCAATCCGCTAAGGATTTGGAGTGGGTGGCAAGTGACAACGGCAAACTGGCCAAGAATCTCGTGGACTGGACTCGCGATATTTTGAAAACCTGCCTTCAGGATCAGCAAAACCTCAAGGAGGCTTTAATCATTCTCAATGGTAAGTATGTGATAAAAGGTTTATGCGCCCTATGGGTATGGCGCTGAAACCCAGAGAGTCTATGAGGATCGCCGTTAATTTTGGGTGTAACAATTCATGACTCAAAAAACACAATAGCTAACTTTTACTGCCTAAAAACGTTTAAAATTTTGTAAGATTTATTTTTTAAGACATCGTTGAAGTAGATTTTTTGACTTTTGTATTAGGCGTATTCGGTGCTAAAAAGTCTAAAGCATTTGAAGTTGCAACGACGCTTTCTTCTGATACTACTACCACCTTGGACTTTTTAGGATTTTTGGGCTTCCTTGGAGTAGGCGCAGTGTTGAATAATCGTCCGCGTTTGCGGACTTCATAGCCATGTTTGATCAGCACTAGCCTAATCGTGGAATCGCTTAAACCAAATATTCTGCCTACATTTTCTAGGCTCATGGGCTGGTTGTACAAATCCCAATATTGTTTGGCGATTACAGCGTCTTCCTTGAACGCTTCAGCTTTTTCTTTCCGCGATAGTTCTTTGATGTCAATACCATTGCGCTTAATAATTCGTTCGACGGTTTTGCCTGTGA
>JAYVVP010000245.1:0-3815 GCA_043786935.1 Pseudanabaena sp. | reverse complement strand
TCAAGCCCCCGAATTTGCTCAATACTGTCGTAGCTGATTTCAGGGAAGATAAGTTGCTCGCGAACACCGAGGGTATAGTTACCACGTCCGTCAAAGCTCTTAGGGCTAACACCGCGAAAGTCACGGATGCGAGGCAATGAAAAATTGATTAGACGATCCAAGAAATTATTCATCTTGTCGCGACGAAGAGTGACCATCATGCCGACGGGCATTCCTTGACGCAGTTTGAAACCAGCGATCGCCTTTTTAGCTCTAGTTACTACGGGCTTTTGACCAGCGATCGTAGCAATTTCGATCAAAGAAGCCTCTAGAGATTTGGCATTTTGAGCCGCTTCACCTAGACCGCGATTGATCACCACTTTCTCAAATGTAGGAACTTGATGAATATTGGTGTACTTAAACTGTTCCATTAATTTAGGAACAGCCTGATTTTTATAGACTTCGGTGAACCTTGTTAGCATTTTATCTTCCTGAATGAATTTTCCTGGGCTTGGTCAGGTGTGTAAAACTATTTCTTCTCGGTTTGGACAGAATCAATGATTTCGCCCGTCTTCTTCAACATTCTTACTTTCTTGCCATCTTCCGTAAAGGTATAGCAAGAGCGACTAGCGATCTTTTCCTTTTCGGAGTACAACAAAACTTTGGAACTGTGAATTGGAAACTCGCGGGTAATAATTTGTCCAGACTCGCCATCAGCTTGAGGCTTGACATGCTTAGTCTTCATATTCACACCTTCAACAATGATGGTGCTAGTTTTTGGAAAAACTTGCAGAACCTTAGCAATGGTTCCTTTGGAGCTTCCTGACATTACCTGTACCACGTCATCTTTTTGGACATGAACCTTAAAAGTATTGCGGTTTCCGCGGTACTTAGGTTTTGGCTTAAACGGCATTACAGTACCTCTGGCGCTAGGGATATAATTTTGGTGAAGTTTTTATCCCGCAGTTCCCGTGCCACTGGACCAAATACGCGCGTCCCTTTAGGGTTGCCGTCTTGGTTAATGAGTACAGCAGCATTATCGTCAAATCGGATTCTCATACCGCTTTCACGGTTAATAGAACTACGAGTGCGAACAATCACGGCGCGGACAACATCAGACTTTTTGACTGGCATATTTGGAGCAGCGTCTTTGACAGTGGCGATAATTACATCCCCAACTCCACCAAAGGCACGATTACCACCAGCCAAAACGCGAATACATAGAAGCTTTTTGGCTCCACTGTTATCCGCTACATTTAAATAAGACTCTTGTTGAATCATGGCTTATGCTTCCGAGCTAGATGAGAGAACCTCTACAACTTCCCACCGCTTTGTTCGACTAAGAGGGCGGGTTTCCCGAATTTTGACGCGATCGCCTTCACGGATTTTATCTTCTTCATCGTGGGCTTTAAACTTAGTCGTTTTGACCACAATTTTTCCATATTTAGGGTGAGAGGTACGGCTTTCGACCGCCACTACCACCGTTTTCTGCATTTTGTCGCTGACGACAACGCCAACTTTCTCTTTAACTGCCATTGCTTTACCCTTAAGTTTTTTGGTTTTCCGCTCTTAAGCTTTAGACTGGCGTTCGCGTTCGACAGTCATCATTTGAGACAAACGATGTTTAGCGTGTTTGAACTGATGCGGTTGGACGGGTTGTCTAGTTGCCAACTTGAAACGGAGATTAAATAGCTCTTTCTTGACGGTCAAGATTTGAGCTTGCAAGTCATCATCTGATAACTCTCTAGTTTCTTGGACTTTAGGGAGTGCCATATTTTTACTCCTTCTCGCGAATAATAAAGCTAGTTTTGATTGGCATTTTCGATGCAGCAAGACGAATTGCCTCTCTGGCAATTTCTTCCGTCACGCCAGCAACCTCAAACATGATGCGACCAGGCTTGACAACACATACCCAAAACTCAGGAGCACCTTTACCAGAACCCATTCGGGTTTCAGCAGGACGCATAGTTACGGGCTTGTCTGGGAAAATGCGAATCCAAATCTTGCCACCACGACGGATATAGCGGTTCATAGCACGTCTTGCAGCTTCGATTTGACGGGCGGTAATCCAAGAAGGCTCTAAAGCCTGCATAGCATAATCACCAAAGTTGATGTTGGCTCCTCTAGTAGCAGGTCCCGACATCCGACCGCGTTGCTGCTTACGAAATTTTGTACGTTTAGGACTTAACATGATTCAAAACTCAAGGGTGACAGAAATTTATCCTTCAGCACTAGAGCGATCCTCAAATTGAGGACGGCGTTGCTGCTTACGGCGAGGTTGGGCGGCAGGAGCAGGGGCTTCTTCGCCTTGAATGATTTCGCCTTTAAAGATCCAGACCTTGATGCCAATGACACCATAAATAGTTCTGGAAGTTTTGTAGCTATAGTCGATGTCAGCTCGCAATGTATGTAAAGGAACCCGACCTTCACGCACCCATTCAGTTCTGGCAATTTCAGCGCCGTTGAGACGACCACTAATTTGCACCTTGATACCTTCAATGCCAGCACGCTGCGCTCTTTGGATTGCTTGGCGAACTACACGGCGGAAAGAAACGCGACGTTCAATTTGCTGAGCGATGTATTCAGCGATTAGAGGCGCTTCGGCATCAACTCTAGTAACTTCGGTGACGTTAATCCGAACTTGACTAGTACCCGTTTTTTTGAGCGATCCATCTTGTTCGAGATGCTTGACAAGTCCGAGACGTAATTGCTCAATACCTGCTCCACCACGACCAACCACAACTCCAGGACGAGCAGTGCGGATTTCAAGGTCAACTTGATCGGCTTTGCGATCAATTAGGATCTCGGCAATACCGGCATTGCTGAGAGTCTTTTCAATAAACTTACGAATCTTGTGATCTTCCTCAGCCAAGATGCCGTAGCGATTTACATCAGCAAACCAACGAGAGAGGTGAGATTTGGTGATGCCGAGGCGTAACCCTGTTGGGTGAATCTTCTGACCCATGCCTATTCTTCCTCCAATGGTTTGACGGTAATCGTAATGTGACAAGTAGGCTTAAGAATTTGATAAGCACGACCTTGAGCACGGGGACGGAAGCGCTTGAGGCTAGGACCCATGTCAGCAAAAGCCTGACTAACTACTAATGAGGCAGGATCGAGTCCTGCATTATGTTCAGCATTAGCAACTGCGGAACGCAATACTTTCGTAATCGGTTCGCAGGAGCGATAAGGCATGAACTCTAGAATCATCAATGCTTCACGGTAGCTACGACCACGGATTTGGTCTAAGACCCGACGCACCTTATGAGGTGACATGCGAATATATTTAGCTACGGCAAGGATTTCGTTTTGGGCGAGAATCATTATTTTTTATCTACCTACCTATCTCTTAGCCTTTTTGTCGCTCTTGGCATGACCACGGAAGGTGCGAGTAGGCGCAAACTCACCGAGTTTGTGTCCTACCATTTGCTCCGTGACATATACAGGAACGTGCTGCTTTCCGTTGTGACAAGCAATTGTATGCCCGATCATTTGCGGAAGAATGGTGGAAGCGCGCGACCATGTTTTGATAACTTGCTTTTCGCCTTTAGCGTTAAGCTTTTCAATTTTGGTCATTAAGTGATCGGCAACAAATGGACCTTTTTTTAGCGATCGCGTCATAATCTGTACTCTCCGTACTCTTTAATTCTTAAGCTGCTCAGGATAATATGCTCAGGACATAAAGTCTTAAGCGTTACGTCCGCCCTTACCGCGTTTCGAGGACTTGCGACGGCGACGCACAATTAAGGCATCACTGAGCTTTTTCTTCTTGCGAGTTTTGTAACCCAAAGTTGGTTTACCCCAAGGCGTAACAGGACCACTGCGTCCGATAGGAG
>JAYVVP010000244.1:0-10631 GCA_043786935.1 Pseudanabaena sp. | reverse complement strand
GAAGAACTTAGAAAAAACTTCATGTGAAGCTGAAGAGTCTACACAGTCAGTATTTCAGCCTTAGCGTAGTTTTCTGTATGGTTGCTCATTTCACCCCGGAATCTAGTTAATTACGATCTGCACTGGAACCCTGTGAGGATGATCCAACGGGCAGGACGTATCGATCGCCTTGGTACGGAATTTGAAAATCTATTTGTCTATAACTGTTTTCCTGAAGAGGGTCTAGAAAAGCTGTTAGGACTGGTAAAACGTTTACAGGAAAGGATCGCCACAATTGATCGCGAAGTGGGTTTAGACGGAAGCGTTCTAGGGGAAACTATCTCAGAAAAGTCGGTTGAAGAGTTACGCAAGCTCAAGCAAGCTGACACCGATAAAGAAAAAGCCGCCATTCTCGAAGAGTTGGAGCAAGCCGCCGATCTTATTTCTTTGGATGAAATGCGTTTTCCGTTGATGGAATTTTTGACGCAAAAAAGTCGTGAGCTTATTGAAGAGATTCCGATGGGAATCCATAGCACCAAAGTCAAAGATGGCATAAACGGTGTATTCCTTGCTTTCAGTGCTAAAGACCGTAGTATCTGGCATTTTTACCCGCGCATCAATGGGGCGATCGTCACCGATCGGGAAGGTACTTATAAGGACGCAATGATTATCAATGAGAAGCGCAAAATCTTCAAAATGATTCAGTGCAAAGAATCTGACTATCCTAACCCCGACGATTTACCACCAGTCGAGTTTGATAATGCCATTTTTGCAGTGTTGCAGGGTGCGGTAAGTAACCTCATTCACGATTTTCAAAAGCAGCAGTCTAGTATTCGCATCAAGCCAAGTATGTCAAAGCTTATCCAGAGCATCTATACGGCTTTAACTCAAGGTGATTTGCTAGAAACTGATGAGTCAGACATGGCAGATAAAGAGCGTGTGCTGAAAATTATTACTTCTATTAACTTGAAGACTTTCGAGAAAGAGATTAGGCAGATTTGGGATAACTACCGAGGGGAACAAAATCTAACTAATTTGGTTGCAGAACTTGATGAATATTTCATTGAGAAAGAGATCGGGCTTGACCTTGGCGATCAGGAGGAGACAACCTTAGACATTATCAAAAAGGAGGATGTACAACTGGTTTGTTATGAATGGTTTAAGTCGAGTGTGACAAAAAAGTTGTCATAATCCGTTCGATCTGGCATTATCTTAAAATCAATCTAAACATTTAGACGCTTAAATGTCTAAATGTTTAGAGCTTTGAATGTTTAAACATCTAAATGATTATTAGCGTTGTTTCTTTTAAAGGCGGAGTAGGTAAGACAACTACAGCTTTACATCTGGCAACTTACTTCCAGACTAAAGCGCCTACATTACTAATTGATGGCGACTTAAACCGATCTGCCCTTCAGTGGGCAAGCGCTGGCACACTCCCATTTAAAGTTGTGGATGAAAAATCAGCCGTAAAGTTTGCGCGATCGTTCGATCATCTAATCGTTGACACTCCCGCTAGACCGCAGCAGGAAGAATTAAAAACCATTGCTGAAGGATGCGATCTTCTCGTATTACCCACCTCTCCCGATGCTCTAGCAATGGGAGCCACATTACAAATGGTTGATGCACTACAGGCACTCAAAACTGATTTCAAACTCTTGTTGACCTTAGTTCCCCCATCCCCTAGTAAGGTCGGGATTGAGGCAAGAGCTAGTATTGAAAATGCTGGTTTACCTATATTCAAATCAAATATTAGAAGATTAGCCGTTTTCCAAAAAGCGGCACTAGAAGGCTGTCCAGTCAATGCAGTAAAAGGTGACTCCTATTCTGGCATCGCATGGAAATGTTATGAACAAATGGGCAAGGAAATTTTAAAATGACTCGATTTGACAAACTATTTCAGACTGTAAAGACTCAACCTCAAGAGTTAGAACCAGAATTAGAAGAAAGTTCAGTTGTAACGCCTGTCATCTCAGAACCAGAGCCTCAACAGATCGCACCCGCACTAAAAGCAGAACCGAAAAAAATCTCTGAGTCGTTAGCTAAAAGTAAAGATCCTAATTACGTCAGGACTACTATCTATATCTCTAGAGATATTCATAGGCATTTGAAAATAGCAACTATGGACGGTGAAGATGATATGAGTGATGTAATTGAGTCTTTAGTAAAAAGTTGGCTCAGTGAGAACAAACGTCTAGATGTTTAAATGTTTAAATGTTTAAGCATCTAGATGTCTATTTAAATCGAAAACCAAATTTATAGAAGAGGTGCTTTTTTACATCAAGGATGTGGCTTATGTTTAATAAAATCAAACAAAGTTAGACTTCGATTAATCCCATATCAGCGATCGCATCAGCGCTGATATCACCTATCAGATTACATATCAGACAATTCCGCAAATCAGTATCTAATCCCTCCAAATGCTCCTTAGCGCCGCCATTTTGCCAATAGTCTAACAATATTAAACAATGTTTATTAACTAGGATAAGATGCTCCATAGAAAAGCTTTTAGCCTGTTTCTTATTCCTTATCGCTAGGTTTACCATTGCAAAGCCTAGCGATTCTGTAACTATGTCCAACATTGCTTAACCTCTAGCCAATACTCGACTAACTTGCATAGGCTGCCACTGACAACCGCGCTTTGTGGTTATACCTTGGTTATTCAGTTCATCAGCGATCGCCTGTAAATTTGCCCCGTCCGCTTTCATTTGTTGGATAAGTGCGATCGCCTCATGCTCCTTAGCAACCTTTACTAACTTCTTCTCTACCATCGTAAAGCCATAGGCAGGACTACCACAATGTTGACCCTGCTCCTTTTTGTGTGCCATTGCCATGATGGTACGCTCTGAAACTTGATCGCGTTCTAACTGAGATAGAGCAGCCGTCATGTTTACAAAAAACTTACCTAGTGCTGACTGTGTATCAAGTTTCTCGACAATGCTATGCAGACTAGCGCCATGAGATTCTATTTCAGAGATTAGATTAAGAGCATCTAAAACTTTGCGAGATAATCTGTCTAACTTATAAACCACAAGTGCAGATGCTTCATTGTTAGACAACATTGTTAAACATTGTTGTAAACCATCTCGATCGGTAGACTTGGCAGACTTACCAGCATCACAAACAATCTCGACTAGCTCTAAATCATTGAGTTCGCAGTAAGCCCGAATTTTTGCGCTCTGTGCATCTAAGCTCACGCCCTCTGTTGCCTGACCCTCTGTGCTAACTCTGATGTATCCGATTGCTTTCATTTGTTTAACTTTGTTTTACTCTATGTTTAACATTGTCTAACATAAGTCTAACATTGTCAAGTATTTGTTTGACATTTGTTAGACTTTGTTTAACAAAACCGAACGGTTTTGTTAAACAGGGTTTTGTTAAACACTTTGTTTAACTTTGTTAGACATAGACTATAATGTTTTACATGAGTTGGACAATGTTAAACATTATGACTAAAGATCCTAATTTCGTTTCGGTACGTTTGCCTGATGATGTGGCGAACTGGTTGCGAGAGTATGCCACTACTAACAATATGGTTAGAGCAGACAAGCCAAATATGGGCGGCTCGATCATTGCGATCATTCGTAGTGTGATGCAAGGTCAAACAATTTCTAACAATGTTAGACAATCTAGTGCTGCCCCTGATGTGGATATTGAGAGCATGATCGAGAATGCGATCGCCCCGTTGCTTGCCAGACTTGAAGCAGTCGAGACTATTCGCAGTGAGGCAACAGCACCTGTAAATTTTACTCAAGCGCTACTTCAGAGAGCCAAGGAAGTAGCGCCGCTCAAACTGATGAAAGTAGCCTAAAGTCTGATGCACTCCCAATCATTGAGGTGATCAAGAATATCGCAGCTCTACCGATTGAAAAACCTTTAAATAATGAAGTTTTAAATGATGCGATCGCTGCGTCTGATGACGGCACAGCTTCCTTAATAAATGAGTCAATTGCTCTGCAAGTTATCCTTACCCGTCCTGATGCTCTGGCGATCGCTCAAAACTATGGTTTTCTTGGTACTGGTCAAAATCTTTATGATTGGGCTAAGACTTCTCTTATAGCTAAATCTGAGGAGAGTAGGCGATCAGCTAAGGAGAAGTTAGCCACTGTTGGTTTGGTTGCTGTATTCACTCCTGAGAATAAACTAGCTTGGCAAGCTAAAACCCATGTATAACAATTATTTCAAGCCTATAATCTAATTTTAGCGTTGTAGGCTTTGCGATTGCGATTAGTTAAGGTACAAACACACCAAAAACAGTTACAGCACGCGTTATAGGCGATTCTGAGAGAGGACTATTTTGCGGAATACTACAGAAAATAGTGACTTATTGCAGCCACATTCGGGGGGTATTTATTAGACTTGTCCCTAAAAAGTGACATAAAATGTGATATTCATCCGCCTGAGAGTGATGTCAATAGCCTGATTTGAGGTGATGGTATTAGAAGAAACCCTCCGCTATTTCTTCAGGACTTAAATAAGCAGTGATCGCAGTGGCAACTATATCAGCTACAAAATTAACTACGTTGTCCACACTTTCAATAATTCGAGTGATAAGTGTCGGTTGCACGATCGGACTAGAGGCGATTTCATCATCTGTCATCGGGGGATCTAATGTTTTCTCTGTCTCGATACGATCATTTTGAGTGCTTTGCGCTGCTTCCTTTTGAGGGTGTCCACACCTTTTTATATTGTCATTTACAAAAGGTGTGGACATATCTGTAAGCCTCTCTACAAAAGTATGAGAGGGGATAAGCTCTAAACCATCTCGAATCATTCGGGTGGCGCGGCGCGATAGTTCATCACGGGTAATACTTAGATCGGATTGGCACAATGAATAAACTCTTACCCGCTTGCTATCGATGCTTACTTTTTTGGAGTTGGTAGCTAAGCCAAGCCACTGAAGCAAAGAGCCAACATAGGCATTATTTGAAACATCCTTACCACACATAAGATGTATGCCAATCTCAGCTAATTTGTCGATTTTGGTAACTGTGGACTTGCCAAATTTATTAACCGTAGTGACCTCAAAACTTCTCAGCTCTTGCAGTTTTGAGGCTAACTCTGATGCGATCGCTGTGTCGTTATCCCATGAGTTACCAGCGAGAGCAAAGTCTAAAAATTCATGTACTCCAATTTGTTCTAAGGCTTTTTGAGCAAGAGCTAAATGAGTTATGTCCTGATGTGCATAACCCGCGCCCCATTTCGCTTGCACTTCCTTGCTAGATTTATCAGCCGCGATCGCTAAAATTGGGTAAGCCTGTTTCTCTAATCGCTCTAGAGCTTTTCGCTTGCGTCCTTTGTCGTCACGTTCGATTTGTTCAATGGTGACTGATTCGGGTGCAGTGGCGCTCCAATTAGCAAGGCGGTATTTTTCGAGAGCTAAGTAGTCAGATTCGAGTAAATCGCGCTGATCCTTCATTGCCTCATATTCGGCTTTACTTAAATTTTGTGCCTTGTGTAGCTGCTCACGTTGCCAAGCTTCAAAATCATCCTTTAGAGATTTATAGGCGGCGCGATCTTCCTTAGTTGCCTTACTGTCGTTAAACTCGACTAACTCAACTTCATCCTGTAGCCTTGCGATGATATCTGCTCTGAAGTTCGCTTTACTCGCATTGTCTAAGGCTTTGTAATGGTAGTAAGAGTCATACTCATCGATAAAACCAAGCTCGTCATTACCCGCCGCCTTTGCTCTCTTTTTGCGAGTTTTTAGAATCGATTCGGGCGTGACATGGCGATATTTACCACTGCTTTGAGCAGCGTAGATATATCTTGGCACTGGCAACCGATAGCGCTCTGATAGCTGTAAGGCTGTGCTAGCACTGATACTGTCAGCATGGAAAAAGCAAAATTCTTTGTCAAAGCTATCGCTCGTAATTGAAAAACCAGATCGCAATATGGGAGAGACAATTAAAATTCTGGGTTTATTGGTTGCGAGCCACTGGTTAGGATTCTCGAAAAAGCCTTCAAATATTGGTTCGTTGGCATTGTCGCGATGGATGGCGATCGCCCCGTAATCACGGTAGAGCCAAGCTAAAAACTTTGCTTCAGACTTGCGAGAGCAGCAAATAATGACGCGATCGCCGCGCTTGATTGCCTTATCTAGTTCACCATTTTGGAGAGCTAGAGGATCGTCAAAAACAATGCAATCATAATTTTTCTTAGGAGTGTTTACCCTGATTACAAAGAGTTTGCGTCCTGTTTTTCTCTCCCATAATTCGACTTCATACTTGGTTAAATCTGCACTAACTGAAAGAGTTTTTAAAGCTCTGAGTTGCGTTTCCCAGTAGCGAGACTCGTTAACTTTGCGCTTGCCATTTTGAGCATGGGTGCTAGAGGTTGCGAGTGAGTTTAGCTGTAGGTCTAGTTCATCGTTAAAGACAACCGTGCCGCGCTGTAAACAGGCTTCGATATGCCTTTTTAATCCTTGGATTGCTTCAGTGCAGAAAGACAATCGGGAGACATAACCCGCGCCGCCTATCAGTTGACCACTGACGCGATCGCAATCAGTTCGATAGTCAACTACGCGATCGCCTTGACTCATTCGCTGTGCATTATTTCTAGCTAAGCTTTCGAGAGGCACTGGTAACAAAGCATTGTCAGCACTGCGAACAAATTCCCCGCCTAACTCAGACTTGCCAAGCCCTTTAGCTCCAACTAGGAAAATATCTCGATGAGTTTGATGTAGTTTTTTTAACTCTTTGAATGTTGGCAGTCTGTCGAGTTCGAGATCGGCTGTGATTTTGTTGGCTTGCAGTCTCTCGTGTGCGATCGCAATTTTGTGATTAGATAGCCAAGTTTCGCTACTGAGAGAGCTTTCGATTGCTTTCTCTAGTGCAGTAACGCCGCGCTTGGTTAACAGGTCGTCAAGCCCTTTGTTTTGGCTATCCCATTTAACAACTTTAGTTAACTTGGTAGGTTGTGAGAGTGTGGGTAAATGCTTGTTTAGTGCATTGTCTACGGCTCTAACTGCACTGGCTTTTGTGTCGCTATCGAATGCTACATAGACCTCACGCCCTTTTGTATATGGCAATAAATCAGGTGAGGCTAGGCAACTACAGCCATAAAGGGCAATCACTACAAAGCCATGTGATAAACCAGATAGAGCCTTACCGCCGCCCTCGGTTATTAAAATTGGTATTTCAGGATGATTTTTAAGCCATTCCCAGAAACTACCCTCTAGAGGTACATTGACACCACAGCGATCTGAGATGAGTTTGCGGATATCTGAGGGGATAACAGGAAAAAAGGCTCTGTTACCGATTTGTGAGGGTGCTAGATACCGATACCCGCGCCCGTCTTTATCGCTCTGAACAGTGAATTGCCAAGTTTCACCTGTCTCCTGTACATACCTCACACAATGTTTGTAAACATGGCGGCGTGTGCCATCCTGTGAGGTTTTGTAGTCGTTGTAGTCGTAAAGCTCAAACTGGTTGACGATGCTTAGGGCGATCGCACGGTCTTTGATGCTAATTCGGGTGATTAGCTCTAAGAATGCTTTACCACGCTCTAGGGTGTGGTTTGTTACCAGTGGCGCGGCTTTTACCTCACGGTAGAGATCGCTAAATTCAAAATATTCCTTAGCCATCTACTTCACACCCCGTTGCAATTTATAGGCGCGGTAGAGCCGTCTAAATGCTGCTATGCCATAACCTAGAGCTTTGCGAGTTGCTTCGTACTTAATCTCAAAACTAAGCCCTTCATGGATTTCGAGGTAAAGCAGATAGTTTAAATCAGAATAAATCTTAGGACTCATAGCGATCGCCCCCCCTAGGTAAGATGTGGCGATCAACAATGCGAGATGTAAGCCTTGAATATGGGGCTAAGGTTAATAGCTGCCATACTGGCAGGGATAGGAAAAGTAAATATAGACGGTTATCTATATTGCGAGGTTTTTTGCTAAAATTGACCGAAGGGACAAAAAAAGTTTTTATGCAACCTAAAGAATTTTCAGGCATACTTACAGACATAGGGTAATCCCCTGCGGTTTCTTCCGCGATTGTTTGCTGATTCCTAAATAACTGATGTTTGGCGACGGTAGTTATTTAGGGTAATTAATAGAAAGATAAAACCCGTAAGTATCTAAGATGCTTGCGGGTTTTGTTTTTGGACAAACTCATTAAGGGCTGTACGCACCATTTCAGAGCGATTCATGTTAATCGACTTAGCAAGATTTGCATAATCGGTTAACTGACTCTTTTCTACTTTCAGGGTGAGATTAGTTTTCATGGTCTTTGTGTCACTTTCTCTTACAGTTCGCAAAATAAAGCAAGCTTGTAAATTTTGCAAATCATTTTTATGGGTTTTCGCGATCGCCACTAGGCAAACCATAAGGCTCAATACCGTTTTGTTTAAGCAGTGACTCAAAATAATCGCGTTCGCGGCAAATATCGTCATTGATCGCAAACCCTTCACCCAAACTAGCAAGGTCTTTTTCGAGAGCTTTGATTCTTGCTGTAGTGGTATCGTTGCGCTCTTGTTCAGTGCGAACTACACCAAAGACATCATCAAACCTACGCTCTAGAGATTCAGACAGTAAAGCCCAAACTAGAGCTAGAGCTTGGTTATTGCCCTGACTGCTTTGATAAAGCCAATAAGCGGTTATAACATCCAAAGGGAGAGCATTAAATCGGGTTTGTCCAGACTCAATACTGTCGGGCGTATAACCCATTCCTCGTATAGCATTGATGCTCTTTGAAGTTAAAAACCGTCGGGCGTTAATTTCATCTTTTCCGACAGCTTCAGCAGTCTGTGTTTGAGACATCCGATAACTGCCATCAGGCAACATAAAAGCATCAACAGTTAGCACCCCGATCGCCACAGTAGCGCGGGTTGCTTTGATTGATTCACTCATTGGGGTTTACCTTTGGTGCGATCGCTTTGATACTCCTCTAACCAGTCACTGACAATTTTGGCAAGCTGACCAGATAGCGATCTCTTTTCTTTATCAGCAATCTCCTCTAATAATTTGTGCTGTTTGTCATCAACCGTGACAGCTAATCGTTTTGACATTTCTAAGCATTCTGTAGCAGTTTGAGACATATTAAACCTTTTGTAGTGTAGTAGTTTGCTGCATTTTGCTACACATAGGTTATCATCAAAAACAGCAAAGGCGATCGCCCTCGTTCAAAAGTTACGATCGCCCCTATTTATCCCTATATCTAAGGATTAGTTAATTATGACTAGACTTAATCGGAAATAAAACGACTAAAATGCCATTAAAACTTTACACAGTAAGCGTTTCATTGATTTTTTGAGCGTTTCTGAAAGCCTTGCTATATAAGGGTTTCACTTATTTCCGATTAAGTCTACTGAATTGCAATACCCCGCGCCATTAGGAACGCTGCAAGGTGATTTAAACGTGATCCTCGCTCATCTATCGACAGCTTGCCAATATTGCGACGCTCAATGTGAGGACAGGATTTTAAGCACTGCTTTAATCGATATAAGTTCAAGTCTATTCAGGTTTCAAGATGCTCTTGCAAAATATGACAGCTCTCATTTGCCAGTAGCGATCGCCCCCTCAGTAAATGAAGGAGGTCGCACCGATGGCAACTAAAGCACCCTCAAAGCAATCTGTAGAGACTAAACCCGCACTTAACGAGAGTGTTGATAGCGCTCTTAGTGCGATCGCCCCTGATATTGGTCTTGAAGATGCGATCGCAGATGAGTTACTAGATTCTCTCGACTGGAGCAAAGTTAGATCCGCGATCATCCGTAAAGCGCCCGCAAAGCTTTTTGCATGGCTAACCAGTGGCAACGATACATCTGTCAATCTTTTACCCTATCCCGAACTTGCTGCACTCCCTAGCGCTGATGAGGAGGAGAAAGCAGCATGATCAAAGCACTTTTTACCGCACTAACTGGTATTGACGACAGCATGGAAAGTCCAGAAGAACAGGCAAAATGGGAGCGTCAGCGCTATCTAGACATACATGATCTTGATGACGATGACGTGAACAATCCCAATGACAGCCAAGCTGATGATGACGATAGCAGCGATCGCAAAGGATGGTTTTTACTATAGTGATCCTCAAATATCCATCTTTATCGCGCAAATATCGCATCAAACGTAAGCGTTGCGCCATCGCTACTGTAAAGCCGATAAAGCGATTTTCAGTTTTTAATGCTGTCGTCACTACAATCGCATTCCTATCAGTTGCCTTAGCAATTCCCTTGCTATTAATTGCTACTCCCTTTGTGCTGTGCGCTGTGGGATTACTCTTAATCGCAAATGCTTGCAATGAAATGAGGGTTAGTGAAGATGACTAAGAACTCAAAACTTCTTCTTGCTGCAATGGGTCTAATGCTCGGATTTGGCTCTATCGTTGGCTACTTTCTCGCTAAGTGGGATTTACAAAGCAATGGCATAGCATCTAGCAACAATGCGATCGCCGCGACTGCACCAACACCAGCAGCAAAACAAATAAATCTCAAGCTACTTCCGCAACGTTCCGAACTCGAACTTAAATACAGGACTTGTACTAATACCCAAGTTACTAGCAAGGCTCTAGCCCGTTTTGACGACAGACAGCTTAACGATTTGGTGTTTAAAATCTGCGGTACTGGTTCCGTCAAGTGAGACACAAAAAAGTATATTTGAAGCCAGTTAAAAGACATATCGAATAGAAAACAACTGTGACCAAGAAAGCCCAACA
>JAYVVP010000243.1:0-3826 GCA_043786935.1 Pseudanabaena sp. | reverse complement strand
GGTCTTTCAAAACCTTGCTTTCTTCGGGTGTCATCTCTTTTCTTTACCTTGCTTCTTTTTCATTTTTTCATATGCCGCCAATAAATAGTAATACTCATTGCGTTAGTGAGATGCTCCCGCTATTTGTGATGACCTGAGATAAAATCAACAATGCAGTTAAAGAATTACTAAATCTTAAAAGGAATTAGTAAAATTTTGAAAAAACAATTCATAAGTATCCACTAAAATTACCAGCTTATTCTCCTCAGTAATCAAAATTGAAATTTAAGATAGATTTGTATAATTAAATCCATGAGTTATTGCCTTAATCCTAATTGTCAAAAGCCAGAAAACTCAGATGGTAACGAGGTTTGCCAAGCCTGCGGGACTAAGTTTCTATTAGGCGATCGCTATCGTTCTGTCAAACTATTGGGAAGTGGTGGTATGGGGCGGACATTTTTAGCGATCGATGAGCTAAAACCATCGAAGCCATTTTGTGCAATCAAGCAATTCTTACCGCAAGGACAAGGTACTAACTACAATCAAAAAGCTGCTGAACTTTTTCAACAGGAAGTAATTCGCCTTGATGAGTTAGGACATCATTCTCAAATCCCTGCATTACTTGCTCATTATCAACAGGAAAACCATCAATATCTTGTTCAAGAATTTATCTCTGGTCAAAATCTCGCTGAAGAGCTAAAAATACAAGGCGCTTTTAATCAGAGCCAAATTAGACAATTGCTGAGCAGTCTATTACCAGTTCTGCAATTTGTTCATGGGCATAATGTTATCCATCGCGATATTAAACCTGACAATATCATTCGTCGTCCCAGCAAAGATGCCACAGAATTTATTTTAATTGACTTTGGTGCGGCAAAATATGCCATTAATGCGGATTTGAAGCAAACTGGAACTAGCATTGGTAGTCCTGAATTCGTTGCACCAGAACAGTCGAGAGGAAAGGCTCTCTTTAATAGTGATTTGTATAGCTTGGGAGTAACTTGCATTCATCTATTAACCCAAGCATCTCCCTTTGATCTAATTGATATTGATCACAACTGGGTTTGGCGAGATTATCTCAATGGTAATACTGTTAGCGATGCGCTTGGTAAAATTCTCGATAAGTTAATTGCGATCGCCCCCAGTAAAAGATATCAATCTGCTGATGAAGTCATTAGAGATCTTAATCCACAAGCCTTCTCCCTAAGTAAAGCTGAATTGCCGCAACCTAATGTCATTGCTGCTCCGACATTGATCCACGAAGATCTTGATAATGGCATTATTTTAGAAATGACATCTATTCCTGCGGGAGAGTTTATCATGGGTTCTCCTGAATATGAAGAATCCCACGAAAATACAGAAAGTCCTCAACATCAAGTAAAAGTCACATCCTTTTATATGGGAACTTTTCTAATTACACAGGCTCAGTTTCGAGCGATTATGAATGCGAGTCCTTCCTGTATGGTTGGGGAAGATCATCCTGTCGAATGTGTCTCTTGGAATGCTGTAGTTGAGTTCTGCACGCTTTTATCACAAAAAACAGGGCGTAATTATCGACTGCCTAGTGAAGCGGAATGGGAATATGCCTGTCGTGCGGGAACTAAAACTTCTTTCCATTTTGGTAATGCTATTAATACTAACTTAGCAAACTACGATGGCAGATATATCTATCGCTCTGGAACAAAAGGTGAATATCGTCAAACTACCACTCCTATAGGAACCTTTCCGCCCAATGCCTTTGGTCTCTACGATATGCATGGCGATGTTTGGGAATGGTGTCAAGATATTTGGCACGATGACTATATTGGCGCTCCTATCAATGGAAGTGCATGGGAAGGTGGCAGAAATTCTATTTACCGAGTATTAAGGGGTGGTTCATGGTATGGCTATCCTTGGTATTGTCGTTCGGCTGCGCGGGGTAGAGGTAAGCAAGGAGATTGGAAACTTTATTATGGATTTCGGGTGGCTTTAACTCTTTAGAAAAGAGTGATCTAAAATTAATATGATATTATCTGGGCATAAAAAAGTTTGATATAGTTCTCCAATCTTTACTACCCACAAAACTATGGCTTTAGGAAATTTGCGACAAAATCTAGACTTTCTCTCGACTCTCAAAGGGGTTGTGACTTTGTTGCGAGATCCTGCTCAAACTGAGTCGGTGTATGATGTAGAGGACGGACTACGCCATACCAAAGCAACCGAATTAGCCGTTGAGTATGTCAAATCTAAACCTAATGTAGCTGCCCTCTTTCAAGAGCGTTACTTAGCGCCAGCGGTGAATTTAAAAGATTTACTAAAACTACCAACCGAATCGCTCGGATATTCCTATGCCATCTATATCAAAGATTCTGGATTTGACCCCAACTTCTATCGTCTTCTTAAAGTAGAAGATGATATTAGCTATTTTCTCTTACGGATGCGCCAAACCCACGACATTTGGCACATTGTCGCTGGCTTTAGTACGGATGTTTTCGGCGAGTTAGGATTAAAAGCCTTTGAGCTAGCCCAGACTCATCGCACCATGTCGGCAGTTCTCATCGCAGGAGGTTTACTCAGCACCTTATTCAAACATCCCGAAGATTTGGATAAATTACTGGAACAGATAGCGATCGGTTACAGACTAGGCGCAAAAGCCAAACCTTTCTTTGCTAAGAAATGGGAAGAAAATTGGGAGAGACCCTTGCTAGAGTGGCGACAAGAGTTAGGGATAGAACCGATTAAAGAGTACGTTCCCTAAAAATATTTTTTAAATGTGCTTTTACAAATAGTACATATTAATGAAGGGTTTTGGGCTTAATCAGCATATAATTTCAACCATAAATTATTGGAGATGAAAAAATATGCGCCAAACAGGACTCGGTAAAGATACACCAGCTTGGATTATGCAAGTCTGGGCAGCTTTTATGATCTCCACAATAGGAACTGGGGTTGGAATCTTTTATTTAGAGGGAAGCACTTGGCAAAAATCTTTTGTCGGTATGGGTTATCTTTTTTCTGTCTCGTCAACGTTTACCCTAGCTAAAACGATTCGTGACAATCACGAAAAGTAACTGGTGGGAAAGAAAAAAGAGGCGCTTTGCGCCTCTTTTTTTTATAGTGATCGTTACAAAAAGTGCAACAGACAGTATTTCTAAAATCGATGAGTTTATACTAATTCAAACTTTATATTTAATTAGAAAGCTATGCAGTTCTTGAAGTTGCCTTTAGCGATGCCGCGATCGCTTTCCAGATTTTTCACTTTTAGTACCTCACCTTTCAAAGATGCTCGCGACTATCAAATTCTGTTTCTGTCAGTCTTTTTGCTGCTAGGTGTAAGTACTCGTGACTGGTCATTGAAGCCGATCGCGATCACCCTCACATTTGTAACTTGTTGGCTGACGCAAATATTCATGATATCGATATTTCCGCCCGCAACACCGCAAAAGCATGAACGTTGGCTATCCCTTAAAAGTGCAACAATTACAGGCTTGGGCTTAAGTTTGTTATTGCGTTCCGATAGCTATGGCGCGATCGCTTGTGCATCATTTTTAGCGATCGCCAGCAAATTTATATTCCGAACTAATGGAAAGCACTGGTTCAATCCTGCTAATTTCGGGATCGTGGTGGTTTTATTGCTAGACACTTATGTTTGGAACAATCACGCATGGGTTTCTAACGGACAATGGGGCGAAGATAGTTTGTACGCTCTGGTCTTTCTGGGCTTAGGTGGGATTGTTCTCAAAAAAGTAGGACGTTGGGATACAAGTTTTATGTTTTTAGCCTCCTATGCGATTTTAGAAGGATTGCGAAATCTCTGGCTGGGTTGGACTTGGGATGTCTTAGCCCATCGCCTCACAAGTGGCTCATT
>JAYVVP010000242.1:0-26341 GCA_043786935.1 Pseudanabaena sp. | reverse complement strand
AGATTTTGATGCTGATGGGATTACGGCAACTTCGGTTTTATGGGAAGGATTAGGGCAGTTTTTTACTCAAGGCGATCGCTTAGTTTTTTACATTCCTGATCGCCTTAAAGAATCTCATGGAATATCAATAAAAGGTTTAGATGAGTTGCGATCGCAATGCGAATTAGAAGGAAAATCTTTAAAATTAATCGTAACTTGTGACACTGGTAGCACTAGTTTAGAAGCGCTAACTTATGCTCATACATTAGGGATTGATGTAATCGTTAGCGATCATCATACTTTGCCTGATGTGCGTCCGCCAGTTGTGGCGATCGTCAATCCGCGCTATTTGGCAAATGAGCATCCCTTATTCCATTTATCAGGTGTAGCCGTCGCTTATAAATTAATGGAAGCTCTCTATGAAACTTTGCCCAAAGTTCCGCAGCAGCCTTTAGAGGATTTATTGGATTTAGTCGCGATCGGTTTGGTGGCAGATTTGGTGCAGCTTACAGGTGACTGCCGCTATCTTGCCCAAAAGGGAATTGAAGTATTGCGACAAAAGAAGCGTCTCGGGGTGCGATTGCTATTGGAGCAATGTAAAAGAGTCGGCGATCGCCCGATTGATATTAGTTTTGGAATTGCGCCGCGTATTAATGCGGTCAGTCGGATCTGGGGCGATGTGCGAAAATGTGTGGAATTATTAACCACTCGTGATGAAAAGATTTGCAAGGCGCTAATCGAACAGACAGAGCTTGCCAATGTTCAGCGCAAAGCTCTACAAAAAAAAGCGTTTAAGCAAGTTCAATCAAAAATAGAACAACTTGATCTTTCTACCACAGGCATTATTGTGCTGGTCGATCCGCAATGGTCGGTGGGTGTGTTGGGTTTAGTCGCGGGTCAAGTGGTAGCAGAATATGGTCGCCCCACGATTCTCTGTACGGTTGAAGATGGCATTGTTAAGGGAAGTGCGCGATCGCTAGAAGGGATAAATCTCTATGAATTGCTCAAAGGTCAAGAACATCTATTAATTAGCTTTGGTGGGCATCCCTTAGCTGGTGGCTTAAGTTTTCGCGTTGAGAATTTGCTGTTACTCATCGAAGCGCTTGATCAGAGGTTTTGGAGTCAATATGGACAGTTGCAAAGTAAAGCGATCGCGATTGATTTAGAAGTAAAAATTTCTGATCTAACCAAAGATTTATTTAACGAACTCAGACAACTAGATCCTTTTGGGATGGGCAATCCCTATCCACGTTTATTATTGCGCGATTGTATTTTTTCAGAAGTATCGAATGCGAATATTCGCACCAAAAAAGGACAAAAAGTTGAATATATCAAAACGGAATATACTTTAAGCGATCGCGATCGCAATCAGATACATGGCGATTGGTGGGGACATTATAGCTATGAATTGCCCGATACAGCTTGTGATGTCGTAATTGAGTTAGTCGATAACGCCTTTCGTCGTCGCTATGATGTGCGCTTGATCGATTTCCATGCCAAAAATTTACCCCTGTCTGCTGGTTTGCCCTTGCTTGCTTCGCAATCTATCAAAAGTTCTCATGGTAGTCTCAATATAATTGATCTGCGTGGCTGTGATCTCACTGAAATTGATCGCCATCTATCTGCAACTATTTGCGATCGCTGCCCGCAAAGTTGGCAAGATTTGAATACAATAGTTGAACGCGCTCATCAAGCTAATCAATCTCTGGCTCTAGTTTATCCACGTCCTGAGCAGATAAATGGAGCGATCGCATGGCAAACCTTAGTGGGAATTGCTAAATATCTTAGTCGAACTGGTCAGGAAATTAAGCGATCGCAACTAGTTGCCAAGTTAGGAATTGAGGAGGCATGTGTCTTGCAGATTGGATTTGATGAACTTCAAAAGTATGGTTATGATGTCAGTATTTTTAATGATGAACAAGAACAAATAATCCGCATAAACTTAACTTCAGCAATAGATAATTCATTGAACTTACCCAAGCAATTTATCCAAGCCGCTAATGAATTAGCATTTCAACAACAGTTTTTTGATCGCCAGTTAACTTCATTATCATGAGAAAGAACTGCCAAAACAAGCGATCGCTGTCTGATAGAATAAAGCTAGGACTTAATTAAAAAGAGATATATGCGCTTTATTAATCCTAAGACTGATTATGCTTTTAAAAAGATTTTTGGCTCTGAACAAAGCCATGAAATTTTGATTAGTTTTCTTAATGCAATTCTCTACGCTGGACAGAATAAGATTCAGCAACTAGAAATTCTTAATCCCTATCTTGCTCCGCGTATCCGAGGTATTAAAGATACCTATTTAGATGTTAAAGCTAATCTTGATGACAGCACGACTGTAATCATCGAAATGCAAGTACTGAATGTAGAAGGTTTTGAAAAACGCATACTCTACAATGCGGCTAAAGCTTATTCACTACAACTCGGTACAGGAGAAGCTTATACCATGCTAGATCCTGTGATTGCTCTAACGATTACTGACTTTGAAATGTTTCCAGAGTTAAACCAACTTATCTCTCGATTCATTCTTAAAGAGAAAGATTTTTTAGTTGACTATCCTATTCATGATATTGAGTTAGTATTTGTAGAATTACCTAAATTTACCAAAGAGATAGAGAATCTAGATACATTATCTGATAAATGGTTGTATTTTCTCAAGAGTGCTAAATATCTGCAAGTGGTTCCAGAAAGTATGAATGTAGTGCCAGAAATTAGAAAAGCCTTTGAAATTGCTAACCAAGCTAATCTGAGCCAAGATGAGTTAGAGGATTTGGAAAAGAGAGAGATGTTTATTCATGACCAGCGTAATGCAATTAAAAAAGCTTTGAAGCAGGGATTAGAGCAGGGATTAGAACAGGGATTAGAACAGGGTAAAAATGAAGGTAGGCTGGAAGCGAAGCTAGAGATTGCCAAGCAATTGCTGAATATTTTAGATGATCAAGCGATCGCTCGCACTACGGGACTTGATCTAGATGAAATAACCAGACTTAGAAATTTCTAAACTATCCAATTACAGCAATTGTTGCTCAAACCCGCCACAAGAATGGTCGCAGGGCGAAGCCCCGCAATTGGTTTTATATTCTTATTTGTGGCAGGTTTGAAAGAAAATAGCTGTAATTAGCTATCAACTAAAAAAGTGAGAACAGTTTCGTCAATGCCCTTGAGCTTTAGCGGTTCACATTTGCGAATCTCTTCCTCATTAAGATAGTCGGCTACTGCGGCTGATACAAGAATGCAGTCAGGTTCTGCGGCAGCTTGTATGCGCGCAGCAATATTTACGGTTGGACCGATCGCTGTATAGTCAGATCTCTCCGCACCGCCAAACATGCCGACTACAGCTGTGCCTTGATGGATACCGCAGCGAAATCTGACCTTGTCAATACCTTGTGCTTGCCATTGTTCATTGAGTTGAGCTAGCGATCGCTGCATATGTCTAACAGTCTGGATAGCGCGGCGTACTTGTTCATTGGGGTTACAATCTTCAGGTGCGCCAAAGAGAGCCATGATGCCATCGCCCATAAATTTATCGATTGTCCCATCGTTCTCAAAGATAGCTTCAGTCATAGCCCCAAGATATTGATTTAGCAATTCGGCAACCCGAAGCGATCTCAAAGTATTTGATAAGGAGGTAAAGCCGACTATGTCAGTAAAGAGCACTGTAATCATCCTTGTCTCAGGACGCAAATCGAGGCTAAGTTCGCCTGAGGCGGCTTTAGAAACTAAGCTAGGTGGTAAAAACCTTTTGAGTACGGATTCAGTTAAATAAAGATTGAGTTGAGCAACTCGGCGCTCATTGGTTTTGAGAGCTATTAAATTACGAACTTCGGCTAACAGTTCACGATCATTAAAAGGCTTGGCTAAGTAGCCATCTGCGCCCATCTCTGTACCTTCGATGCGGGTCTCCTCATTGGCTTTGGCGGTCAGCAAAATCATCGGAGTGCCAGATAATTGGGGATCTTTGCGAATCATCGCAATCAAATCTAAGCCTGAGACTTGAGGCATCATCAAATCAGTCACAATTAAATTAGGGCGATGTTGTTGGGCTTGAGTATATCCATGTGCGCCGTTATAAGCAGAGATCACACTATAGCCAGCTTGGTTGAGAACTCGCCGTAAGTAACCGCGCAGATCGCGATTGTCATCAACGATTAAGATTTTGCCTGTTTCCGTATGTGTAGCATCTTCGTTTTCGTTGTCATTCGCGATTATATCTTCTTCTGAACTTAAATCTGGATTTAAATCAATTTCAATATCTGCAAGTTCTACCGATGCTCTTGATATTTGTAAATCCGCAGGCGAGTCTGTAATTTGATCGACAGGTAAATGTGATTTACCTGTGGGCATAGAGATCGTAAAAGTTGTTCCTTTTCCATATTCTGAAGTCACCAAAATATCACCGCCATGCAGATTTACTAATTCTTTAACTAGTGCTAAACCTAGTCCACTACCCTCATAGCTGCGATTGACTGAACCTTCAGCCTGACGGAAGCGCTCGAATAGAAATGGAATCTGATCCTGACGAATGCCGATGCCTGTATCACGAACACTGAGATGACAATGACTACCATTTTGATCGGCACAGATGCTAACTGTGATACTGCCATCACTAGGAGTGAATTTCATCGCATTGGAAAGCAAATTATAAAGAACTTTATCAAACTTCTCTAAGTCTAGATAAATTTCTGAACATTCGCTAAATTTGCTGAAGAGATGAATATTTTTGCGAGCGCAATAGGGACGAAAAGCATCAATAGTTTGACGTGTAAATTCGATAAGGTTACAAGGGCGAAAAGACGACTGCATTTTGCCCGCATCAAGACGTTGGATATCAAGGAGTTGGTTAACAAGCCGCAGCAGCCGCCGACAGTTTCGCAATGCAATCACTGATTGCTCATAGGGCAGGGCTTGGGATTGCTCGATCGCCGATTCTAATGGCCCAATCGTGAGAGTGAGAGGCGTGCGGAATTCGTGGGAAAGATTTTGAAAGAATTCGGTTTTTTGGCGATCAAGTTCTAGTAACTGTTGAGCTTGTTGACGAGTTTTTTGAAAGAGATTAGCTTGCTGTACTGCGATCGCTGCTTGAGTTGCCACGGCTTGGACGAGAGAGACTTCTTCTAGTGTCCATTTGCGGGGCTGCTTATTTTGACGCATAGAAATACTGCCAATAATCTTGCCTTCCGAGAGCAGTGGGACAATTAGCAAGGATCGTGCAGTTGAGCGCAATGGTAGATCGACAAGATTCCACTCTGGAGTTTCCTGCAAATCAGCGATCACTACAGGTTGTCTTGATTCAATCAAGGCTTGAAAAACTGGATTAGCAGAAATATCGACAATTGATTGTGGTAATACTGGTTCATTGGCATTTTTCTGCTCTAGGGTTACTTCATTGGAATCGAGCAAGTGCAATCCGACGCAGCGTAAATAATGCTCATCCTCTGTCCATAATGACAATGCACAACTTTCAGAATTTAAGGCTTGTCCTAATTGCTGTGTAATGGAGGCAAAAATCTTTTGAGGGTCTAGACTGGAGCGAATTGTACTGGTAATCGTATTTAATAATGCTTCTCTTTGAGCGAGTTCCTGAATCCGATCATAGGCTCTGGCGCGGGAACTGGCAATTGCTGCTTGGTCGCTAGCCAATTCTATCAAATCTAATTCATCATTACTCCATTCATGAGCGCTTTTACAGTGATAGAGTGCCAGCATTGCTAAACATTCTTTTTGAACTTCGAGGGGAACAAATAGGATTGATTTGATATTGGCTTGAATATAAATTGACTTATCAGCTTCAGAAACGCGCTCATCGGTATCAATATCACTAATCGCCATAATCTGCGATTTTAGGGTGAGGGCTTTAGCTATCTCCGATAAATCAGTGATTGATTCATTACTGTAAGCAAAATAATCTTCTGAAAGTTCACAATTTTCATATAGCCGTAAAATACTGCCCGAAACTTCAAAATTGCGGGCGATTGACTCGGCGATCGCGGCAATGCTTTCACGATAGGGAGCCGCATTATCAATTGAGGAGGCGATCGCATTTAAGAGTGACTGTTGGCGTAGAGTACGGCGCAGTTCGGCGGTACGATTTTTTAATACTTGGTGAGTATCGATCGCCTGACGGACTACATTTTTTAGTTCCTTTTCATCCCAAGGTTTAGTGACATATTTGAAAACTTTACTAGTATTAATCGCTTCAACTAAGTCTTCAACATCGGTATAACCCGTCAAAATGATCCGCATTGTGTCAGGGTATTTGACCGCCATTTGACTCAAAAATTCGGTTCCACTCATGATCGGCATTCTTTGGTCAGAGATAATCACGGCGACTTCCCCTTCGCGATCAAGTAGTTCTAATGCTTCTAATCCTCCATTTGCTCGCAATACCTGAAAATCTCGATAAAAAGTCCGATATAGCAAATCTAAGTTATCGGGTTCATCGTCGATAACCAGCAACTTTGGTTTGGGGTTAGATTTAGAACCCATGTAGCTAATTATTCCTACACTTTTGATATCGATTGTTTAAAGCATCTAGAGAGTTAAGATGAGTGGCAGATTTTGTTTCTCATTCTTAATTTAAAATTCTGACATCTTCATGAATAAAAAAATGACAGATACAGAACATATACATTTGTGGATCGATGTTTTTATACTACCTGTGTCATTTTTAGGATTGATATAAACTATGAGTGAAAGCTAGAAGTGGACAAAGCTAGAAGTGGACAAATCTAAAAATGGACAAATCTAGCATTGATAATTGAATCTTGGTTCTGAATATACTTCCTTTTGCATCATAATCGATCCTCCTTACGTATTTTTGCCTAGACTTCTTAGCCTTAAAGCTGCCTGAGCTTCTTCACGATCATCGAAATGGATTTTCTCGCGACCGATAATTTGATAGTCCTCATGTCCTTTACCCGCAATCAAAATCGTGTCGCCTGATTGGGCTTCAAAAATAGCTGTTTGAATACACTTATGGCGATCGCCTTCAACAACTATCGGCTTTTCGCCAATATCAACACTGACTCCGACCATGACATCATCCAAAATACTCTGCGGATCTTCAGTACGCGGATTGTCTGAGGTGACATAAACTCGATCTGCTAGTCGAGCCGCGATCCCGCCCATTAATGGGCGCTTAGTGCGATCGCGATCGCCACCACAACCAAACACACAAATTAATTCGCGTTGAGTAAAGGGACGCATCGCCTTGAGCAAATTTTCTAAGCTGTCAGGAGTATGAGCATAGTCCACTACAACGGTCACATCTTGATCGTCGCTGACTTGAACTCTTTCCACCCGTCCAGGAACGTTTTTAAATTCGGGTAAACGACTCACTACTTCAGCAAGGCTCATGCCCATATGTAAAGCTGTCGCGATCGCTGCCAAGATATTCTCGACATTAAAACGCCCGACTAGAGGCGATTGAAACGCGATCGCGCCCTGTGGTGTATGCAAAATCCCTGTCGCACCATTGGATAAATAAGTCAAATTCTCAGTATAAAAATCAGCTTGTGGATTGCTAATGCTATATGTCCAGATTGGCTTATCGCCAAGCATTTGGATGAGACGCTGACCAAAAACATCATCCAAATTGATAATCGCCCTCCCTTGCAAATAAGTCTCGCTAAACAGCAAAGCCTTAGCTTGAAAATAGTCCTCTAGATCTTTGTGATAGTCCAAATGATCCTGCGTCAAATTGGTAAATACTGCTACATCAAACGGACAGCCTAACACGCGCTGTTGAGCCAAAGCATGGGAGCTAATCTCCATCAATCCGACATCACATCCTGCGGCGATCGCCTCAGCTAGTTGGGCTTGTAAGTCCACCGCAAAAGGCGTAGTATGCGTGGCAATCTGTGAATAACCCGCCCACCGTGTATAAAGCGTCCCAAATAAAGCTGCCGCATATTGAGTTTGCAACAAAAACTCGATCAAGTGCGTAGTCGTAGTTTTGCCATTTGTCCCTGTCACGCCCACCAGTTTCAGCTTTTGAGCAGGATAGTCATAAAATGCGATCGCCAATTTGCTACAAGCTACGACCACATCATCGACTGCGATCGCCTTAGCCTGATCTTGATCTGATAAATTATCAAATGCTTCACGAGAAATAATTGCTGCGATCGCTCCTTGTGCGATCGCCTGTGGCGCAAACTTGCCACCATCAACTTGAGTCCCCGTCATCCCAATAAAGAGATCTCCCGCCTGACAAGCACGCGAATCGGTGATTACACGTTTTACCTGCAACCCATCTAGTTCAGAGTTAGGATTTTGATACCCTGCCAACGATAGCAATTGTCCTAAACGCATAATTTCTTATTCCTTACTGCAAGCAGAAAACATCCGAGAATTTTGACATGAAATCTTGATTTATGACAACTGCATTTGGTAGGAGAGGCAAGTCATGAATTTTCCCTAGCTATATATATATTCAGCGATCGCCTCTGGATAAATAATATGTTCTTGAACCTGAATCCGTTTTTGCAAAGTCTCCAAAGTGTCATCAGCTAGAACTTCTACAGCCGCTTGCTTAATAATTTTGCCGCTATCGACTTCGAGACTAAGTAGATGAACCGTACAGCCAGTAATTTTTACACCATAGTCAAAAGCTTGATTGATCGCGTGAATACCCTTAAAACTAGGCAATAGACTCGGATGAATGTTTAGAATTCGCTCTGGGAAAACATTGATTAAAACCTGCGTGACGATTCGCATCCAACCTGCCATGATCACTAGATCGACGTTGTATTGATTGAGAACATCAATGATGGCACGATCAAGAGCCTGACGAGATTTGTAATCGCGATGATTAATGTATATGGCAGGAATCCCGAATTTTTCGGCGCGTTGCTTAGCAAATGCTTCAGGTTCGTTGTAAATTACAACGGCAATCTTAGCTTGCAGTTTTCCATTCTCGATTGCAGTAGCGATCGCTTCGAGATTGCTACCACTTCCCGAAGCCAGTACGCCTAGAATAGTAACAGAATGGGAATTAGATGGATTTTTGGCTTCGGATAAAATCTCTGGCGAACTCACGAATCTTCGAGACCTCTATAGTTAGGGTTTTAAATTGCTATGCTTATTGTACTGCCAGTATTACAGCCTAGTTCGCCATGAATCGTTTATCGGAAATGTCACTTCCTACGCAGGAAGTTAGCGATCGCCCATCAAAAGCCCTGACTCAAACCTATCCTCTCAGCATCGCGCCAATGATGGATCGCACTGATCGCCATTATCGTTATTTCATGCGTCAGATCACACGGCGGACTTTGCTATATACCGAAATGATCACTAGTGCGGCGATTAAGCATGGCGATAAAGATTATCTATTAGGTTTCTCGCCAGAAGAAAATCCACTCTCCCTCCAAGTTGGTGGTGATAACCCTCAAGATTTAGCTGAATGCGCGAAGCTTGCTGAAGCGATGGGCTATAACGAAATTAATTTGAATGTCGGCTGTCCAAGCGATCGCGTCCAAAGTGGAAGTTTTGGAGCGTGTTTAATGAAAACACCTGATCGCGTTGCTAAATGTATTGAGTCAATGATTGCGGCAACAAATATTCCTGTATCAGTTAAACATCGGATCGGAGTCGATGATTTAGACCGCTATGAAGATATGCAAAATTTTGTGCGGATTTTGGCGGAGGCTGGTTGTCAGCGCTTCTCAGTTCATGCCCGCAAAGCATGGTTGCAAGGGCTAAGTCCTAAAGACAATCGTGAAGTTCCACCCCTACGTTACGCAGATGTGCATCAATTAAAGAAAGAATTCCCTCATTTATTTATTGAAATTAATGGTGGATTCATCACTCTAGAGCAAGCCCATCAACAGTTACAGCATGTCGATGCGGTGATGATTGGACGGGCTGCCTATGACAATCCTTATCTATTTGCAACTAGCGATCGCGAGTTTTTTGGCGATGAAACTCCCATGCGTAGTCGAGTGGAAGCTGCCGAAGCGATGATCGATTATATTAACGAATGGACAGCAAAAGGAGTAAGGTTGCATAAAATCACTCGCCATATGTTGCAACTGTTTCACGGTCAAGCAGGCAGCCGCATTTGGAAACGGATTATCACTGAGAAATCTTGCATTATGGGCGCTGGTTCAGAAGTGATTCGTGAAGCGATCGCGGCGGTTAGCGGTTAGTGTTTTTTAAATTTTGATTATGACGATCATACTAAAAGCTATCTTTACACTGTCAATTTCATGTAATCTACATGCGGGAATTAACAACGCCGCATACTCATGAAATATGAAAACCAGCAAAATTTATTATGTCAAAATCATCTGAAGATTTAGAGAAGGCGATCGCAAAAACAGCAAAAATTGGGAGTTCTTTACCTCAAAATATTCCTGAATGGATGCAAAAACTGGGTGTGATACCAGAAGATGTAATTACTGAATCAACAAAAGTAGGAAATAATAGCTCAAATAATAAAACAGATATTTTGATTAAATTTCAAGTTTCTCCACCACTCAAAATTTCTGCAAAGCTTAGTAATGCAGGCTATTTTGGTAATTGGTATGGACATGAAAGATTTATGAGCGAGTTTGGACGCAAAATATTTGATAAGTTAACTGCAAAAACGAGTTTATGGGCAAACGAATGGGCTAATAAGACTAATGCAAGTCTTTTTGTTGGTGTAAGTATTAGTTTTGGAGAGAGAACTGGTGATACATTTATTCCTTTTTTAGATATTTTTGATAGTCTCGAAGATCTAAAAAAAATTGTTTGTGGTGTTGGCGATAAAGAGAACGCTGCAAATTGTTTATATGTCTCTGACGAACATCCTAGGTCAATTGGGGATATTATAAAGAATCTGTCACCGATTGATCTGGACAAAATAAAGCAACTTGGTGAAGACATTAAAGTGATTTTCAGACCTATTAATCCCTTCACAGAAGCTAGCAACAGAGGAAAAAATGTTTACACAAAATTTCAACCAGATCAATCTCTGAGTGAAGTTATAGATGTAACAACCTTAAAAGATTTAATGAAACTAGGTAAATTTACTGAGGTTTTTCCAAATGGACTTAATCATAACCATATCCTTGATACCTTACAAGCTGATTATAAAATTCGCATACCGCTAAGACCCAATCCAACGAGAAAATGGCAATTCTACTCAGAGAGTGAAACTTAGTTGATTGGAATTGTGAGCTTTTATAATATTCTCTGGTTCAGCAAGTTGTAATTTGATGGCTTTAGCTAATGCGTGACCTAGGTTTACAGGAACAGCATTACCGATCATCTTGTATCCGTGCGCCAAGTTCTTATAATGGAAAGTAAAATCATCAGGAAATGTCTGTACTCTAGCGCATTCTCTAACTGACAATCTTCTATAAGGATCTGGTGAATTAGGATCAAACATCCATTCATCTTTGCCCACCCAAATCATTTTATTAGCTTGTGGATGAATTGGAGCGTGACGACCTCCTGCTTGAATTGTGAAAGATGGGTCATCCCAGTTGTGGACTCGATTGCGAGACATAAATATGCTCGAAAATCCGCCCTTCATATATTCATGATTATGAACTAAGCAATTTTCGCCATTGGTTTTACAAGTGGGTAAAGCAGGAAGTGTAGATTCTCGTAAATCCCAAATTGCATCTTTTAAAGTAGGAATATGCAGCGATTTTTGCACCAAATTAAAATCAAATCGTTTGTTTAAGTCAACATGGTAGCCAATAAAAATTACACGTTTTCTTTCTTGTGGAACGTTATAATTTTTAGCATTTAACAACGCAAAAGACACTGTATAACCAGCTTCTTCAAAAGCCGCGATGATATTTGCAAAAGCTGGTTGATGCTTTTTATGCATCATTCCTGAGACATTTTCGGCTAAGAAAAATTGAGGCTGCTTATCCCTAAGAATACGAATATAGTCTAGAAATAACTGACCACGAGCATCATCGATTCCTTTTTGGGTTCCTCCTTCGCTCCAACTTTGACAAGGCGGTCCACCAATAATACCTAGACAATCTGGAATCTCTTCCGAAGAAATTTTACGAATGTCTCGCCGATCAAGCACTGTATCTATATGATTGCTCTCATAAGTTTGCCAAATGTCTTTGTCATATTCATTAGCCCATGTGACATTAAAGCCTGCTTGACGAAAGCCCAAGTCCAAACCTCCACAGCCTGAGAATAAAGCTATAACTGATTTATTCATTGAGTTTCAAATATTTTATGAGAGATTTTGAATTTTACTTTAATGCTTCTATTAAATCAGCTAATTAGCCAGTTGTCAAATTATATGCTTAGCTAGAGTATATTAGAGAGATAAATTTATTATTAATTCAAAAATGGCGCAAACACAGAGAAAGCCTGTATATATCTTGCCAGAACATCACGATATCTTGAGGCGCATAGCTTATGAGCAGCGTTGTAATTTGTCTGATGTGTTGGATGTTGTATTGGAAAATGCTGATTGGGATGCAATTGAAAAAAGTGCTAAAGAAAAGCCTTTGCAAAGAGCTACAGAAAGAGGCAGTTCTTATAAAGTCTAACTGTAACTAATTTAGTTTGAATAGAACAAAAAAGACATTGCCCAATTTAAAAATGTTTGTAGAGGTAGTATTCCTGATGCCCACTAGCTAAGCATTTAATGGGATCATAGGAGATTGTCACAACGCATTCCATAATAGGCGATCGCATGGTTGATATAAGTTGGTTTATGCCATATTAGGGTTAGCTGTCTTATTTTGGAATTTAACAAGCATGAAAGCAAATATTTGGGACATAGTGCGTTACTTTAAACGCTATCAGACAACAGCGATCTGGAGTATTGCAGGTTCTAGTTTATTTGAAATTATTGATCTTACAGTTCCCTATACTGTTGGGCAGATTGTGAATGTATTATCAGGGCGATCGCTTGATAGCGAAATTAATAGCTTAGTAAAGGGAACGGTAGGAATATTTGGACAACCTGTCAATCAAACAACTTCATTAATTGTGTTGTTAGGTTTGATTTTTGTGGTCTCGGTTTTGCGTGCGCCAATTCAGGTTTGGGTTGCTAATAACTTTCATTGGGAGATTGCGCTCAAATCTCGTCGCGATCAGACACAAAGAGCGATCGCTAAAATCTTGACTTTGCCAATTGAATTTTATGATGAAAATAATGCTGGACGAATTGCGGGTAGGGTAGCGCGAGGCTTAGCCAATCATATGTGGACATATCCTGAAATCGCAGGGCAATTGATTCCTAAACTTGTGCGAATTTTTGGTATTTTTGCAATTGTCTGCGCGATCGCATGGTGGATTTCGGCTTTCTTTTTAGTCTCATTTATTTTCGTTTTATTAGGAAGTTTGCAAAAACTGAAAAGGCTAGTTAAAACCGAAGAAAACCTTGATATTTATCAAGAAAATACAGAAAGCCGCACTTCGGAAATTATTACTAATATCAAAACTGTTAAGGCTTTTGCCAATGAATCAAAGGAATATAAACGCCAAAGCGATCGCCTAGGGCGTGAGGAAAAAGTTTCGCTATGGGGGATTCATCTTGGCTATATCAGACTAGGTATGGTGCGCGATACGATGCTGGAATCTTGTCAATTTGTGGTGTTTGGGGCAGCCCTATTTGCTACTGTTGATGGACAGATGTCCATTGGACATTTCATTACGATTTCCACTTTAGCAAGTATGGCATATTCAGAAATTAAGCCAATTTGTTTGCTTGCAGAAGTATTTGCACGTCGTTATTCTTCAATGATTCGTTTTCATGAGTTTATGCACCAAACTAACGGCAAAGATGCCACGATCGCGCTGCATTCCCATACTAAATATCCACCTAAATATCCACAATATCGCTTTGATGGCAAAGTAGAATTCCGCGATCTTACATTTGGCTATGACAGCGATCGCCCTGTCCTCAAAAAGGTGCAGTTTACGATTCAGCCTTATGAAACTGTGGCTCTAGTTGGGCGATCTGGTTCTGGAAAATCGACACTTGTTAAACTTCTATTCCGTTACTTTGAGCCAACGGGCGGCGGAATTTTTATCGATGGTCAGAATATTACTGAACTTGACATCACGGGCTATCGCAAGCGTCTATCAATCGTGCATCAAGAAGTTGATATATTTAACGGAACTCTGAGAGATAATCTGGTTTATGGCAATCCTACGGCAACTTTTGCTCAAGTCCAAGAAGCCTGCGCGATCGCTAGTGTTGATGAGTTTCTGCATCTGTTTCCACTCGGTTATAACACCATTGTCGGAGAGCGTGGGGTGAGGCTGTCTGGCGGTCAACGTCAGCGATTGGGAATCGCTAGAGCCTTACTAGTCAATCCTGATATCCTTGTATTTGATGAGGCAACTTCTAGTCTTGATTATGAATCAGAGCGCTCAATTCAATTAGCAATGCGTCGCATTCAGGGAACACGTACTACAATTGTGATCGCCCATCGGCTTAGCACAGTGCGTGAAGCCGACAAAATTGTGGTTTTAGATAAAGGGCATATTGTCGAAGTTGGCTCTCATCAAGATCTTCTATCACAAGGTGGTATTTATCATCGCTTACATTCACTGCAAGACACCATCAACTAAAAGCAAGACTACTTTCTCTTAAAATCTGTATGCTTAAAAGCTGCGTACTTGCCACCCAATCCTTCCACAATCGTGCGGGTATTAGCAATTAGCATTCCTGTATAGGTTTCTGCTTCGCTTCCCTTTGTCCCCAATCCATCAGCATAGATTTCACGTTCAGAAATCTTGACATTTGCTTCTTTGGCAACAGTTCTAATTAGCTTAGGATTGAGGGATACCTCTGCAAAAATTGTCGGAACTTGGTTAGATTTAATTATTTCAACTAACTCTTTAACCCTTGTCGGTGTTGGTTGCTCTTCACTATTGATTCCACTCAATGCGCCTTCGATAGGAATGCCATAGGCTTTGGCATAATAACTAAGCGCATCATGAGTAGTGACTAGCTTGCGAGAACTTGCAGGAATTGTGGCAATTTGGACTTTGATCCAAGTATCGATTTGTTCTAGTTCACTGACTAGCTTGGCAGTATTTTTAGCATAGTTTGCAGCTTGATCGGGACGGAGTGTACTTAAGCTTTTATTAATTGCTTGGGCAATTTTGATCCCATTTTGAGCATTGTGCCAAACATGAGGGTCTACTTCTTTTTCTACTGAATTTTTGTCAGACGGCTTTTTGTCAGATTTTTCTGACTCTGCCATTAAGGGACTGGTCACTGCAACTTCATCAACGGCAACTTTTGGGGCAGGATTAGAACTCGCTTGAATTAGTTTGATTAGACTTGGTTCAAAGTTGTAACCGCCATAAAGAATTAACTTCGCTGAGTCGATCGCTTTACGGTCTTCAGGCTTAGGTTGATAGGCATGAACATCAACGTCAGGCTCAATTAAGCATTTTAGTTCAATCGTATTGCCCGCAATCTGCTTTGCCAAATCACAGGTAACTGCGTTGGTAGCAACGACTAGGGGTCGTGTTTCAGTCTTGTCGGTGTTTATTGCGGCGGTAGCTGTCGGGCTGAGCGTAGATGGGTTAGAGGTAGGCGAACTGTTGCAAGCAGTGATGCTTGTGGCGATCGCTATTAGTAAGGTTGCGATCGCCTGAATCTTCAGGTTTTTGCTGGATCTTAATCCTAAGAATAAAAATAATTTTGAGGATAACTTCAAAGACATTGACTCAGTTTATGATAATGATAATCATTATTATAATACTTTTGGGCTATGTATTGGCAAAATGAGTTTTGAAATATGACTCAAATAGGATGAGATTTTTAAGGTTTAAGGTTTATTAACTCTAATCCATGTAGCACTTTTTCTAGATTGGATAAATCACCAATAATTTGTTTGGAGGGAAGAGGTAGTTTCTTGATTAAAGTTGGAACAGCGATAATCTGATCTTTTCTGGCAATATGGGGCTGCTCAACTAAATGAATTACCTCAATGCGGTATCGACCGTCGAGATGCTCCTTACAGATTCTTTGCAAATTAGCGATCGCTAAAAGTGATTTAGGAGATTTTCCTGCCACATATAGTCGTAGCTCCCACATTTCTTCTTGTTCAGGAAGATTGATTTCATCTTGTGAATTAATAGTCATTTATTTAGGAATCTTTGGATCTATTTCAGAAGTTTTCAGATGATTTATAAATCTGTTGGATCAGCTAGATCGGCTGGATCGGCTTTTCGTAATCCTGCCATGCTATCTCTATTTTCAAATAGAATTTGTAGATTTGCTTCTTCTTGCTGACTAAACATATCTAATTCTTCTTGATCGGTGGCTAACTGAATTTCAAGGGCGGCGATCTGAGTTTGGACTAATGCTCGTTGATGCTCAAGCAGACGTTTTTTGCGCTCAAATTCCTGCTGGCGGCTAAGTTGATCAAGTTTCTCTTGCGCTTGTTGACTTATTCGCGCAGTTCCAGTCAGAAAACTTCTCTGTCCTAAGTAAACGTCTACTAGCTCAACCCCTTGGCTAGTTAACAGAAATTCACGTACTTGATTAGAATGTTTCATGCCACGAGATTTAAGAATACTAAAGATACGGTTACGCTCTCCGTTGTTCTCTATAGTACGAAGTTCTAACCAAAGTATCCATGAGAGATGATATTCCTATCTCTGTATATTGTGAAGCATTATCACCTTGTACAAGATTAGTAAAGAAAACTGTGATTTGTTGAGATTTAAATAGCTGATGTTACGTGGAAGTCTTGAAGGGCTTACGCAACCTCGACCTTACAGAGGGCAAATATCATGACTCTAAAGCGTTGATCGCCTGTAACTCTAGTAAAGGTCGTACATCTAGTAAAATCGTTCCACGTAACATCAGTTAAATAGGTCGATCAAGCGCATGAGGAAATTTTTGGTTTGATTCGCAGTTCCACTTGCAGCGAGATTACTCATCGGATCGATAACAACGGCTCTAGGTTGAAATTCTTTGACCCATGCGTAGATTTTGACCAAGCGCATCTCCAAACCATAAGCAGTTGGACGTACTGCTTCAAATCGCAGCAGTCCTTTTTCTACATAATGAGTTAAGTCAAGTCCAATTAAGCGTTGATTTCTAAGAATTTGTTGAGGAGCTTCTTCTGTAGCTAGATATAGGCAGCGTTCGCCGCGATCGCATGTTGCGGCGGCAAAATAACCAGCTAATGTGGTTTTACCAGTCCCTGCTATGCCAGTAACCAAAATGCTGCTACCGCGATAGTAGTGAAACTGATGGCAGGATTACTGGAGTTCTGGCTAGTCTGCATGATTTGACAGAACTCAAGCAAACTGAAGATTATTTGCGTAAAAGTGAAGAAAGTCTGCGTCGTTACTTCGATCAGCCTCTGCTTGGCATGGCTATTAGTAATCCTGATAGGAGTTGGCAAGATGCTAATAATTGTTTTTGTAAAATGCTTGGTTATTCCCATTTGGAAATGCTCCAAAAAAATTGGGAAGAGATGACTCATCCTGATGATTTGGAGTTAAATGTTCGCTATTTTAATCGAGCCTTGGCAGGAGAAATAGAAGGGTATGTAATGGATAAACGCTTCATTCGTAAGAATGGAGAGATCATCTACACAAGTATCTCTGCTCAATGCTTGCGGAATCTTGATAAATCCGTTAATTCTTTTGTGGTGATGGTGCAAGATATTAGCGATCGCAAACAAGCTGAGGCAAAACTGCTACACACGAACGAACAACTCGCGCGCGCCACGCGCATGAAGGATGAGTTTTTAGCGAACATGAGTCATGAACTGCGTACTCCTCTCAACGCTATTCTCGGTATGACCGAGGCTTTGCAAGAGCAAATTTTAGGTAGCATTAATGAAAAGCAACTCAAAGCTTTGCAGACCGTTGAATGAAGCGGCGATCATTTATTGTCCTTAATTAATGACATTCTCGATGTCGCCAAAATTGAATCGGGTCAGATTGTCCTAGACTGCGCTTTGGTTAATGTGGCTGCTCTGTGCCAATCCAGTCTTACCTTTATCAAGCAACAAGCTCAAAAGAAAAGTATTCAGCTAAAAATAAAACTTCCTCGAAATCTACCTGACCAAGTACTTGATGAACGGCGCATTCGTCAAGTATTGATTAATTTGCTCAACAATGCTGTGAAATTCACCCTAGAAGGTGGGCAAATCACTCTAGAAGTTACCAAACAAGAATCTCCGAAATCTTCGCATACTAACGATTGGCTCCATTTTGCCATCATCGATACAGGCATTGGCATTGCCCCAGAAAATATCAAAAAGTTGTTTCAGCCATTTATCCAAATCGATAGCGCTTTAAATCGCCAGTATTCAGGTACAGGTTTAGGACTAGCCCTAGTTAAACAAATAGTGGAATTGCATAATGGTAAAGTCGGTTTAACTAGCCAGCTAGGGGTAGGCAGTTGCTTTACGATTGATTTACCTTATACCCCTGAGTCATCTGAAATGCTGATGGGTAATCGATTAGCAACTACTTCCGAATTTGAATCTCCATTGACACACCAACCGACTGAGATCCCCTTAATTTTGATAGTACAGGATAATGAAATTAATATCATTACTATCTCTGGCTATTTACAAGCTAAGGGTTATCGTTGCTAAGAATGGGCAGGAGGCGATCGCCCTCACTAAGGCTCATCTGCCTGACCTAATTTTGATGGATATCCAAATACCAGTAGTGGATAGACTAGAAGCCATTCAACAAATTCGGCTCGATCCTGACTTAGTTAATATTCCGATTATTGCAATGACGGCTCTAGCGATGACAGGCGATCGCGAACGTTGTATCCAAGCAGGCGCTGATGAGTATGCAACTAAGCCAGTTAAGCTTAAGCAACTAACAAATACGATCCAACAGCTTTTAGTTAAAAATGAGAAGCATGAATGATGTCGCCATTTATTACTATATCTCTTAGATATTTGCAGTTAATTTTCTCCCAAACTACATTATTAAGATTAGCCAGTAAAATGGGTAGTATTACATATAGCAATCCTGAATGGACTGTAAGAATATTGGCTTCGACTACGCTCAGCTATCGGTATACGCTGGCTGAGCGTAGTCGAAGCTTTTCTTAAATCATTTAGGATTGCTATGAGATTCATATTCGCGATTAGCTAACGTCTTAATACTTAGGGAATAAATTGAGTCTGGAATGAGGATTAAAAACAACTTTTCTAAAGTTTTTCAAATAACAGCTCTCTATCCAACTAGAGCAATTATCATTGCGATCGCAATTACATTCTTACTATCGATAACATCAGGATGGAAAATATGGGTATCTTATGCAGACTTCAATAAGCTTTTTACCCAAGAGTTTCAACTTCAAAGTTTAAGTGATCAAATTATCTACTTAGATGAAGTCTTAACAATGTCAGCTCGTTTGAATGCTGCTACGGGGGATATCCAATGGGAAAGACGCTATCTTAGCTTTGAGCCAAAATTAGATGTAGTCATTAAAGAGGTAATTGCTATTGCTCCTGAAGTTTATGAAGGTGAAGGCGCTAAACAGACAGATATCGCTAATATCAAGTTAGTAAAAATGGAGCGGGAATCTTTTGATTTGGTCAGACAAGGCCGAAAAGAAGAAGCTCTAAAATCACTTTCAAGTGACGCTTACAACTACCAGAAACAACTCTATGCTCAAGGTTGTCAAATAGGCGTGATTGCGATCCAAAGCCGAATTGAAAAACGCCTTGCATTCTATCGACAGGAGTTACTTGGGACAGAGTTAGTTATTTTCCTGAGCTTAATTGTTATAATTCCTTTATGGATAGTAATTCTGCAAATAGTAAAGAGAAGTTTACGCGATCGCAAAGTTATCCAAGATATCTTACAACGCAGCGAACAAAGGACTCGGGCGACTCTATTCGCGTTACCCGATCTGGTGTTTCGAGTTAACCGTGATGGTAAATATACTGACTTTTTAACATCACATCAAGGTAAAAATCTTGTCGATCCTGATCGAGCAATTGGCAGTAGTATTTATGATCCCTTGCCAGCAACAATTATTCCTCCTCATGCCGAAACTACATATTCTGCGATTCAGCAAGCTCTGGCTAATCAGACCTTACAGACATATGAACAACAGGTTTGGATAGAAAGCAAACTCCGTTATGAAGAGGTACGTGTTGCGCCATGTGGTAATGATGAAGTAGTCTTTTTTATCCGAGATATTAGCGATCGCAAACAGGCGGAAAAGTCTTTTCAAGAGTCTCAACAGTTTATTCAAACAGTGATCGATACTGTGCCGTTGCCGTTGTTTTGGAAAGATCGATTATCTGTCTTTTTAGGATGCAATCAGCAATTCGCACGAATCTTAGGTGCGTCATCATCAAAAGAGGTTGTTGGGAAGACTGATTTCGATTTGTCACCAACAGAAGAGGAGTCGAGCGCTTATCAAGCTGACGATCGGGGCGTGATGGAATCTGGTCAAGCCAAACTGGGAATTGAAGAAATGCTAACTAAATCCAGTGGTGAACAGATATGGCTGGAAACTCATAAAGCTCCGCTACGGGACTGGTCAGGCAATGTGATTGGATTGGTAGGGATGTTTCAAGATATCACTGATCGCAAACAAGCAGAGTTGCGACTGCAACAACAATCAGAACAAGAACGTTTACTAGCATCGATTACTCGACGGATGCGATCCTCTCTAGAGCTAGCCGAAATTCTTAGAGCCACTGTGGAAGAAGTCCATCAGGTATTACAAGCTGATCGAGTACTGATCTATCGAGTATTTCCTGACAAAACAGGATCTGCTATTGCCGAATTTGTTTCACCAAATTGGTCGAAAATTTTGAATGTCATCTTTCCTGAAGAGGTCTTTCCTAGAGAGAACTACGAGCGTTATGTCCAAGGAATGGTTTATACGCTTAGCGATCGCGAAGCTGAAAACCCGTCAGTTTCACCATGTTTAATAGACTTTCTTAAAGAAATCCAAGTCAGAGCCAAGGTTGTTGTTCCTATCATTCAGAATCAAACTCTTTGGGGATTGCTGATTGCTCATCAATGCGATCGTCCGCGTCAGTGGCAAGAGTGGGAAATCAATTTACTTCAACAAACTGCCAATCAGTTAGCGATCGCCATTATTCAGGCAAGTCTTTTTGAGCGATCGCAAACAGAATTAGCCGAACGCCACCGCGCCGAAGCCCGACTAACTGAGACAAATGCCCAACTGGCTATGGCTAATGAAGAACTCGCTCGGTCTACTCGGCTAAAAGACGAATTTCTCGCTAATATGAGTCATGAACTCCGCACTCCACTTAATGCTATTTTAGGTCTGACCGAAGCGCTACAAGAAGAAATCTTTGGCCCTGTCAACGAGAAACAGATCCAAGCATTGCAAACTGTTGAGCGCAGTGGTTCTCATTTATTAGAGTTGATCGATGACATCCTTGATGTAGCAAAAATTGGAGCTGGACAGATCGAACTAGATTGTACTCTCACATCAATCGGTCGTCTTTGCCAATCTAGTATGACTTTTATCAAACAGCAAGCTTTCCAGAAACGGATTCAGCTTGACATTCAACTTCAGCTTAATCTACCTGATTTATTAGTTGATGAACGTCGTATTCGTCAAGCCTTGATTAATCTGCTCAATAACGCCTTGAAATTCACTCTACCAGGCGGATCGATTCTTTTAAAAGTCACTCAACTTTTCTGCGGCTATTATTCCAATGATGCCTCTCAACAATGCTCCGTTCATGTCCAAGTAATCGATACGGGTATCGGTATTTCTCCTGAAAATATCAATAAACTATTCCAACCCTTTATCCAAATCGATAATGCTCTAAACCGTCAATATACTGGCACAGGTTTAGGACTTACTCTAGTGAAGCGCATAGTGGAATTGCACGGTGGTATCGTAACTTTAACCAGTGAACTTGGTATAGGCAGTTGCTTTACAATCAAATTACCCTCTAATCCTCCTCTCAATACTTCTCAAATACCAGCAGACGATAAACTAGCATCAACTCCAAAAATGGAATCTCTACTGAATGGGGAAATATCTAGCCAATCTTATTTGATTTTGCTAGCCGAAGATAATGAAGCAAATATCAGTACAGTTTCTAGCTATCTCGAAGCCAAGGGTTATCGGATCTTGTTAGCCAAAAATGGTCAAGAAGCAGTCGATCTAGCGGCAAATCATCATCCTAACTTAATTTTGATGGACATTCAAATGCCAATTATGGATGGTCTAGAGGCAACTAAACAGATTCGGCTCGATCCTAACTTGGTTAATATTCCAATTATTGCGATGACAGCTCTGGCGATGAAAGGCGATCGCGAACGTTGTATCCAAGCAGGAGCGACTGACTACCTCACTAAACCAGTCAAGCTAAAAGTATTAGCCCAGATAATTCCAACTCTGTTAGCCTTCTAGAAGCGATACTAACTAATGGCCACATCAAGTCCTCAAAGCCCACAAGATATGCAATCCGCGATCGCCTTTAACCCGCTTATCGTGACACCTGATACAACGGTGAGAGATGCGATCGCTAAAATGTCTGAAACTGGCTCAGACTATGTGCTAGTTGCCAAGAGTACACATCCTGAAAGCAAAAGTTTGATCGGCTTGATCGGCATTGTGACCGAACGAGATCTTGTCCGCATTAATACTCAACCCATACCCTTAGATCGGTTGTTAATTCAGGCGGTGATGAGCCATCCAGTCATTACGATCAAAGCATCTACATTTACTGATATTAATGTTGCACTAACCCTATTTCAACAACATCAAATTCGACATTTACCTGTACTAGATGATCGCGATCGCCTGATTGGGTTGCTAACTCAAGATAGTGTAATCAAGATATTAACGCAGAGAGTCTTACAGTTAGAGTCTGAGAGGGGGATGAAGGATAATATAGCTAATCTCAAACAAGGCAAAGTTACACTACAGCAACTCAACCAAGATTTAGAAAAGCAAGTAGAACAGGGGACTGTCGCTCTACAAGGCAGCGAAGCAAACAATCGCAATATGCTAGAGGCGATTCCCGATTTATTAGTGCGACTTCAGCGAGATGGAACTTGCTTAGAGTACATCAAGTCTGGAGTTGACAGCGAGAAATTTCTGCCAATTGTCAATCACATCGCAGACATCCTACCGCCAGAATTGCTTCAAAAACAGTTGGGAATCATTGAGCAGGCGATCGTTACAGGTGAGTTGCAAGTCTACGAGCATAGCTTTCTCAGACAGGATCGGATGATGTATGAAGAAGTCAGGATCTTCGCAATTAACAACCAAGAAGTTTTGGCAATTATACGGGATATTAGCGATCGCAAATTGTCTGAACAAGACTTGCACCTGAGTGATGAACGCCTCCAATCGATATTGGGAATCTCTGGTGATGGTCTATGGGACTGGGACATAACTAGTGGTCATGTATATTTCAGTCCACGCTGGTCGGAAATGTTAGGATTTAGTCCCGATGATTTACCCGCTCATGTCACTACATGGGAACAGTTAATTCACCCAGAGCATAAACCTTGGGTAATAGAACAGCTTAAAGCCCACTTGCAGGATCCGTCTGTTTGCTACAGATTTGACTATCGAATGCAGACAAAAAGTGGCGAATATTGCTGGATTGCCAATTATGGAAAGGTCGTGCTTCGAGATCAGCAAGGAAAACCCCTGCGGATGATTGGCACTCATCGAGATATAACGGCAAAGAAGCAAGCAGAAGAGCAACTTCGTAAGCACGATGTCCATCTCAAAACAGCTAAGCACATTGGAAAATTTGGTAGTTGGGAATTTGAACTGTCAACGGGGAAGATTTCTTGGTCAGAAGAAGTTTTTCGTATGTATGGACGCGATCCCGCATTGGGTACACCGACCTATGCAGAATTAAAGCAATATGTTTATCCCGATGACTGGGAGCACTCTGATCAAATTGTACAGAATGCGATCGCGCTTGCCCAGCCCTACGATCTTGAGTATCGAATTTGTCACCCCGATGGTTCATTGACATACATCATCACCCGATCAGAAATTATTTGTGACGATTTAGGTCAGATGGTTCAGCTGATCGGCACAGTTTTAGATGTAACCAATCTCAAGCAAGCCGAAGAATCATTGCGGCAACTCAATCAGGATCTCGAACACCGAGTAGAGAGACGTACAGCCTCTTTGCAGCGCAGTGAAGCCCGCCTCAGAGAGGCGCAACAGGTTGCCCATCTTGGTGATTGGGAACTAGATCTGCTCAGCCAGAAACTAAGCTGGTCTCCTGAAGTGTTTAAGATTTTTGGTCTCAACCCTAATCAGCCCGAACCCACTTATGAAGAGGCGCTTGGCTACTATCCACTGGATGAACGAAAGCGCCTTACCGATTGTATAGACAAAGTAATTCAGGGAGAACCCTATGAAACAGATTTCAAGTTTATTCGAGCCGATGGTTCTTTTGTCTATATCTTTACCAAAGCTGAACCGATCTTGGATGCGGCGGGGCAAGTGATCGGATTGTTTGGAATTGTCATGGATATTAGCGATCGCCAAGTTATCCAAGAAGCATTAGAACGCAGTGAAGAACGTGTTCGGGCTACCCTCTTAGCATTGCCCGATTTAGTGTTTCGAGTTAACCGTGAGGGTCAATATATGGACTTCCTCACATCACCCGCAGGTAAAAATCTGGTCGATCCTGTCCAAGTGATTAACAAAAGTATTTATGAGTCTTTGCCCGCAAATATTATGCCAAATCATGCTGAAACTAAATACTCAGCACTTCAGCAAGCGATTGTCACTCAAACTGTGCAGACTTACGAGCAACAGGTTTGGATTGATGGAACCCTGCGTGACGAAGAAGTTCGGGTTGCCCCCTGCGGTAAAGATGAAGCGATCTTTGTTATCCGCGACATTAGCGATCGCAAACAATCAGAATTGAGATTGCAACAACAGGCTGATCGGGAACGCTTACTAGTAGAGATTACCCAGCGAATGCGGTCATCTCTAAATATAGAAGAGATTCTCAATGCAACCGTGGAAGAAGTTAACCACGTTTTGAAATCAGACCGAGTGCGGGTTTGTCAAATAACTCCAGACTTTACAGGATCTATCATCGCCGAAGCCGTTTTGCCACCTTGCCTAAGATCTTTGAATATAGTCCTTCCTGAAGGGGTGATCTCTCCTGAGAGCTACAATTACTACCTCCAAAACAATATATTTGTCGCTTGTGATTTTGACAAACAAGGGCACCCAGTTTTATCACCCCCTGCGATCAAATTCCTTGTCGAAACCCAAGTCCAATCCTTAGTCGCAGTTCCCATCATTTACGATCAAACTCTTTGGGGATTGCTGATTGCTCATCAATGTAATCAGCCGCGTCAGTGGCAGGACTGGGAGATCAACTTACTTAAACAAACTGCTAACCAGTTAGCGATCGCCATTCAACAGGCAAGTCTTTTTGAGCGATCGCAAACAGAACTAGCCGAACGTCAACGCGCTGAAGCCCGACTGATCGAAATGAACGATCAACTCGCTATTTCCAATGCCCGACTCGCTCGCGCCACTCAGATAAAAGATGAATTTCTCGCCAATATGAGTCACGAACTGCGTACCCCCCTCAACGCCATTCTGGGCATGACCGAAGGACTACAAGAAGGAGTCTTTGGCATCGTCAACCAGCAACAAATCAAAGCATTGCAAACTGTTGAGCGCAGCGGTTCTCATTTACTAGAGTTGATTAACGACATTCTTGATGTGGCAAAAATTGAATCGGGCAAGATCGAATTGGATTGTGCTCCCACTTCCATCAATAGTCTTTGCCAATCTAGTATTGCCTTTGTCAAACATCAAGCGTTCCAAAAACGGATTAAGATTGATATTAGACTCCCTCTCAATTTACCTGACTTGCTCGTAGATGAGCGACGTATTCGCCAAGTCTTAATTAATTTGCTAAGTAATGCGGTCAAATTCACCCCAGAAGGCGGACAAATCATCTTAGAAGCGAGCCGAGCATCCTGTGGTCTCGCTATTACTAATTCTTCCGAAGAAGACTTCCTACGCATTGTCGTGATTGATACAGGCATCGGCATTTCCGCAGATAACATCAAAAAAATATTTCAGCCCTTCATGCAAATCGATAGCGCTCTAAATCGTCGATATAATGGAACTGGATTGGGATTAGTACTGGTAAAGCAGATTGTCGAACTTCACGGTGGCAGTGTGGAGTTAACGAGCGAATTGGGTGTGGGTAGTTGCTTTACACTCATGCTACCCTGTATTCCCAATTTGAGTATTCCCAATTTGAGTATTCCCAGTTTGAACTTTCCATCTGAAAGAACAGTAGATAATATGCAAGCGGTTACTTTAGGAATAGACTCTGAGATAGCCGACGTAAGAATAGCCAACGTGAGCACTAGACAATCCCCATTGCTCTTGCTAGCAGAAGATAACGAAGCAAATATCAGT
>JAYVVP010000241.1:0-3833 GCA_043786935.1 Pseudanabaena sp. | reverse complement strand
CAAGGTTTTCCATTACTATTTTTAAGCAAAAGTGAAATTTGATGATAGCGGTTTCCCTGTCGATCTTCAATTGTTTGCCATACATCTGGTTCAGTACGAGGTGTAATTCCGATTGGTTGTTTCCCAACTGTGGCAATCAAGGTTCCAGAGCGACTGAGAAATAACGCATAAAAGCTCTCTTGTTGAATCGCACCTAGAACATGGCGAGTAGTTGATTCTCGCGCACAGTTCTCACCGACAATGCAAAGATTGGGAAGGATTTGTTGCACACTGGGAGCAATGCGATCGCTTTGTTGCAATAAAGGTTCTAAACTGTCGTGCAATGTACCTGCAACCGACTCTAACTCGCGATCAACGGCTTGCCAATGAGCATGTAGCATCACCTGATAGATGCCAACTCCAGAGAGGATCAAAATAATCCCCATTACTCCAGCGTACCAACCCGCCAGATGTAACCGCGCTCCAAAAAATATCTTATTACGATTCATGAATTCAATCGATATCCCAATCCATAGATTGTCTCGATCCCGCTATCACAATTATATTCCGCTAATTTCTTTCTTAACAGGCGAATCTGAGCCGCTACAACATTGCTAACGGGTTCTGCTTGAAATTCCCATAGCCGATTCATAATCTGGTCACGAGTAAGTATTTGATTTGGATGTTGCATAAAGTATTCTAACAATTGAAATTCCTTAGTTGTGAGCATGATTCCTTCAGCAATATCCTGTTGGTTAGCGATCGCCACAGTAGAGCTACTGTAATCAAGGATTAAAGTCCCTACTTGTAAAACTTGTGATTGGACTTGAGTCGGTCGCCGCAACAATGCTCGCAGTCTTGCCATCAATTCGACCATCCCAAACGGCTTAATTAGATAATCATCTGCCCCTGAATCCAAGCCCATAACGCGATCTTCCATCCGATCTCGCGCAGTTAACATCAAAACTGGAAGAGAATTACCTTGCGATCGCAAGCGTTTACATATTTCCAATCCTGATAAACTTGGCAACATCCAATCAACAATTGCTAACACATAATCTACTTCAGGACTGGTAAGGTAGCCCCAAGCTTCTGCACCATCTTGTACCCAATCGACAATATATTTTTCTTGCTTCAGACTACGCAGTAATGCTTTACCTAAGTCTTCTTCATCTTCAACTAGCAATATTCTCATATGATTGTCGATCCTGATATGAGCAGCAATTTACAGCAATTCGCTTTCAAACCTATTACAAATAATAATATAAAACCTGTTGCAGGACTTTGCCCTTTGTACTGAATCTTAAATATATAAGCAACATACCAAGGATCTCCAAAGAAAGTGGCATGAGAAATTGCCATAAAAGTTCTCACATAATTGATAACGTTCAAGCTTTCATCATAAATCTAGGAGCAAATTGAGGTATTTTAGGAAAAGTTACACCGATCGCAGGAGCAACTGAGAGTTGAGTAATGCAATAGTTCCTATCATTCATGCCGTGCGAGATCCTGCATTAAAGGCGATCGTGCAAAAGAGTACGCCGCTCTTTTATAGCGAAGGAGCAAATCTAACGCTAGATCGTTCGGCTCATGTGCGTGCAGGATCTAGTCTAAGTTGGTTTGGAGATCGACTAGCGTTGATTCAAGACGATGCCAATTTTCTTGTGCTAATTGAGCCATATACCCTTCAGGTTGATACAATTTGTTTGCCTGTAGGCGAAGGGGGACTGCGCGAATTTGATGATTTACGGGGAAATAAGCGGTTTAAACTAGATTTGGAAGCCTGTGTCACTATTCCTACAGAAGAGGGAGATATTCTGCTCGCTTTTGGATCTGGCTCAACTCGGCATCGACAGAAAATTGTCACTCTACAAGATTCTATTACGGCTACACCTATTCTTATAGAAGTAGAAGCGCTATACGAGCAACTCCGTAACAACACCATGTTTGCTGGTAGCGAACTTAATATTGAAGGAGCAACCTTCTGTAATGGCTGGGTGCGTCTCTTCAATCGTGGTAATGGTAAACCTCAAGCAGGATGTTTGCCTGTGAATGCTACGTGCGATCTTGCGTGGGATGAACTTGCTGCGTATTTGCAAGAACCATATAAAAAGCCAGTCCCTCAACTGCAACAGATTTGTCAGTATGAATTAGGCACTTTAGAGGATCTACGTTTGACCTTTACTGATGCAACTGTGACTAAACAAAACGTGATTTTTTCAGCGACTGCCGAGAATTCACCAAATGCTAGCTCTGATGGAATTGTGGCTGGCTCGGTGTTAGGCATCTTAGGTACGGAAGCTCGTTGGATTGAACTCCGTACTTTAGATGGTGCGCTGTTCACTAGTAAAGTTGAAGGCGTATGTGTATCTGGGAGAAATGCAAATCGTCTTTATTTAGTGATTGATGTGGACGATCCAACTCGTCCCTGCGAACTATGCGAGGTTGAGATTGAGGGAGATTGGTAAGTGATGGATGCGTGACTAACAAAAAATACTGATTTTTATCCGACTGCAAAATCTGTAAACTGTCGCATGTAGCTCGAATGAAATCCATTCACTATATTCTGTTTGGGAATACCCATCTCTGACAATCTAATAGAAATATCAAATTCTGTACCATTGTGCTGTACCCAGATCTTTCCAGCCTTGATATCTAGATGCACCACGCATCCATAAATTCGATGATTATTCCGCCAGCCAACATGGGCTAGTTGATAATGATCTCGCTCTGCATCAAAAATTAATTGCGATTCAACTTCGCTATTGGAAGATCCATATTCTGCCAATTCTGTAAGTAAATCTTGAATCTTCTTGCGGTATTCATTTAGCTCTGCCATTTTACGATCTCCTGTTTCTCAGGTATATAGATTACTAACTTTAGTTGGTACTGCTGAATTGTGGATTGGACAAAAGGCAGCTGAAAGAAGGATTCATATGTACTTGATGGCACTGCTAAATACAATTTATATTCTGTATATTGGTCTTGCATTAACAGACGATAGTTTAAGTATTGTCCAAGCGCTGTATGAAATTCCGAAACGGCTGATCCACTCAAAAAGCTTTTTATTTCTACTGCAATTTTTTCATTGCTTCGCTCTGCTGCAATTATTCGCTCTGCACCCAAATCTACATACAGTGAACCTAAACCGAACTCCAATGCAAGAGGATCATGAGTTATTATCCAGCCATCTTTTTCTAAAGCAATCTTGACAGCGTTGTGAAAAATATCCCGTGCGGACATGACTTTTTCTAGTTAAATTGGTGGTGGTGAATAGATTTTAACACTGATTGCTTCTTGTCCAATTTTTTCAATTGGTACTGGATTGCACATAACTTGCAACCTCAAAACAGTAAGAGAAGTCATAAAATCTATGATTTCATTGATAAACTAATCCGTTTCAAGGATTCATTTATTTCCAAAACGCGCACTTTTACTACCTGTCCGACTTTAACAATTTGCTTTGGATCACTGACAAAGCGATCGCTTAATTGCGAAATATGGACTAGTCCATCTTGATGCACACCAATATCAACGAAGGCTCCAAAGTTTGCCACATTGGTGATAATGCCTTCTATCTCCATGCCAATTTGTAGATCAGAGATTTTCTGGATAGCATCGTTGAAGGTAGCGTATTTGAACTCGGCACGAGGATCTCGTCCTGGCTTTTCTAGTTCTCGTAGGATATCGCGCAGAGTCGGTTCGCCGATCGCATCAGTTACATATTGCTTCAGGTTGACCGTCTTCAGTTTATCGGCTGCTTGTGAGATGTCTGAGAGAGCTACCTTCAGGTCACGGGCGATCGCGTCTACGACTTTATAACTTTCGGGATGCACAGCGGTATTGTCTAAAGG
>JAYVVP010000240.1:0-26405 GCA_043786935.1 Pseudanabaena sp. | reverse complement strand
ACCAAAAGGTATCGATTTTGGCATTGGTGAAGATGAATGGGTCGTAGCGATTTTACCTGGTTCGCGATCACCTGAAGCCTATGAAAATTGGATGACTCTGATGCTGTGCGCTCAAGTTGTTTCACGCACGATTCCGCATAATGTCCATTTTTTAGTCGCGATCGCCCCTGATTTAGATTTAGAAATCATCGGACAAAGCATCATCCAAAAAGGTTGGCTACGTCTTGATGAAACTACTTTTAAGGTGCAAAATGCAAGGCTAATCTTATTAAAAGAAGGCTTTGGTGATTGTTTGCATCAGTGTCATTTAGGTTTAGCGATGGCAGGAACCGCTACCGAACAATTAGTAGGTTTGGGTAAACCTGTAATTACGATCGCAGGAAATGGACCGCAATTCACGCGCAAGTTTGCGGAAGAGCAAGCAGATTTATTAGGTTGCTCGATTAATCTCATAGATAAGCCTGCTCAGGTTGCTGATATTCTCCATGAGATTTTGCAAGATTCTGATTACTTTCAAGCAGTAGTTCGGAATGGCGAGGAGCGTATGGGACAAGCAGGAGCATCAGCAAGAATTGCGAAATATATGGCTGAGAATATTTGAGATCGAGAATGCTAAAATCAATTGAGATAAGGCTCAACTAAAACATATGCGATTTATTAATCCTAAAACTGATTTTGCATTCAAAAAGATATTTGGCTCCGAGCAAAGCCATGATGTTTTGATCAGTTTTCTCAACGCCATTCTCTATAATGGAGAGAACAGAATTAGGCAATTAATAATCCTTAATCCTTATTTAGCACCGCGTATTCGAGGCGTTAAAGATACTTATCTAGATGTCAAAGCCACGCTCGATAATGAGACTTCAGTGATTATTGAAATGCAGGTCTTGAATGTCGAAGGCTTTGAGAAACGTATTCTCTATAACGCTGCGAAAACTTATTCTATTCAACTGGGTGTTGGAGACGACTATACAAGCCTTAATCCTGTGATTGCGCTGACGATTACAGATTTTGAGATGTTTCCAGAAATCAATCAATTGACTTCTCGGTTCATTTTAAAAGAGAGAGACTTTTTAGTTAATTATCCTATTTACGATCTAGAGTTGGTGTTTGTCGAGTTGCCAAAGTTTCATAAAACTATTGATGATCTCGAAACCCTAGCTGATAAATGGTTGTATTTTCTCAAACATGCTAGGGAGTTGGAGGTTGTGCCTGAGAGTATGAATCTAGTTCCAGAAATCAGACAAGCATTTGAATTTGCCAAGCAAGGTAATCTCACCCGTGAAGAGTTAGATGAATTTGAACATCAAGCAATCTTTATCCATGATCAGCGAAATATAGCGATCAAGTCGAGAAAAGAAGGGTTGAAGGAAGGGCTGAAAGAAGGGTTGAAAGAAGGGTTAGAGGAAGGAAGGAAAGAAGGGTTGAAGGAGGGGGTAGAGCAGGGGCGAAGGGAGGCAAAGCTAGAAATGGCTAAGCAATTTCTAGCTTTGCTGGATGATGATGCTATCGGTCGTGCAACTGGGCTTAGCTTGCAAGAAATTGCTAACTTGAGAAACTCGTAAGAAGCAGTAGCCCTGTAATCAAGTGCGATGCTCACAGCTAAAACCCGTTGAAACGAGTTGCTTGGACTTTGGAAGTCTATGCTATGCGTTAAGAGAATAAATCTTTAAAGAACAGCGATATCTCAGCGCGATCGCTGACATTAAAGAAATCGACAGGCGTGACTCCATCCATATGCCGACTGACCACATTAAAACCTAATCTTTCGCGGCGATAGTTTATTACTAAAGGACTGTTAACTGATATCGGTTGACGCAACCAATCATCGAAATTAGAGGATTGGTTCATGCGATCGCTCATGGCGCTAACTAGCGCAGCAGATCGCAAATCGGGCAAACTACTGGTAGCGAAAACATAGGCACGTTCCAGTAATTTTTCGCGCAAATTAGGATTTAGCCAAGCCGAAACTACCATCTCTAGAGGTGTTTGAGGATTTTGTTTGACTGCTTGCAATGCATTGGTGTCATTGGCGATCGCATTAGCTAGCAACAATGCGGATGGATTTGCAGTTTGCTTGAGTTCTGCAATTGCATTAGGGTTGCCAACCCACCATCTTAAAGTCGCAAGGTTTAGAGACTTGCTAGGATTATTAAGATAGAAGCGTTCAACATTGGCGACTACTTGCGGATAGAGAGGCTGAAACGTTATATCTGTCCAAATTGGACTAGTAATAAAACTAGGGTCATTAATTACTTCGGTAGTCATGGCAGCGATCGCGTCATTAGTTTTGCCTTGACGCAATAAACTCACTCCTAAACCAAAGGATAGCGATCGCTTGCTGGAAACAAGCTCTAATCCACGACGAAAGTAAGTCTCTGCGGCTTGATTAGAACTGGCAGTATTTTGTCGAAGATTGAGCCATGCTGCTGCATTGTAAAAGGCTTCATTATTAGGATTTTTAGCGATCGCGGTTTTGATCCATGTCAAACCATCTTTTTGCCATGCTTGCGACTGCGGTAGATTGGGATAATTAATCGCTAGTTCGGCTAAGTTCCAACTCAACTGATAAGGATAGTAAGGTTCCCAAGGAGCAAGCTGATTAGCAAATTTGAGTCGATCTTGAAATTTATCGATCATATTGATCGCTTCAGGAATATTTTCCTGTTTGGACTCGGCAAAATCCGCTCTCGCCCTTGATAGATAGATAAATCCGACGCTAGATGCTTGCCAAGCTGCATTTACAGGAGCCAGCCAAGCGATCGCTGCAATCAAATAAATTGTGGCAACAATTGCTAACCACAGACGCGGCTGTTTTTGATAGCCAAGCGTAATCAACTCGCCTGTATGTATTTGCCCCAAATAAGCCAGACTCGCAAACACAATTACTAAGCTGCCACTGATCGCGGGAACATCAAGCTGATAATCAGTAATTGCGAGCATTCCATAGCCTAACAAACTGCCCAATAATCCATAAGCGATCGCCTGTTCTTGTGGATTGGTTTGCCAACTCCGAGACTTGTGCAATTTGATAAATAAACTCGCGATCGCCACTAATAAAAACACAAATGTAATTACTGCGCCCACACCGAGTTCTGCCCAAAGATGTACAGGTGTGCTGTGCAACTGAAATAAAAGTTCCGCTTCTCGAACTGCCCATTGAGGACGATATTGCTGATAGAGCATGATCGCCGATCCTGCGCCTGCGCCAAATAGCCAATGCTCCAAGCCAATCCGCCAGCCCACATCTGCGGCGATCGCTCTAAACAATAATTCTCCTGAGCCTTGAGTGGGATTAGCAAAACTGCTAATTAGTCCTAATACCAGTGATCGCAAGCGATTATTTGCCGCGATTAGCAATCCAACTATAGCGATCGCGCCACTACCGCCCAAAAATACCAACCCGCGATGGCGACCCTTACGAAATAAAGTCACGATGATTCCATACAAAACCATGGCTCCCAATCCCAAAAAGCCTCCCCGCGAACTGGTTGTATATAAATCGAGCAGTCCTAAAGCGATCGCAGTTAACCATAGCGATCGCCACAGCCCCTTTTGGGCGATCGCTAAACTGACAAAAACTGGTAAAACTAACATCAAAAAACCCGCAACATAATTTTGATGTCCGAATGGAAAAGCGTTGCGCGACTGCAAATCCGAAAAATCGTAAGTTAAATTTAGCCCCCACTGGTTGAGTTTGCCAAATTGATCTAATTGCGGCAGCCATACTTGGGTTGTCCACAAAAATAAGCTTTCAATAATTACCGCAATTCCTAATAATCCCTGAAATCGCAAAATCGGCAAGATTGCCGAACTAATCGGTGCTGTGTGACGATTTTCCACACGATGAATATTTGGAGTGACATGCAGAAAATTATTAGTCACATACAGCGCTATAAAATAACCAAACGCTGTCAGGCTATACCACATCGCTTGATTAGGAAACTGCGCCAACATCGTCGATAGACACAACGTTACAAATCCAGAACCGATCGCCCAGTCAAAGCCATTGCCTAATAAATAAAATGGCTTGTCTCGCCGCCATAGATTTAGCAAACCCGCGATCGCGAAGCAGACTAATCCCACTTGCCACATCAATACCCAAGGAAAAGTCACCATCTGCGTGCTGCTATCGGGCAGTAAAGTAAATAAAATATAAGCAGCAAGCCCTAACTGAATGATTAACCGACCTGTACTCATAAAATTTAGTAGACCAATTCAGCAAAATAAAATCTAGAATATAAAAAATCGTGCAAGCTAAACCTAATTATGTCTCTATGAGGAATATATTATGGCGATCGCTACTATTTAGTAACTGATGAACGAGGTTCCACCATCTTTGCCTCCTATTTCTTCACTGGGTCTTGAGTCTATTGCAACGTCAATGTTTGCTAGCTCTAGTATTGAAGATTTATTAAAAATATTTTTAATTAGTTTAGGTGAACGTCTAGATGCTAGTCGTGTAGCCATTTATCATCTTCAAAACGATCAAGAAGGTAAGATTTTAGTAGAAGCAATTTCTCCTAACATTGAGAGTATTAGAAATCAAATATATCCGATCACATATTTCGGTATTGATTCAATCCAAAACTATTCTTGCGATCGCGCAACGATCTGGTCAGATATTGAGGAAATATCTAAAACTTGTAAGCTGCCTTCACATTGCCTAAGAGAAGTTAAAGCAATGATGTCAGCGCCAATTTTGTTTGACTCATCTATAGGTAACCAAATCTGGGGATTAGCGATCGTCCAACAATGTGATCACGCCCGCCAATGGCATCCACTTGAATCTAAGTTCATCTTTGAGATATCTCAAGTTTTAGGTCAATGTTTACAAGCTTGGGAATCGCGTTTGCAATCTCCTGTATCATCTGTATTATTTACAGATAAGTACATTAGAGATCAAACAAGTGAAAACGATCAAGAAGAATTTGTAGCTAGAAGAGTAGATTTAACTGGAGATTTAGCAATTATATCGTCACATATAAATCCAGCTTCACCAGAAATAGAAGTGTCTAGTAACTTTGTTTTACCAGATGATGAAGAAAACGAAATACTTGACAGAATACATATTAGAAAAGATCAAGCTTCTATTAATGTTGCGATTAATCTTGCCATGCAAAAACTCTATCAAGAAACGCAGACTGGCACTAATCAGAATCTTAGTGCTTTTACCCGCATAAATAATCCTCAAATCTTTGATGGTGTTGATGTAGAGTCGATCACCTTAGAAGATGTTTTAGAAAATCTTATTCAAGACAAAACTCAAGATAGAGTTAAATTTTTACAACAAAAAGTTAATGAACTGATAACAAATTTGCAACAAAAACTTGATGAAATTGCAACGCTTCAGAGCCAGATTCAAGAATTGACTAAATCTCAAAAAGAATTTAAGCAGATATTGTTAGATATCCAATCTAAAAATACAACCTCAATTATAAAATAAAAATCTGTGGCACGCCGCGCCGCAGATTTTTATTAATTGCGAGTTACAACGGCTTCCACATGAGCTGTCTTTGTGGTAAAACCTGTAGTGACATCAACTTTGTCCTCTACAGCAGCGATCGCCCAACGCAGAGGTTCACCATGTTTGGCAAGCTCTTTTTCCACAGCTTTAGCGATCGCTTCTTGATCCTGATTAATCTCAATTTCCGCAGTAATAAAATGTGTAGTCATTATGATTAGTTTGTGCTTAATTTTCTAATTTGATTAATTAGAATTGTATAGCGATTTACACTTGGAAAGCAAAATCATTAAATGGTTTTGCATATCATCAAAATCATAACAGTGCCTAATTTTCTCCATAAATTACTTCTGTATACTTTTTACTGGTGTTCACAGATCGCTTAAAATTATTATGGGTTATCCTTCAAGTAGAACTCAAATTTAGGGAATTCATAAATTATGATGACGATACCTGCTAGCAGTCTTGATGTAAAGGCAACGATCGCCAATCAACGTAATTTTTTTGGCACAGGAAAAACTAAAGACGTAGAGTTTCGGATTGTTCAACTCAAAAAGCTTGCTCAACTAATTAAAGAACATGAACAACAAGTTCTTGATGCTGTCTATGCAGATTTACACAAACCTGCAATAGAAGCTTTTGGTAGCGAGATTTTGATAACGCTTTCCGAAATTAAATATGTCTTAAAAAATATTAAGGCTTGGGTAAAGCCACAAAAAGTCGGAACACCCCTTAACTTGTTTCCCAGTTCTAGTTTTATCTATACCGAACCTTTAGGCGTTGTCCTAATCGTTGCACCATGGAATTATCCATTTGCGTTGCTGATGCAGCCCTTGATCGGCGCGATCGCCGCAGGTAATTGTGCGATTCTCAAACCATCCGAGCATACGCCCCATACATCCAATGCGATCGCGAAAATTATTAACGCTAATTTTGACCCCAATTTTATCACCACAATCGAAGGCGGTATTGAAACCAATCAAGCCTTACTTGATGAAAAATTTGACCATATTTTCTTCACGGGTGGAACTGCGATCGGCAAAATTGTAATGCAAGCTGCAGCCAAACACTTAACTCCTGTGACACTTGAACTCGGTGGCAAAAGCCCCTGTATTGTCGATGCAGATTGCAATTTAGAAACCACTGCTAAACGGATCATCTGGGGCAAGTTCTACAACGCTGGACAAACCTGTATCGCGCCTGATTATCTCTTAGTGCAGAAAAGCATCAAACCTGCGCTAATTGAGAAGTTACTAGAATATGTGAAAACTTTCTTTGGCGAAGACCCTCAAAAAAGCACCGATTTTGCCCGTATCGTCAATCATCGTCAATTCGATCGCCTCGTAAATCTACTCGATCAAGGTAAAATTCTCATCGGTGGTAGCAGCGATCGCGATGATCGTTTCATTGCTCCTACACTAATCGATCAAATCTCGCCTACCTCTAAAGTAATGGCAGAAGAAGTTTTTGGTCCCATCTTGCCAATTTTAGAATATGACCAAATCGAAGATGCGATCGCCTTTGTGAATACTCACGCCAAACCACTAGCACTATACTTCTTCTCTAATAACAAACCGAATCAAGAGCGAATTCTGCGAGAAATCTCTTTTGGTGGTGGATGTTTCAACGATACAATCATGCATCTTGGTAATCCCCAATTTCCATTTGGGGGAGTTGGCAATAGCGGTATGGGAAGTTATCACGGCAAGGCAAGTTTTGACACATTTAGTCATCGTAAGAGTGTACTCAAAAGCTCTTTCCGTTTCGATCTCAAGTGGCGTTATCCCCCTTACACAATTACTTTAGACACCTTAAAAAAATTTATCAACTAATTTTCAAAAATGTCTAAACTCTATCAGGGTGCAAAGTCCTATTGCAGGGAGGTCACAAATGAGTCAAAAAACGCCTCTGCACCCTTTAGCTGTCTCAACCAAAGATTTATATTGAATTTATGACTATTTATGACTATTAAGAACGCAAGTAGTAATCAATGGCAGTTCTGGATTGACCGTGGTGGCACGTTTACGGATATTGTCGCGCAACGCCCTGATGGTCAAATTATTGTCCATAAACTCCTTTCTGAAAATCCCGATCTTTACGTTGATGCACCGATTCAAGGGATTCGCGACATTCTTGGTATTTCCCAAAGTGAGGCGCTTCCGATCGCAGAAATTGCATCGATCAAGATGGGAACGACTGTAGCGACTAATGCACTACTGGAACGCAAAGGCGATCGCACAGTTTTGCTGATTACAAAGGGATTTGGGGACGCTTTGCGGATTGGTTATCAAAATCGTCCAAATATTTTTGCGCGACATATTGTTTTGCCTGAAATGCTTTATGAGCAAGTTCTTGAAGTAGAGGAACGTTACAGTGCTCATGGAGAAGTTCTCATTGCTTTAAATGAGGAATCGGTATTAGGGGAATTACAAAAAGTCTATAATCTGGGAATTCGCTCTTGTGCGATCGCTCTAATGCATAGTTATCGCTATCCCCAGCATGAACAGCGTTTGGCAGAAATTGCTCGAGAAATTGGCTTTACGCAGGTTTCTATTTCCTATGAAATCAGTTCCTTAATTAAATTTATCAGTCGCGGCGATACAACTGTCGCGGATGCCTATCTATCACCAATTCTCAAGCGGTATGTTGATCGGATTAGTGCTGAAATTGGTGAGGCGGGGCATAATTCCACATCCCCTCAACTGATGTTTATGCAGTCAAATGGGGGATTAACAGAAGCACAATCTTTTCAGGGTAAAAATAGTATTCTTTCAGGGCCAGCAGGCGGGATTGTTGGTGCGGTTCAGACTAGTTTACAAGCAGGTTTTGATAAGATTATCAGCTTCGATATGGGTGGAACCTCTACAGATGTTGCACACTATGCAGGTAGTTATGAGCGATCGCTCTTTACTGAAGTCGCAGGGGTAAGACTGAGTACACCGATGATGTCAATTCATACCGTGGCAGCAGGCGGTGGCTCGTTGCTGCATTTTGATGGGGCAAGATATCGGGTTGGACCGAAATCGGCGGGAGCATTTCCTGGTCCTGCTTGCTATCGTAATGGTGGCGAGTTGGCGGTGACTGATTGCAATGTGATGTTAGGGAAGCTCCAGCCCGATTTCTTTCCAAATATATTTGGGAAAGATCGAAATTTGCCACTTGATTGTCAAGTCGTAATTCAGAAATTTACAGAATTAGCGCAACTAATCAGTCAAGTGACAGGGCAATCAGTTTTGCCTGAAATCGTCGCCCAAGGCTTTTTAGAGATTGCTGTCGAAAAAATGGCGAGTGCCATCAAAAAAATATCCGTGCAGCGAGGTTATGACGTTTCGGAGTATGTGTTGTGTTGCTTTGGGGGAGCAGGTGGTCAACATGCTTGCGCGATCGCGGATGTATTGGGCATGACTCAAATTTTTATTCATCCTTATGCAGGGGTACTGTCCGCCTATGGGATTGGTTTGGCAGATATCCGTACAATTCGCGATCGCTCAGTCGAATCAGATCTGAATTTAGAACTTCTTGCCGAATTAGAAATTACGGCGAGAGAATTAAGTGAAAATGCCAAAAAAGAGGTTTTGCATAGTGGTAGTTTTGATAGCGATTTGCAAATCGAAACCACTTTGCGATTGCGCTATGCTGGCACTGATTCCTCACTAACTGTCGCGATCGCTGATCCGCTAATATTCCATTCACCAGAAATATTAAGCACTTTGCAAAACGATTTTGAAGTCCTCCATAGAGAACGTTATGGATTTATTTTTGCGGATAAAGTTTTGATGGTAGAGGCGATCGCTGTCGAAATAATTATCAAAATGTCTGTAGCTGAAGAGCCTTTGAAAACTCGCCAAAATGAGCAATTACCCAAAGCAACCGCTTTCGCTCAAGTCTATATGAATGGCAAATGGCAGGAAACTCCAATCTTTCGGCGCGAGGATTTGCAAGTAGGTGATCGGATTACAGGGGCGGCGTTGATTATTGATGCAACGGGTACTAATGCGATCGAGCCAAATTGGAAGGTGGAATTGACCGAAAGGAATCATTTGATTTTAAGGAGATCTCCCCCAGTCACCCTTACAAAGGGAGGAGAAGAGAATCAAGCCCTTTATAAGGAGGATTTAGGGGAATCTCTTCCCGATCCGATTAAATTGGAAATATTTAATAATCTCTTCCAGTCGATTGCAGAACAGATGGGATTTACGCTGCAAAATACTAGCGCTAGCGTAAATATTCGCGAAAGATTGGATTTTTCTTGTGCAATATTCGATAGCGAGGGTGAACTAGTTGCCAATGCACCGCATATTCCTGTGCATCTCGGCTCCATGGGCGAAAGTGTGAAAGCATTGATTAGCAATCGCGGTGATCGTATTTACTTCGATGATGTCTTTGCTACTAATAATCCTTACAACGGCGGTACACATTTACCAGATATAACCATAATTACGCCTGTTTTTATTGAATCTAGTCACAAACCAACTTTTTATGTAGCCTCCCGTGGTCATCATGCTGATATTGGCGGTATTACTCCTGGTTCGATGCCTTCCAATAGTACCAGTATTGAAGAAGAAGGAATTCTATTTAATAATTTTCAGCTTGTGAAAAGTGGCAAATTTTGTGAGGTAGAAACGCTAGCTTTGCTAAATTCCAGTCAATATCCTGCTCGTAATCCTGCTCAAAATATTGCTGATTTACAAGCACAAATTGCGGCGAATAAATGCGGCAAGAGAGAACTGCAACGCATGGTAGCTCACTATGGCGCAGCAACCGTGCAAGCCTATATGGGATATGTACGTGACAATGCTGAATCGGCAATTCGGAAGGTGATCACCCAGCTAGCAAAAACATGGGGTAGTAGTCGAGAACGCAAATTTGTATATCCTATGGATGGAGATAGTCAAATTTGTGTATCAGTAAGTTTAAATGTGATAGAACGAACAGCAATAATCGACTTTACAGGAACTTCAGCCCAACTAAAAAACAACTTTAATGCACCACTGGCAGTCTGTAAAGCCGTTGTCCTATATGTTTTTCGGACACTTGTTGATGATGAAATCCCGCTTAATGCAGGATGTCTAGAACCTCTAAGAATTATTGTCCCTGAAGCTTCTCTTCTCAATCCTAACTATCCCGCCGCTGTAGTTGCGGGAAATGTCGAAACTTCGCAAGCGATCGCTAATGCTTTATACGGTGCGCTCGGTGTAATGGCAGCATCACAAGGCACGATGAATAACTTTACTTTTGGTAGCGATCGCTATCAATATTACGAAACAATCTGTGGTGGATCAGGTGCGGGGATTGATTTTGACGGTACTGACGCAATCCAAACTCATATGACTAATTCGCGATTGACCGATCCTGAAATTCTCGAATGGCGATTTCCTGTTCTCTTAGAAGAATTTGCAATCCGTGTTAATAGTGGCGGCAAAGGAACACATCATGGCGGTAATGGTGTTACTCGCCGTATTAAATTTCTTGAACCTATGACCGCAGCGATTTTATCTAGCAGTAGAGTGATTGCCCCCTTCGGCTTAAATGGCGGCGAATCAGCGGTAACTGGGCGTAATTATGTGATCAAAAATGATGGCGCGATCATAGATTTACCAAGTACAGCTACCGTGCAAATGGAAACTGGCGATACTTTTGTGATTGAAACTCCTGGTGGTGGTGGTGGTGGGTAAAATGGCGACAGTCATCAAAAGTCGTCAAAGCTCAAAAAAGAGAAGGGCAGCAAAGCACCTTTTGGCTTTCTACCAGTCGCGATCGCCATATTTCACTGTCAACAAGTCGGCGACATTACCCTCCATGACTTAAATTTGCTGTTACATTGTTTTTATCGTCGTGATTATTGTGTAGAGCGTTCGTAGATTTTATGGCAAAGCAAGGGCAGCAAGAGCTAGATTTCGGGTCGGAGTCTAACGGGGGAAAGATCATACCGACTTCACTGCAAACCGAGATGCAGCAATCATATCTAGAGTATGCGATGAGCGTCATCGTGGGTCGCGCTCTGCCCGATGCCCGTGATGGTTTAAAACCAGTGCATCGACGGATTATCTATGCCATGCACGAGCTGGGACTTGTGCCAGATCGCCCATTTCGTAAATGTGCTCGCGTCGTCGGTGACGTATTGGGCAAATATCACCCACATGGCGATCAGTCGGTTTATGACGCGCTAGTGCGCTTAGTACAAGATTTTTCTAGCCGTTACCCCTTGCTAGCAGGGCATGGCAACTTTGGCTCGGTAGATAACGACCCTGCGGCGGCTATGCGTTATACCGAATGTCGATTAGCGGCGATCGGTAATGAGGCAATGCTGGGTGAGATCGAGGAAGACGTTGTTGATTTTGTCAATAACTTTGACAGTTCAGAGCAAGAGCCGGCGGTTTTGCCGGCTCAGTTGCCGATGTTGTTGCTCAATGGCTCTACAGGGATCGCCGTGGGGATGGCAACGAATATTCCACCCCATAATTTAAGTGAAATCGTCGATGGAGCGATCGCCTTAATCGATAATCCAGATTTACCTGACGAGCAATTGTTGAGCTTGGTACTTGCCCCCGACTTTCCCACAGGCGGGATCATCATGAACCAAGAGGGTGTGCGAGAGGCTTATCTGACAGGACGCGGTAGCATTACAGTCCGTGGGGTGGCAGCAGTTGAGCAGTTTGGCGGTAAAGGGACAGGCAAGCGACCAAAATTGGCGGTTATTATTACTGAGTTGCCCTATCAGGTAAATAAATCGGCGTGGATCGAGAAAATTGCCGAACTAGTAAATAATGCCAAAATCGACGGCATTTCTGACATTCGTGATGAAAGCGATCGCGAAGGAATGCGGGTTGTGATTGAACTAAAAAAAGACATGACTCCTGAAGTAGTTCTCGATCAGCTATACCGCCAAACTGCTTTGCAATCGACTTTTGGCGCGAGTATGCTTGCCCTCAAAGGCTCGCTACCCAAGCAAATGAGTCTGCGCGAATTGCTGCAAGAATTCCTTACTTTCCGCGAAGAGACTCTAGTTAAGCGCTTTCGTTATCAACTCAAAAAAGCACAAGAAAAATCGCACTTAGTAGAAGGCTTAGTAATAGTTCTGCAAGACCTTGATCGTCTAATTCGGATTTTACGATTTGCTAATAATAGCGCCCTTGCTAAAACTGATTTACAAACCGAATTTACGCTTTCAGAAACCCAAGCTGAAGCAATTCTTTCGATGCCTTTGCGTCGCATTACTGCCATTGAACAACAGAAGTTGCGTGAAGAATTAGAAACTTTGCAGCAGCAAATTACTAAATTAGAGAGATTGCTTGGCGATCGCCGCGAGTTGATGAAATTCCTCAAAAAGGAATTGCGCGAGCATAAAAAACGTCATAGCGATCCAAGACGCACACACCTCGCATGGCAATTACTGAAAACTCAACAGAGTATCAATATTTCATCAAGCATTGATCTAACTGAACCACCAAAATCGACCTCAAAAAATGTTAAGGGAGCTAAAGGCGATCGCGCAATTCAGCAAAAAATTGAGACTGAGACAGTAATCGAGAAAGCACCCGAAAAAAAATCTAAAGCTCCAACTAATAAGTCACCAAAACCAGTTGAAGTTTCCCTTATCTCTTTAACTACTGAGCTAAATATTCCCATTGCCGAGCTGCAAGATATCACCGTACAACTCACCCATAAAGGCTATATCAAGAGCCTTGAAAATAACTCTAAAGCATCGCCATCAGTCGATTTGAGTGATGATGTGACGATCGCTTCCTACGATACCCGCAGTGATCGAGAAATGATCGTGCTGACTGATTCAGGTCGCGCGTTTCCGCTAGCCCTCGCCAACGTACCCATTATCAAGGGTAGAGGGCGTGGTAATCCCTTAATTACGTTCCTACCCGATAGTGCCGAACGGATTGTTTCACAATTTGTTTGGGAAAAGAATCTTGAATCAATCGAAAGTTTAGTCTTACTCTCTAGTCAAGGCAAAATTAAGCGATCGCCCCTTACCGAATTTGCCAACATGACAGCGCGAGGCTTGATTGCTGCCAAATTTAAAGAAGATGACTCGCTCTTCTGGGCAGATATCGTCGGCTTAGATCAAGAACTAGCGATCGCCACCTCTGCGGGCAGAATTTTGCGACTCAAAGCTGATGAGACCCAAATCCCTACGGTCGGAAGATCAGCCGCCGGAAACATCGCCTTGCGATTAGGAAGTTCGGAAACTCAAATCGGTGTATCGATACTCGATTTACAAAATCATCCTAGTTCTGAACTAATCTTAATCACCGCCGAAGGTTTCGCAAAACGGATATCTGCCGCTAATATTCGGGCAGCCGTTCGGGGAGCAATCGGCGCACAATGCTTCAAATTCCCATCTCGCTCGGACAAGTTAGTGAGCATGACCGCGATCGCCACTCCCCGTCTTGACCTACCTGTAACATTCTTGATCGGTCAAGAAAATGATATAGGCTTAAGAACCGTACAAATGCCTTTAGGTGCAATTCCATTAGAGTTGCCAAATAGTCAAGGGCGCTCAATTTTTGCGGGTGAAAGCGATTTAGTGCGATCGGAAAAAGTGATTCGCGTAGTAATCTAAACGTAAGAAGATGCGACCTATTGTGCTGTATATGCCAAACCTTAAACCGAAATTGCTATGCCTTACACCCACTTCAAAAACTTAGAATCAGTTGTCTCTATCTTTGACCTCACCGTAGAAGAAAATAGATTTTATTGCATCTGCCGATCCTAATAGAGCGCACCACTAAGCTTGCTTACAAGCTAATAAATTTAAGCTTTAATAAAAAAGTTGGCTAAATGCGATCGCTATCTGTTATATTTAGCTAGGTTAGAAAAAGACCTAAAAAATATTTGGGCGCTTAGCTCAGTTGGTAGAGCGTCTCGTTTACACCGAGAATGTCGGCGGTTCGAGCCCGTCAGCGCCCATAGGTTGCAGCTTTTAATTAAAAATTTTGAGCAATAAATATTTGAACAATTGCGGTCAAATATACTCAAGTTCCTCACATCTTCTCAGGAATCGTAGCGATCTCCTCCTGTATGGAATCCTGCATAACAGTTTTAACTCTATTCCGCAATTCTGATTAAGCCCACCGTCCAATCACAATTCTTACAGTTCCATCTTCTAGTATCTCTTGCTGCTCAATGGCAAATCCTTGCTGATTTGCACTTTGTAAGACCGTTTTAGCGGCATATTGCTGCGTGATCAACCCCAAAAATCCTTCAACATTTAGTGCTATTCCCCACATATCAGCAACTAGTTCATAGCGATCGCCTAATTTCCGAAAGCCAATATCATAAGCATTGGGCATTGGGATTACATAGTCAGCTATGGCTGTATCACCAAGATATCCACGTACTAAAGTATTCTGCTTAACGGGATAGCCAAGCTCTTGAAGTGCTTGTTCGAGCAAGTCCCCATTTTTGATTTCGACTGCAATCGTTGTGAAGTGTGACATAGTTGTAAATCTGAGTTATAAATCTGAAATAAAAGCGACGTAAAGCGCCTAGTTTATTCTAAGTTAACAGCAAATTTGCGTAATTCTTGGAGGAGTTGCTCATCGTTAGAGGCAGTGCGCGCACCAGATTCAGCCGCCCATTGCTTGAGAGATTCGATTTGCTGAGAAGCGATCGCCGCAAGTGGAACAGTCTCTTTGATCGCACTAATAATATCCTCAGTCATAAAGTCTTCGCGGTGGCTACTACTACCACGCCCAAAAGCACGATGAATGCCATCGATAATTACTTGCTCAATTTTTGCAACACTAAAGTTTTTGGTATGTCGAGCTAACAAAAACAGGTCAAATTCACGCAAACGGCTAGAGCGCAACTTTTGTAAATGCACTTTAAAAATCTCTTGACGTTCTGATTCAGTAGGTAAATTTAAAAAGAAAATCTCATCAAATCTACCTTTTCGCAGAAGCTCAGCTGGCAAAATCCGCACATTATTTGCCGTAGCGACAATAAACACTGGTGAACTCTTTTCTTGCATCCATGTAATCAACGCACCAAATACGCATCTACTTGCGCCAGAATCACCATCAGTCGAGGCTTTTACGATCTATTGGCAAATTTGGCGACATCTTCGCAGCATAGCGCTTTGCGCTTTAGCTAAAAACAAAAAACTTTTTAAAAGACTCGTTAATAAATCTTTTAAAAAGTTTTTGGATATTCCGTACTTAAACACAGTTAAAAACTAGACAGCGGTAAGTACCTGTTCTTCAACTCCAGCGAGTCTTTCAGCTAGCAATTCTTCTAAAGCTACGAGTGCTTTAGAGAAACCCTTGATCCCTTCATCAAGTTTCTCAGAAGCCATGCGATCAGCTTTGTGCATTGATTCAAAAGTAGCTTTGTCCATGGGGATTTTTTCTAGATCTGACTGCGCCGCGATTACGGGATCAAGTTTGCGAACAAGCTCGCCCTGAGTATGATGCAACTCATCTAACAAAGCAGGTGAAATTGTCAACAAATCACAACCCGCAAGTTCCACAATTTCGCCCATATTACGAAAGCTTGCGCCCATGATTTCCGTTTTGTGACCAAACTTTTTATAGTAGTTATAAATTTTGGCAACTGACAATACGCCTGGATCTTCAGCCGCAGGATAGCTATCTCGACCTGTATCTTTTTTGTGCCAATCGAGAATCCGTCCTACAAAGGGCGAAATTAGTTTAACCCCTGCTTCGGCACAGGCGATCGCTTGATGCAATCCAAACAACAAAGTCAAATTGCAATGGATGCCTTCTTTTTCCAGTGATTCAGCAGCTTTAATGCCTTCCCATGTTGCGGCAATTTTAATTAAAACGCGATCGCGAGAAATTCCGTGAGCTTCATATTGTGAAATTAAATAATGTGCTTTTTCGAGCGTAGCTTCAGTGTCATAGGATAGTCGCGCATCTACCTCAGTTGAAACCCGACCTGGGATAATTTGTAAAATCCTGAGTCCAAACGCGATCGCTAATCTATCAAAAGCCAATGAAGCTACCTGAGCAGGTAAAGCATCTTTACCTAATTCCTTTCTTGCTTCAAGAAGCGTTTCATCCACAATTTCTTGATATTGCGGCATTTGAGCCGCAGCGGTAATTAAAGATGGATTTGTAGTTGCATCTTGGGGCTTAACCATCTCAATTGCATGAATATCTCCCGTGTCCGCGACAACTACTGTCATCTCGCGCAACTGATCTAAAAAACTCTTGGGCAAATTATTAGGCATACAATCCTCCATAGCAGCAGTCGTGACTGATTAAATTTGCAAATCCCTCATAATGCTAACAAATTAAGAACCATTAAGTTTGGATAAGTAAACGAAGTATCTCTAGAGCTTCAATGAAGTTTTGTTAAGAAGAATTTAAAACGTCACTACTTCATGAATTTATCCCAATTATCTCAATTTATTGCAGAGTAAAGGATTGAACAAACTATTGACATTCTAAACAATTGTTACAAAGTCCCTAAAGCGATCCAAACCTAAATCTATAATTACAACATCGTGGCTTAGGTTCTCTTATTAAAGCAGTCCTTATCTCATTCATAGATTCAGCACTATGAGAGAACTAGCCTAATCGTTTAATCTACTTTGTCTTAACAGTCTGAGAGAGGAAAATTTACATGACAATGACTCCTCAAAAGCCAGACACAGAGGTAAGGGTTGTGGTTGATCGTGACGTAGTACCTACTTCTTTTGAGAAGTGGGGACAACCTGGTCACTTTGATCGCACCCTCAAGAAGGGCCCAAAAACCACCACGTGGATTTGGGATCTTCATGCCGATGTGCATGACTTTGACAGTTTCACAACCGAAGAAGATGCTGCTCGTAAGATCTTCTCTGCTCACTTTGGGCATTTAGGTATTATTTTTATCTGGCTCAGTGGGATGTATTTCCACGGGGCAAAATTCTCCAACTACACGGGTTGGTTAGCCGATCCAGTCAATATCAAACCCAGCGCTCAAGTAGTCTGGAATGTGGTCGGTCAAGACATCTTGAACGGCGACGTTGGCGGCGGTTTCCAAGGTATTCAAATCACTTCTGGTCTGTTCCATCTTTGGAGAGCATCAGGTATTACCACTGAGTATCAACTCCTCTGCACTGCAATTGGCGGTTTGGTAATGGCTGGTTTAATGTTCTTCGCTGGTTGGTTTCATTACCACAAGGCCGCACCTAAACTTGAGTGGTTTAAAAATGTTGAATCGATGATGAACCACCACTTGGCTGGTTTACTCGGTTTGGGTTCACTCTCATGGGCGGGACACCAGATTCACGTTTCGATTCCTATCAACTATTACCTTGATAAGGGTGTACCTGCGGATCAGATTCCTCTGCCCCACGAATTCATCCTTAACCCTTCGTTGATGGCGGATATTTTCCCCAGCTTTGCTCAAGGTTTGACACCATTTTTCACTTTGAATTGGGGTGTATACGCTGACTTCTTGACCTTCAAGGGCGGTTTGAACCCTCAAACTGGTGCTTTGTGGCTCACTGACCAAGCTCACCATCACCTTGCGATCGCCACACTCTTCATCATCGCTGGACATATGTACCGCACCAATTGGGGCATCGGTCATAGCATGAAGCAAATTCTCGAAGCTCACAAGGGACCTCTAACTGGCGAAGGTCACAAGGGTCTATACGAAATCTTGACCTCTTCTTGGCACGCTCAGCTAGCTGTTAACTTGGCAATGCTAGGTTCACTAAGCATCATCGTCGCTCAGCATATGTATGCGATGCCTGCTTATCCTTACATCGCTATCAGTTACGCGACTCAAGTTTCGCTGTTTACACACCATATGTGGATTGGCGGCTTCTGTGTCTGTGGCGCGGCTGCTCACGCTGGCATCTTCATGGTTCGCGATTACGATCCTGCTAAGAATGTAAACAACTTGCTTGATCGGATGTTGCGTCAACGTGATGCGATCATTTCTCACCTCAACTGGGTATGTATTTTCCTTGGCTTCCATAGCTTTGGTCTTTACATTCACAACGACACAATGCGTGCATTGGGTCGTCCACAAGATATGTTCTCTGACACCGCAATTCAGTTGAAGCCTGTCTTCGCTAACTGGATTCAAGGCATTCATACTGCTGCTGCTGGTACAACTGCTCCTTACTTAAACTCTAGCGTTAGCCCCATCTTCGGCGGTGACACTATTGTTGTTGGTGGCAAAGTTGCGATGGCGCACATGGCGCTTGGTACGGCTGACTTCTTGGTACATCACATTCATGCGTTTACCATCCACGTTACTGTCTTGATCTTGTTGAAAGGCGTGCTTTATGCTCGCAGCTCTCGCCTGATTCCAGACAAAGCTGAACTCGGTTTCCGATTCCCTTGCGACGGTCCTGGTCGTGGCGGCACATGTCAAGTTTCGGCATGGGATCACGTTTTCTTAGGGCTGTTCTGGATGTACAACTGCATCTCAGTTGTCATCTTCCACTTCTCTTGGAAAATGCAGTCTGATATTTTCGGTACTGTTGATGCAAGTGGCACGATTACAAACATGGCGGGTGGTAACTTTGCACAGAGTGCATTGACCATCAATGGTTGGTTGCGTGACTTCTTGTGGGCGCAAGCTTCTAACGTTATTCAATCCTACGGTTCGGCTTTGTCGGCTTACGGTTTGATCTTCTTAGGCGCTCACTTTATCTGGGCTTTCAGCCTGATGTTCCTGTTCAGTGGTCGCGGCTATTGGCAAGAACTCATTGAGTCGATTGTTTGGGCGCACAACAAGCTCAACGTCGCTCCTGCTATCTCTCCTCGCGCTTTGAGCATCACTCAAGGTCGTGCTGTGGGTCTAGCTCACTACCTCTTAGGTGGAATTGCCACAACTTGGGCATTCTTCCTAGCCCGTTACGGTGCAATTGGGTAAACTGGCTTAATTTTAATGGAGAAATTGAAGTAAAAATGGCAACGAAATTTCCTAAGTTTAGCCAGGCTCTCGCACAAGACCCGACAACCCGTCGGATCTGGTATGCGATCGCCACAGCGAACGATTTTGAAAGTCATGATGGTGTTACTGAAGAAAGTCTTTACCAAAAGATTTTTGCTTCGCACTTCGGACATTTGGCAATCATCTTCCTGTGGACATCTGGCAACCTGTTTCACGTAGCGTGGCAGGGTAACTTCGAGCAATGGATCAAAAGTCCTCTCACTACACGTCCGATCGCTCATGCGATTTGGGATCCTCACTTTGGTAAAGCAGCTGTTGAGGCTTACACTCAAACTGAAGCTGCTGGTCCTGTAAATATTGCTTATTCTGGTGTTTACCATTGGTGGTACACCATCGGTATGCGTACCAACACCGAACTGTTTACTGGCGCTATTTGGATGCTAGTATTCGCAGCGGTTCTGCTATTTGCAGGTTGGTTGCACCTACAGCCCAGCTTCCGTCCTAGCCTTTCTTGGTTCAAGAACGCTGAATCTCGTCTAAACCACCACTTGGCTGGTTTATTCGGAGTTAGCTCTCTTGCATGGACTGGACACATGATTCACGTTGCGATTCCTGAATCTCGTGGTATCCATGTCGGTTGGGATAACTTTTTAAGCCTTCCTCCTCATCCAGCAGGGCTTGCACCTTTTTTCACTGGCAACTGGGGCGTATATGCTCAGAATCCAGATACTGCAGGTCACATATTTGGTACTTCTCAAGGTGCTGGTACAGCAATCCTGACCTTCCTTGGTGGTTTTCATCCTCAAACCCAGTCTCTTTGGATGACTGATATCGCGCATCACCATTTGGCGCTCGCCGTTATTTTCATCATTGCTGGTCACATGTACCGTACTAACTTTGGTATCGGTCACAGTATTAAAGAGATTTTGAATGCACACAATCCACCTAAAGGCACTCCTTTTGGCGGTATGTTGGGCGCTGGACACAAGGGTTTGTATGACACCATCAACAATTCCTTGCACTTCCAACTTGGTTTAGCGCTTGCTTCTCTTGGTGTAATCACATCATTAGTTGCACAGCACATGTACTCGATGCCTTCCTATGCGTTCATTGCTAAGGATTTCACAACACAGGCTGCGTTGTACACTCACCACCAATATATTGCTGGCTTCTTAATGGTTGGAGCATTTGCTCATGGCGCGATCTTCTTCGTCCGTGACTATGACCCAGAAGCTAACAAGAACAATGTGCTTGCACGTGTTCTCGATCATAAAGAAGCGATCATCTCTCACCTTAGCTGGGTATCTCTATTCTTGGGCTTCCACACACTCGGTATTTACGTTCATAACGACGTAATGCAAGCGTTTGGTACTCCTGAAAAGCAAATCTTGATTGAGCCTGTATTCGCTCAATGGATTCAAGCTGCTCACGGTAAAGCTCTCTACGGCTTTGATGTGTTGCTTTCCAATTCTTCTAGCCTTCCTGCTAATGCTGGTGCAGCTTGGTTGCCTGGTTGGTTAGCTGGTATTAATGCTGGTGACAACTCGTTGTTCCTTAGCATCGGACCTGGCGACTTCTTAGTTCACCATGCGATCGCTTTAGGACTTCACACTACTACTTTGATCTTGGTCAAAGGTGCTTTAGATGCTCGTGGATCTAAGCTAATGCCAGACAAAAAAGACTTTGGCTACACCTTCCCTTGCGACGGTCCTGGTCGTGGTGGTACTTGCGATATCTCTGGATGGGATTCCTTCTACCTCGCCATGTTCTGGATGTTGAACACAATTGGTTGGGTTACCTTCTACTGGCATTGGAAACATCTCGGTGTATGGCAAGGTAACGTTGCTCAATTCAACGAGTCCTCAGTTACCATCATGGGCTGGCTGCGTGACTACCTATGGCTCAACTCTGCTCAGTTGATCAATGGCTATAACCCATATGGTATGAATAACATTTCTGTTTGGGCTTGGATGTTCCTCTTTGGACACCTAGTTTGGGCAACTGGATTCATGTTCTTAATCTCTTGGCGTGGTTATTGGCAAGAATTGATCGAAACTCTTGTATGGGCGCACCAACGTACGCCTCTTGCAAGCCTTGTTCAATGGAAAGACAAGCCTGTGGCTATGTCTATTGTTCAAGGTCGCTTAGTTGGCTTGGCTCACTTCACGATTGGATACATACTTACGTATGCAGCCTTCCTGATTGCCTCAACAGCAACTGCTTTTGGTTAATCTAGATTGCTAGATAAATAAAAAATCCCCCACTTCCGTAGGGGATTTTTTATAGAGAAATATATGATCGCCACATCAAAATACCTCCATGGCATGAAGTCAAGAATGGAAATGAGCAGCGTATACTCTAAACAATTAACTTGAACCCAAGCGTAATAGCAACTGAAAATCATGACAATGCGATCGCAATATTTTTTATCTGGTCTAATGCGCGTAGCGATCGCTGCCAATATATTTACTTTTATTTCACTAAGCGAGAATGCTCAAAGTAATATTGCTTGGGCAAAAAATCTTGAAACTAAAGTTAATTCTCAAGACAAACCAAGTTTGAATCGGATTCTATTTATAGATTTACAAAACCATTGGTCGAAATCATTTGTTGAAGGCTTATTATCTAATCAAGCTTTGAGCGCAGTTTTAGTTAATTCAGATGCAAATCGGTTTCAGCCTGATCAACTCATTACTCGTGGTGAATTAGCCGACTTATTAGAAATTGCTTTTACTAATCGCAATGTTCCTAAAATCACCACTCGTTTAGAGGAGCCTGCCACCAAAGCCGAAACCCTCGTCGCGATCTCCCGTGAACTTAATTTAGATAGCAAAGTAACTAGAAATCCACAAACATATTTGCTCTCAATGTACCGTGATACGTTGCAAGTTCCTGAATATGCTATTCCTGCGATCGCTACACTTACACAGCAAGGTTTAGTTACAAATTATCCAGATCCACGCATTCTGGCTCCAAAAGCCGCAATTTCTAAGAGCGAACTCTCAGTACTTTTATATCAAGCTCTGGCTTATCAAAAAAAATTACCTCCACTGAAGTCGCCCTATGCAATAGATCCAGCTCGACGGATCATGGATATTAACCCTATGCAAGCGACGCGCCTTGAGGTTAGCATCAGTCGCCGCACCGTTACAGCTTTTCATGGAGAAATCAAACTTAGAACCTATCCAGTAGCCGTTGGTCGAGCAGGATGGGGTACTCCTGTAGGCGATCATCGCGTTTTACAAACTATTGAATATCCTGCTTGGCAAAATCCTTTTACAGGTGATGTGATTGCCAGCAAAGATCCTGAAAATCCCTTGGGCGATCGCTGGATTGGATTTTGGACAGATGGGAAAGACTGGTCTGGATTTCATGGCACACCCAATCGGGCTTCTGTTGGCACAGCAGCATCTCACGGTTGCATCCGTATGTATAACGAAGACGTTCGGGAATTATTTAGTCAAGTTACAGTCGGAACTATTGTTAGAGTTTCTCCCTAACATTTAAAACAAAATGAAAAATCGGGCGCTTCGCGTCCTATTTTCACAAAAGAGGAGTAGCGTGAGAACCTTCCGTTAAAAAAGAAATTTGATAACCCACCGTAAACGGGCGGGGTTATTTATTTAAGCTTTTAGAACACGAACTACTGTATTTTGAGGCAAACTGCTAGCCTTAAGTTCTAAGCTTGAGCCTTCCAATTTTTTAATACTATCTTTGGGCATGAGTGCAAGAAACTCATCAATAGAAGCAAGTTGACAAGACTTACTGGACTTATCAGTACGATAATAAACTGGAATAACAATGCGCGGATTTAGTTCTTGCACGATCGCAAACGCTTCTACAGGAGAATAGGCCTTGGCTTGCATAGGATCATTACCTTGAGCATTACCGCCAATCGGCAAAATTAAAACATCGGGACGACCCATCAAAATTCTCTGTGAAGCATTGATTGGTGTAGATGCCCCACCTAAATGTAATACAAAGATTCCTGATTGCTTCCATTTCCAAGCGACATTGCGCCCAAATCGACGACCACCAATGCGATCGTGATCCATCATAATCCCTTGCAGATTTAATCCTTTAATGTTGTAAGAACCAGGTTCCGACAAAACTCGCGTATTTTTAGGTAAATTCTCTAAATAACCTTCGTCGAGTAACCGTGAGCTAATCAATATATAGTCAGATGCTGCTGTCGGCGAAGGTAAATTAGCTGTACAGCCCGCAGGACGGAAAGGATGAGTTAAAAAACGCACACCATCGCCTGACACTAAAAATGACATATGCCCTAGCCACTCAAGTTTTAGAGTGGAATTGGTCTGAGAGTTAGCAGCATCAGCAATGATTCCTGCTGTAAATGCTGAGATTAGTCCACCTTGGGCGAGTCGAAGAATTTGTCTGCGGCGCATGTTGTTTAATTAAATATTATTTGTGACGAGAGGGTTGATGACCCTAAAACTAAGTCTGAGAGTTAAGAAAGACAGAGAATCACTACCCTTCTTAACTTTCAAGCTGTGACGCTCAATCCTTTTAAGAAGTTTCTCAGCAAGTCTTTGCCTGCCTCAGTCAAGATGCTTTCGGGATGAAATTGAACGCCTTGGACATGAGGGTATTGCTTGTGTCGGACTCCCATAATTATGTCATCTTCAGTCCATGCTGTAATTTCAAGTACATCAGGGCAATTGTTCCGATCAATCACCAAACTATGATATCGAGTTGCAGTAAAAGGATTAGCTAAACCTTCCAAAATGCCAACTCCCGTATGATAAATTTGCGATGTTTTACCATGCATTAAGTAAGGCGCTGAGACAACTTTACCGCCATACATCAATCCCATACTCTGATGTCCTAGACATACGCCCAAAATCGGCGTATTTTCGCCCATTTCCCTAATAATATCCAGTGATACGCCTGCTTCTTCGGGACGACCAGGGCCGGGAGAAATTACGACTCCTGCAGGGTTAAGTTTTTTAACTTCTAAGATGTTTATTTCATCGTTACGTTTAACCAAAATTTCACCTAACGCGGGAAATTCGGATAGCAATTCTCCAAGATACTGTACAAGGTTATAAGTAAAGCTGTCGTAATTGTCGATAACGAGAATCATGGTTACAGGGCTTGTATTTATTAGGCTTCGGGCTTAAGTGCGATCGCAGATTTATTACTTAAATTAGCTTTTTAAATTTAACATTCTTTGGTAAAAATTCAGACTCGAAAAGATTTTGAAGTGCCATTTATACTTTTTCGATTTAATTTGATTTAAATAAATGTGCAAACTAAATTTGCTAAGATTTGGGCATTCGACTGGTAGTAACACAAAGTTTGATTTTATGAAACCCGTTTTGGGAGTTTTCGCGTTGATCTTACTGGCTAGTACATATTGGGCGGATATTACGATCGCGCAAGTGCGTCCGAAACCAGCTCAAAAAATTCAGCCACAGCAGCAAGTTGTGATTCCGCCTAATGAAAATGCCGATCAGCTTTTAGAACGGGGGAATGCGTTTGTGCGGCTTGGTAATTTGGAAGGTGCTGTAGTTATTTTTCGGGCAGCGATAAAAAAAAATCCTGAACTAACGGCAGCGCACTACAATCTCGGCTTGGCTTATGCACAGGCAGGAAAGCTCAAAGAGGCGATTTATTCTTTTCAACGGTCAACTAGACTCGATCCTAAGTTTGCGATCGCTTATAGCAACTTGGGGGCAGCGCTTTTACAATTGGGCGATACCAATCAAGCAATTTCCAACCTACAAAAAGCAGTTCGCCTTGATCCAAATCTTTCGGTTGCTTATTACAATCTCGGTTTAGCGCTTAAAGACAAAAAAGATGTAAAGGGCGCGATTACTAGTCTCAATCAAGCCCTTAAACTTAATCCACAATCGCCTGAAACTATCTATAATCTGGGACTATTGATCCAAACTCAAGGCGATATTCAGAAAGCGATCGCCTACTATGCTAAAGCGGTACAACTGAACCCTGAATATGCAGAGGCTTACTACAACTTGGGGGCAGGTTTATTAATTCAAGGTCAGATAGAAAATGCGATCGCGCAACTCCGTAATGCTTTGCAATTTCGGAAAGATTACGCCGAAGGATTTTATACGCTTGGTGTAGCGCAAGTGAAGATGGGTCAGAAACAGGAAGCACTTCAATCTTTTATTCAGGCACAAGCCTATTTTAACCAACAGAAAAATACTCAATGGGCGCAACAAAGCGATCAGCAAATTCAAAAATTACGAAGCAATTAAGGGTGAAAAACTGCTTACAGCGATTTCAAATTAGCTGAATCACTATATTTTTATTTAAAGATATTACAAACGATATTTTAATAAAAAAATTAGCTTTAATTCAGTAAAAATACTTTAATAACTATTTGATAACTGTAAGAAAGTAGTAAAAATAACTTTCTGATAACTTTAACTCGCTGACAAATCGAATTAATAAGTTCATTATGAATACAACGGGTTAGGAAATCCAATTTTTTAAGTTTAATTTTCAATTAGTTAAAAGAAAGAAGAAATGAAAATTTCAGTTATTCAAAAAATAGCCGCATCTGTAATTATCTCGCTGGGGGCGATCGCTACAGCTCTTCCTGCCCAAGCTGGCAGCCTTATTAATGGATGGAACTATGCTCGCGATGACTACTCCTACGATGGACAGGATGGAGGGAATCTTAGCCAAACCAGTAACTATGATATTTACGGTACTGGCATTAAGCAAGTTAACAACACACTTTTTGTAGGAATTAACGCTAGTATGCCGCTGACTGGCATTCCTCATGCAAATACGACCAACAACAATATTGGTTGGGGTGACCTATTTCTAGACTTTAATCATGGTAAGGCTGGTAACAATTATGCCACAGCACAAGGCTCGATGATTGGGATTCGGTTTTCTGCTACTAATGACTCTAGTGCTCCTACTACAGGAGTTTACACTGGTGTTACAGGTAAGGCTGTCGCGGGTAGCAATAGTGGCTTCTCTAGTCTGAAACAATATGCTGATAACACCCAAAATGCAGTAATTGGTGATCTAGCTATCAACGATCCATATTTCGCTCTTTACCAATCTG
>JAYVVP010000239.1:0-3840 GCA_043786935.1 Pseudanabaena sp. | reverse complement strand
TAGGTACGCAGATCCAAAGGGCTTCTGGGATCACTTCAACCGTGATTGGAGTAACGCCTAGATATTGTCCATCTGCATGAACTTCTAACGGTGGACGGCTTCTAATCTCAATCTTAGCGGCTCGATGAGTATTGAGCCGTTCATGAGGCAATCGTTCACCCCGCATAGCTTTAAAGAAGTGACGCAGATGATCCCATTTAGAGGGGTTATCAATATACACTACGTCCAGCTTGCCATCATTCATTTTTGCGTCAGGCGCTAAAGCAAATTGCACCCCATAGCGAGGACTGTTGCAGATGTTGACTTGCAAGGTTCGTAAACGGTGCATCCGTCCGTCGTCAAAGCGCAACACCAAGCGGTGCTGTTTGAACTGCAAAAAAGTTTGGATACCTGAGAAGACACTTTTAAAAGCAGCCCAATAATTTTTCTTGATTCCTTTTTTGACTTCATCTCCACAAGGAAAGAGGGTTGCTTCTAGACCCACGCCTACCACTTCCACAAAGTAATGATTGTTTGCCTTGCCCATATCATATCGACCACGCTTTCCCTTTACTATGGTCTGGATAGCTTGAGCTAAATCGCTGGGAATATCTAAGCTAGCGGCAATATTATTGCGTGTTCCTAACGGAATAATACCTAACACAGTTTGAGTATGCATTAATCCTCGCGCTACGGCTTCAATCGTGCCATCGCCTCCCGCTACAATCACAAGTTCAACGCCTGCTTTAGCAGCCTCAGCAGCAAGCTCCTCACCATCTTCATCGGGAGTAGTCGTGCAGAGTCCAGCTTCAAGCCCTTGACTTTGCAAAGCGTCGACAATTTCAGTTAACAGATCAGGTTTGTCAGCAGGGCCAGCAGTGGGGTTGATGATGAGTCGAGTATTCATCTCTGTCATTTTCCTATTAATTTGAAGTTGAAAGTATGGTGGAGGGGTAAGATGAAAGTCTGCTCATGCACACTTGCTTAGCCAAAGGGCTACAATTCATTAATTTAGATGCGTTCTAAAAATGAGCTAATAGAACTCAACTTTTTGAACTATAGCAGTTAGTTGAAACTTTCCCTTCCATCTATAAGCTGATTTACCGAACTGACGCGATCGCTAAAGTTGTCAGTTTATATAGGAGATTAGGCAATTAGAAATAGTCGGTTTTACTAGTAAGTTCTTAGAAATTAGTGATTGGCGATCGCATTAACTCCACAAGTCTCTTGCTCGATTCAAATTACCTTTTAGTAGAATATATTCAAATTTTCGGGGAATTAAGAACAGCCATAAGCATTATCCACCAAGGTACTCGAATATCTGGAATGAATTTAGTTTGGGCTTTGAGTTTTGGTAAACCCATTGGCAATAAAAACTTTAGGGAGCGTAAAGAAGCAGGAAGATACCCATGTTCATCAACTACTCCATAACGAGACGCTAGTTCTGCCCCAATTTGAACTTTCCCAGTTCGTTGCATCAGGTAATCATCGGTACACAAGGCTGCAATTACTCTGCCAACAAATAAAGGAGTCTCCCAATTAAATTTATCTGCGATCGCTTTAAAGCCAAGATTTTTCTCGGTTCCTTCAAGATTTTCTTCAAGCAACTGGTGGAAATGTTCTGTTCCGACAATACCTGGCCAAAATGAGATTGAGGCAACATTAAAAGGCTTGAGTTCGACTGCCATATCGGCGGCAAGGCGATCGCATGCAGATTTACCAGTTCCATAAGCTACTCCAAAGATTGGCGCTAATCCACCCCAAGAAGATATTGTAATAATCAAACCTTGCTTGCGTTGGATCATCATCTTCGCGGCAAAATGACTTGCTATATAGTGACTTCGCAAACCGACTTGATTGCAAGCATCCCAAAGGCTGGTATCAGCTTCCCAAAAAGGTTTGCCATTGGCTTCTCTAAGCGATCGCAATCCGCCATAAGCATTGTTAACTAAGAGATCTAATTGTCCGTTTTGTTCGCTATTAATTTGGTCAAATAGAGATTTAACTTGTTCATCATCGCTATGATCGGTAGGAACAGCAATACAGATTCCTCCCGCTTTTTCTATGGCGCTTTTGGTCTCTACTAATCCACCAGCAAAAGGTTCTGTAGTATTTTCGGCATTAAAACTGCGTCCCGTAATATAAACCAACGCACCAGCCTGACCCAAGGCAATGGCAATACCTCTGCCTATTCCTCTCGATGCCCCAGTTACTAAGGCAACTTTACCGTTCAAATTTCCTGACATAAAAAATTTCCTTCATTTAGATAAGCTAATTTGAAAAACGATTTTCGCTATATTTTATGTTTTTGCGAGTGACAACACTTATTCTGTGCGTTTGAAAGCCTCCTCTGTTTGAATAAATCCTAAATAAACATGGTGGTTGTAGCGATCGCCAAACATAATTAATAGTTATAGAGATTGGGAAACTTATTGAAACGGACAAATAGTTTTGTCGTCAGCAAGAGTGCAGCAATTCTCATTATGAAAGCAAGCTAGTCAGACCGTTGATATAGGGATATTGTTAATGACATCAGGATAATCATGGTTCATTTAGGGCAGGAGCTTTGAAACAAAAGGGGTCGTTCAACACAATTGCAGAATTTTTTCGTCAACTACTGGATTTGTTGCCAGACAAACGTACTGGTCTGTCATCGATTTTTTCGTCAAGCTTTAATTGATCCTTCTTCCGTCTCTCTTATTCCCATTCTCACCTAAATGCTTACGCTGCACGCAATTTTCCCTAGGCTGCTTCTGTTCTGTTTTGAGAATTTGAATAAATTCACCATCCCAGAAAACTCCAATACGGTAGTTATAATCAAATTTAATTCGATAGTATCCTGAAAAGCCTTCTAGAGATGCAAGATCGAGGATTTTGACACCCATTCTTAAATTATACTGCGATCGCCTTATTTGAATAGCTTCCCTTTCCATAGTCAAAGTCTTAACACAAGAGGAAATTTTGGCAAAGTATGGGATCTGACTTTGGACAAAAATTTTTAAAGGTTTTTCATTCCACTATTTGAATACTTATTGTGGACTGTGGACACTAGCGATCGCTCTAAACGTTATTTAGGTCACAAGATCAAAAAAGGGGGCTTGCAATGCAAGCCCCCTTTTTTGATTAGCTAAGAACTTCAGCTATTTCAATCACTTGTCCATCAGGATCTTTGACCAAAAAGTTTAGAGGCTTTTCGCTACGAACTTTGTGTTTGATGCCGCGTACTTGAATCTGCAACAAGAGTTGCTCAACACAGTCACGGTTAAAGCAAATATGTCGTCCGCGATCGCTATCTGTGGCATTTGCACCAGGGACAATATGCAATTGCACATTTTTCTTTAGCTGATACCATGCGCCCTCCATATCCGCTGAATACTTCGACTTAGCTCGTCTTGCTTCGGCTGGTATATAAATAGGATCGGCAGGTGCGCCCATGCCATATTCATAGCCATAGTAATAATGTAGCGGTACATCAGCGATCGTTAGTTTTAACTCGCCTTCATAAAAATATCGCGCCTGATCAAGATTGGAAACCATGATCGTATGTACTTTAGGTGCGCTGGTGAGGAACATCCACATGGCAACAGCGTATGCACCAAGCAGCATAACCATGATGCCTTGAGTAGAAAACAGTGACTCCATCGTAAAGCAACTACATATTATAGAGACTAAGCTTTTTAGTTTAACGCAACTGTCATAGCTTTAAGTCACAAACTACACGATCTGACTATTTACATTATTTATCGTAGGGAATATCGGATGGTTTTTTGCCAACTGTGGCGGTAAAGCTAGGAAAGTTTATCAAGTCCGCCGTAAATTTTTCATCTAAAGTCAGAGCATATTTGCGATCAGACAACAAAA
>JAYVVP010000238.1:0-3843 GCA_043786935.1 Pseudanabaena sp. | reverse complement strand
CCTGTTCCTAATGAAATTGGTAAATATTCATCAAAAATTGGTGAGGTGACTCAACTCTCTGTTGCCGAACTAGATAGTCTTCCTGGTATACAAGCACCAAATGGTTCTACTAATCCTAATAAATTTGGCTTTAAATTCGATCTTCCATCTAGTTACAGTGGTGATTTTCTAGGTTCTTTATTTTTAGAGTGTATTAATGACTCAGTTGCAATCAAAGGCAATGTCAGACCTGTACCTGTACCTCCTGCGATCGCTGGTATTCTCGCGACAGGTGCTTTTGGTGGATGGCGTGCTGCAAAACGCAAAAAACAACTTAAAGCAGTTGCAGCTTAGTCAAAAATGGGGGGGACGTGCTGCAACTATTGCAGCTTAGTTAAAAGGTGGGCGTGCTTTGCACGTCCCTTTTTTATGGAATTCTCCATATGTGAATGTTGCCGTCTTCGCCACCACTGATCAAGGTTTGTCCATCTTGACTGAGCGCGATTGCATTAATCAGATTGAAATGCCCATTGAGAATTTGAATAGGTTCACCTCTTTCTAAATTCCAAATTCGTATTTCCTTATAACTGGCACTGATCAGAGTTTTACCATCTCGACTAATGATCAAAGACTTGACCCAGCCCCAATGTCCTTCTAAAGTCCGAATTGCTTTACCTGTTTCTAGATCCCAAACTTTGATACGGGTATCGAGGCTACCACTAACTAAGATTCGTCCATCGGGACTAATCGCAAAGGATAGAATTCGCGCTGAGTATCCGATAAATTCCCAACGTAGTTTTCCAGAAATTAAATCCCATACCCGAATAGTAGTATCCCAACTGCAACCAGAGATCGCTTTACCATTAGGACTAAGGGCAACGGAATCAACTAAGCTGGTGTGACCGTTGAGAGTGCGAATTTCGGTAGTGTTTCAAACTTTTTGAATAAGGGAATCTAATAAAAACGGCAAAACCAAGCCAGCTATTTTTTCTACGTTACAACTTTTATTTACTTTCCAACAAGTTTGAAACACTACTCACCGCATCCTGCGCTTTGGGACGTTGTTTAGGCTGTAAAGTCATAAGCTTATTATTTTAGTAAAATAAGCTGCGTTTGCGCCCCCTATCTGGATTAAGCGGCTTTAGATAGAACTTCTTCTAATGAATGTTCGATTTCAGAAAGTTGGTATTCTCCATAAACTTCACAGGAGTTATTTGGACTTTCGATAAGTTTAATGCTGTGCAGTTTTGCGCCAATATCGCGAATTGGTTGAGTGAGAACCTTTTGGATGTAGACAGCAATGTTTTCAGCTGTTGGCACAACTTCAGCGAAGTAAGGGATATCTTTGTTCAGAAAAGTATGATCCATTGGGTCTAGAACATATTGATCGAGAGCTTTTTGAAAATCGCTTAGATCAGCAATCATGCCAGTGCGCGGATCGATTTCACCAGCGATCGCTACTTCTAAATGATAATTGTGACCATGTCCATTCACTCGAGCGCATTTGCCGTAAATAGCGGTATTCTCTTCTAGCGAAAGTGCGTCTAGAGCAAGGCGATGGGCGGCTGAAAAATGAGTGCTAATCGTTAAATGTACTTGCATATCGTTACCTTGATAATCAGCCCAGAGTTGAGGATGTTCGTATAAGCGAATATTGATCAATGGCAAGTGCGATTCTAAACGCTGCCAAATCACGCGAGCAATATTTTCAGTAGTTGGTAAAGTTTGTTGAAACTCTTCCCAGGCTTGGTTGAGATAAGAAAAATTTAGTTGAGTAGTAACTTCACTAGCGATCGTGTGCTTGACATCTGAGAGGTTGAGCACCATGCCAGTACTGTCAATCTCTCCTTGCATCCCCACATAAATCACATAGTTATGACCGTGAGGTGGAAAATTAGTACATGCGCCAAATCTGGCATGATTTTCTTCGGCTGAGATTTCGGGCAGCCAATAACGATGACTAGCAGAAAACTCGGCTCGGCGATTAATTACACATTTAGCCATCTGAAATAAGCCAATAAAAATTAGGCTTGACGAATTGTAAATTTATATTAATATCTTAACATTTTCAGTGATCGCAGTACTGAAAAACTAAAAAATGGTAGGTTTTCAAGAAGCACTTTAGGGGCAAACCAATCAACTTATTATTAACGTGATTTAGACGAACGATAGAAAAACATAATGAACATATTGTTTAGATTTGTGATCGGTGAGGTGCTACTGTACTACCAGTTTGGTAAGGAGGGCGCATGCAGATTAGGGCTTCTCAAATCATCCTCGCGCTTGCGGCGCTGATCGCCGTATTGCTAACAAATTGCATGTGGGCAGATGATGAAATTGCGGAAAAAGCCAGTACAGATACAGGCAATCAGTTTCGTGCCGCGATCATTTTACCAAATGCCATTGACGACCATAGTTGGAGTCAAGCCGGCTATGAAGGTCTGAAGGTGCTGGAAAAACGATATAAAGCCACGGTTGAATTTGCCCCCAAGATCGCGGATCGCGATGCACTTGCCACAGCCAGAGGATTTGCCAAGCAAAACTTTGACTTCATTATCTTTCATGGTGGTGAGTTTATTGCGGCAGCTGAAGCATCGGCAAAGGAATTTCCGCGCACAAAATTTGCGATTACGACTGGGCATCCTGGCAATAATCGCAATTTAGGAGCAGTAGTCTCACGGGTGAATGAATCGGGCTATTTAGCGGGTTTTGCCGCAGGGCTAAAGACCAAAACCAATCGCATTGCTTACCTAACAGGATTTCCCTATCCCGCCAATAAAGAAGAAGCAGGATTTTTAGAACAAGGCGCTAAGGCAGCAAACCCCAAAGCCGAAGTGATTGTCGAGTTTTTATATACATGGACAGATACCGATAAAGCTTCTAAAGTAGCGCTCAAGCAAATCGCTGCGGGTGCTGACCTCATCGTTATTAATTTAGATCACAATGAGGAAGTGATTAAAGCTGTAGCCAGTCGACCTAATGTGTTTGCGATCGGCTGGACCAAAGATCAATACTATGCTGCACCAGATAAGGTTGTTACCAGTATGATTTCAGATGTATCTACACTCGTAACAAACACGGCGGATTTAGCCCAACGAGGTCGCTGGGAAGGAAAACTCTATAAATTTGGTCTAAAAGAAAAAGCGCTGCGATTTGCTCCCTTTCGTGGTTCTCTGACTCCAGAGCAAGAGAAAAGGTTTAACAAGGTTCGCAACGATATTCTGATTGGAAAGCTTGATGTTGGACTTTAACGGATGAGTATGGTTATTTGGAAAAATCCTTTACGTTCGATTCGAGTTTCGATTGCCAACCAACTCCGTTATGGTCTGGTGATTTTGGTTGCGGTCAGTTTGCTGAGTACGGGGGGAGTTCTGATTTACTCAAGCTTTCGCACCCAACTCAAGCAGTCAAATCGTTTACAACAGGCGCGATCGCAAACGGCTGCCGAACAGATCAACACTTATATAGACGATCTGCAACGCAAACTCGGTTATTTGGCTAGGGTACGAGGATTGAGCAGTTTGCCCGTAGAAACGCAGCAAACCCTAATCGAAGGCTTGATTCGGCATAATGATGCCTACGAAGTTGTCGCGATCGTCAATCGTCAAGGTGAGTCTGTTGCTGTCGTATCTCCTTATGGAGATGTAAAAATAGGAAACCTTGCCACTTCTCCATTATTTATTCGTGCGTTTAAGCAGAATGAAGACTCTGTGGATACGGTCTCTATTGACTCCAAAATTCAGCGCTTAGTAACAACGATCGCTGTCCCAATTCGCAACGAAAAGGATGAAGTTGATGGTGTTTTACTCGCGAAGGTGAATCTGCGGTTTCTTGACTTTGTACTCTCTCAAACTGAGGTGGGGG
>JAYVVP010000237.1:0-10684 GCA_043786935.1 Pseudanabaena sp. | reverse complement strand
ATCATACATTTTTTGAAATGTTAGGGAATTTCAGCTTTGGGGATTATTTTAAAAAAGAAGCGATCGCTTGGGGATGGGAACTTGTCACCAAAGTTTTTCAACTGTCGCCTGATCATTTATTTGTCAGCGTATATCATACCGATGAAGATGCCTTTGCAATTTGGCGTGATGCGATTGGCATTCCTGCTCATCGGATTCAGCGCATGGGCGACGATAATTTTTGGGCTTCAGGGGCGACGGGTCCATGTGGACCTTGCTCGGAAATCTATTATGACTTTCATCCTGAATTGGGCGACGATGCGATTGATTTAGAAGATGATTCGCGCTTCCTAGAGATTTACAACCTTGTTTTCATGGAACTAAATCGCGATGCTGATGGTAATCTCACACCTCTAAAAAAGCAAAATATTGATACGGGCTTGGGATTGGAGCGGATGGCGCAAGTCTTGCAGAGCGTTCCTAATAACTATGAGACAGATTTAATTTTCCCAATCATCAAAAAAGCTGCTGATATTGCAGGGATTGACTATCACCAGAGCGATGAGAAGGTGAAGACTTCGCTGAAAGTAATTGGCGACCATGTCCGTTCAGTTGTGCATATGATTGCCGATGGTATCAACGCGTCTAATGTTGGACGTGGCTATATAATGCGTCGTCTCTTGCGTAGAGTAGTGCGTCATGGGCGACTAATTGGCATCTCAGGTACATTTGCCTCAGAGGTTGCAGAAGTAGCGATCGCTCTTTCTGAATCGGTTTATCCTAATACCCGCGAAAGAGCGCAAGTAATTAAAGAGGAAATTCAACTTGAAGAAGTTCGTTTCTTGCAAACATTAGAACGTGGCGAGAAATTGCTAGAAGAAATTCTCACCAAATCTAACGTGGTGGATAGTAGAACGATTTCAGGTGTGGATGCTTTTAATCTCTATGATACTTATGGGTTCCCTCTAGAGCTAACTCAAGAGATTGCCGAAGAGCAAGGCTTTACAGTGGATGCGAGAGGCTTTGAAGCAGAGATGAAAAAGCAACAAGAGCGATCGCAAGCTGCTCACGAAGATATTGATTTGATGGCAAAAGATAACTGGGCAAATATCGCTAAGGAAATTAGTAAAACTGAATTTTTGGGCTATACAGAACTCAGCAGCAATGCAACCATAAAAGCAATTTTGGTAAATGGAGCGCTTGTAAAAACTGCGATCGCTGGCAATAAAATTCAAATAGTGCTAGATCGCACGCCCTTCTATGCTGAATCGGGTGGTCAGGTTGGTGATATAGGCTATCTGGCAATTGGGGAAGCGATCGCCAAGATTAGTGATGTTCAAAAACAGTCTGATTTGTTTATCCACATCGGACAAGTCGAACGCGGTGAAATTGCAGTCATGGATACGGTTAATGCTCAAATCGCTGTGTCAGAGCGTCGTCGTAGTCAAGCACATCACACGGCAACTCATCTACTACAAGCTGCGCTCAAGAAAATTGTTGATCCTAATATTTCTCAAGCAGGTTCATTAGTTGATAGCGATCGCCTCCGTTTTGATTTCAATCTCAATCGCAGTGTTACAACTGAAGAGATCCAGCAAATCGAACTGCAAATCAATAACTGGATTGCCGAAGCTCATGACTCTGTAATCGAAGTAGTACCCATCGCGGAAGCAAAAGCTAAAGGTGCGATCGCTATGTTTGGCGAAAAATATGGCGCAGAAGTGCGTGTAATCGATATTCCTAATGTATCGATGGAACTCTGCGGCGGTACACATGTAAAGAACACTAGTGAAATCGGCTTGTTTAAGATCATTTCCGAAGCAGGTGTTGCATCAGGGGTACGTCGCATCGAAGCGATCGCAGGACAGGCGGTACTGGAATATTTAACGGTGCGCGACAATATCACCAAAGATTTAAGCGATCGCTTTAAAATCAAACCCGAAGAAATCAGCGATCGGATTACAGGTTTGCAAAATGAGTTAAAAAACTCACAAAAAGAAGTTGAAATCCTAAAGCAACAACTAGCTCTAGTTAAAGCTGATAGCCTTCTTGTTGAAGCCGAATCTGCTGGTGAGTTCCAGATTCTCGTTGCCGAACTTGTCAATATTGAAGCGGAAGCTCTCAAAGCTGCTGCCGAAAAGCTAGCTGCAAAGTTAGGAAAAAGTGCAGTTGTGCTTGGTTCTTTTACTGATGATGGCAAAGTTACGCTCGTAGCTGCATTTAGTAAAGAAGTAAATGCTAAAGGCTTGCAAGCAGGCAAATTTATCGGCGCGATCGCCAAAATCTGCGGTGGTGGTGGTGGTGGTCGTCCTAACCTTGCTCAAGCAGGCGGCAAAGATCCCAGTAAATTACCCGAAGCGCTAGAAGCTGCTAAATCTCAGTTAAAGGCAGCACTTATCTAAACACACTTACTCTAAACATAGAGATTTTTCTAATTATGCAAAGTCGCTTGCTTCTTTTTTTCTAAGGCTAACTTGACGCGATCGCACTCGTGAATAAGCTGACTTTCTAGCAATAACAGATCTTTAAGATCGCAAGCAATCTGCCCATCAACGATTTTCTTTTCAATATTCTTACAAATATTGGCTAGATTGAGCGCGCCTAAATAACCACTCGAAGACTTGAGCGAATGACTTGCCATCTTCAGCGCATGAGCATCTTGATTTTTAATTCCATTAGTTATCATTGATCGAAACTCTGACAAGCTTTTTACATAATTATCAATTAAACGCACAATTATAGAAGATGATTTTTTGTGAGCGCCGCTCATCTTTTCTAATTCATGAAAAACTTGCATATCAATTGCAACTGGTTCAATTTCTATTACGCTTTCAGACGGATTATTTTGTCCATAATCTGGAAATTGACCCTTTAACAAAGCTTGAACCAACTCGTTAATCCGAACTGGTTTGGAAATATAGTCATCCATACCAGCTTCAAGGAAATTTTGGCGATCGCCTTGCATCGCACCTGCTGTAACTGCAATAATTCTTATGTGTCGAGAAGAATTTTTCTCTAAATCACGAATCGTTTTTGTCGCTTCGATCCCTCCCATTTCAGGCATTTGGATATCCATTAAGATGAGATCGTAATGACTGCGACTAATTGTTTCAATAACTTTAACTCCATTACCGACAATATCACAACCATAACCAAATTTATCTAGCATCAACTTCAGCAATTGCTGATTAAAAGGATTATCTTCAGCAACCAAAATGTTTAGAGGGAAACGTTGAGCTAGGTTGGAGGAAAGCACTTCTAGATTAGGAACTAAATTATTAGAGTTAGCAATAGATTTTTGTGATTCCTGAAAAGATTCTAGAGTTGCTGATGGCACAATTATAGTGAAATAGAAGGTCGAACCTGATGTACTTCCTATGACTTCTGCTTGATACTGCTCTAACCATCTAGCGTGAGGAATGCCGCCTAAAGCTCCAAAACTCTCTACCCAAACTGTTCCACCCATAATATTTGATATTTTTTTGCAGATTGCTAATCCTAGCCCCGTACCTCCATAAGTACGACTTGTCGAAAGTTCAACTTGAGTAAAAGCCTGAAATAATTGCTCTATCCGATCTTTAGGAATGCCAATCCCTGAATCACTAACAGAGAATAAAAGTTCATATTTTTGGTCTGCATTTTGATGCTGAGAATTTGTGTCCGATAATTCATTAGATACAGTAGAAGCATTTACACTTAGATGAACTTTTCCATTAGCAGCAAATTTAATTGCATTACCAACTAAATTGACTAAGATTTGGCGAATTCGAGTTATGTCGCCAACGATTATAGTTGGTACAATAGAGGCAATATTGAAACTCAATTCAACGTTTTTCTCTTCTGCTTTAACATGAAACAAAGCTAATACTTTTTTGATACATATCAATAAATCAAATGGATTCGCCTCTAAATCTAATTTCCCTGATTCAATTTTAGAGAAATCTAAAATGTCATTAATAATCCTTAAAAGCCCCTCTCCGCAAGTACTAGCAATTTCCGCAAAACCTCGCTGGCGGTCTGTAAGTTGAGTATCTAGCATCAAATTTGTCATCCCAATGATTCCATTCATCGGTGTACGAATCTCATGACTCATCATTGCTAAGAAGTTACTTTTTGCTTGATTTGCTAATTCAGCTTCACGTCTCGCAGTTTCTAAAGCGACATTTTGAAGTGCTAGTTCTGATGTTCTAATTTTTACTCTTTCTTCTAGCTCTAAAACAAGACTTTGATAGCGTTTTTCACTCTCTCTCAAAGCGATTTCTGTAATGCTCCGCTCTTGAATTTCCTTTTCCAAAGCTTGGTTAGCCTGCATAAGCTGTTCGGCACTTGGCATTGCTAATACTTCTGGAATTAGAGAAACCATCTCAAATGCAGTATACAAAGATATAATCGCTGTAATTGATTTAATTAATCCCGATAGCCAATAAACTGGATACCAAAGAGTCAAAATCTCCATCATGTGGGTTGTGCCACAAGCGACGATAAATGCTCCAAACAGTAATAATACTTTGCCAAATACTTTTGTGTCTTGGCGCTTGTGGACAAAGTAGAACAACATAAGCGGAATAGAAAAGTATGCTAAGGCAATCAATCCATCACCTAAAACATGCAAAGCTACTAAATTAGTTTGCCAAAGATAGCAATGTCCATGCGGAATGAACCCGTTAGTTTCTAACAACTCCAAAAACTTCATAGACATATCGTGTAGTCCTTTAATATTTATTTTTTAACAGTTAGTATAGCAATCCTAAATGATTGGTGAGGATATTGGCTTCGACTATGCTCAGCCAGCGTATACCAATATCTGAGCGTACTGGAAGCTTCTCTTAAATAATTTAGGACTGCTATAGATAGTAAAAATTTATAGACAATCGAAGCACTAAAACTGTACTAATAAATTGGAATGAATATAGTTACACAAACTAATGCTATATCATTTAGCTATATTACAGTATGTTACTGTAAGCCTTGATAAACCGTGTTCTAATAAAGGAAACTTCACACTAAAAGTTTTTTCTCTCTTGAACTTAAATTGAATTTAAATTGGATCTGAAATTTGATCCTGATAAAGTGTGATAGCAATAAATTTAAATTAACAAATAGAATTAAACAACTTTTATGTTAACAAATGTAAAAATGTTATTGGAAGCGTGTAAAAAATTATCTATTAATTATGAGGTTTTACATCCTAATCGAAATTTAGTTAAAGTGAAGATAAGCGATCGCGACTATTATTTTACAAATTATTCAACGCCTCTAACACCACAATCTGTTGCCGAGATTTTTAAAGATAAACAATATTTTTATCAACTCTTTCAAGATGCAGTCAAGATGCCGTTTACTCTTTCTTTTGTTTCTCCTGATTGTAACGAGAAATATTTAGAGTATTTGGAATTTCCTTCTATCAATGAAATTATGGCAGAAATTGAGAAGAACTTTGATTTGCCAGTCATCATTAAACGGAATCGCGGATCGGGCGGTAACAATGTATTCAAGTGCTGTAACCCTCAGCAAATCCGAACTGCTCTAGAGCAAGTATTTAATATTAATTCTAAAAGTTATGACTATATCGCGCTTGCCCAAGAATCGATCAACATTGTCAAAGAATATCGCTGCGTGTGCGTAAATCATGAGCCAGTGATTTTGTATGACAAAGATTTTTCACAAGCAGAATTTACAGGAAATCTTAGTCCTTTACATTGGGAAGGGGCGATCGCTAAACAAGTAAATGATCGCGAAACTACTGCGGCGATCAATGAATTTATTAAACCAATTTTTCAGCAGATGCCGATCGCTTATGTTGGTTTAGATATTGCGTTAGATGATCGCCAAAATTACTGGCTGATTGAAGCAAATTCCCATCCAAATTTTGATATCTTTATCCGAGATAATGGAAAGGATGCAGTAATTAATTTGTTTGAGAAGATTTTAGAATACTTAAAATCTTGAACCCTAAAATCTTAAACATTCAGAGAAGTCGCTATATATTTAAAAAGCAAAACCAGTAAAAACTAAAAAGTCTGCGTTCTCACAATGTAAGAACACAGACTTTCAATTTCAATTAATTAGTTAAATCAACTGCAACTTATTGCAAGCCGATTTGAGAAAGAATACCTTGACCAGTTAGGAACTCAGTCGCTAAACCGATAACGAAGCCTAGCATTGCCAAACGACCGTTCCAAGTTTCAGCGAAGTTGTTAAAACCAAATTTAGGCTCTGTAGTTGTTGTGTCTGACATTGCAGTAATCTCCTTAGTATTTTGAAAGCTCTTAAAAGCTAAGAGTCTTTGCTTCTCTTAATAATAGTTTATATTTCTTAATAAGCTATACCACTAAGGATAGATTTGATAAAACTTAAAAAGATGGCGATCGCTATCTTTGCTAAGGATATAAAAACGGAGAGAGAAATAGGTGTTTTTCATTCCTCGTTTTGCTTTGAATGCAACCGCTAAAAATAAAGGCTACTGAAATCTTGCGATCGCAGTAGCCTTTGTAGTAATGAAAAATAAATAAGAGCAATATTAATAGCAAAAGCTATTAATTAGACGACATCGAAAGTATTCTTGCCAGTAAACTTAACGCTTATAGGCTCAGGATTGTCACCGATCTTGCGGCTGACGCTACTAACGGCAACACGACCAGCTTTCACTTTCTCAGGAAATACACCATCTAGAGGATGGAGATAAACTTGGTCGCCATTAGGAAATTCGCGCCAAATTTTATAATTGGTGATCTTAAATTTACGCAACTGTGTGCCCAAAGCAAGAACTTGCTCTTTCTTAGCTAAGTAAAGCAAGTTATCGCCGTTGACCATAGTTGCAGCGCCGCCTGTTGGCATTTCAAATACTTGCTCCTTGGGGCTATTCCAAGAGATCAGGTACTTTTCTTCAGTGAAGGCAGAGTTGAGCAAACCACCAGTGCTTCCGCCCCAAATTGGGGTTTTGCCAGTGGGCTTAGGAGCAGTAAATGTTGCTGCTACTTTCTCTACTTTCTCTACTTGCTCTTCTTGTGTTTGTTCTTCAGACATTGAGATGTTCTCCCAAATTGCGTATACGCTTTTGATATCAAGTGCAAAGATATCATTTCTACCCACCCCTGCTTCAAGCTTCCTTAACGTTACTTCACGAAGCTTGACAAAACTTTTACAGAAAAATCACGTAGAGCGAGATGTTCTTTATTTAAGAGCTAAATTTAAGAGCTAATAAGGCGGCTGAGATATCGTTCGATAAGTATTACGGCAACGATGTCATCGATTGGGCGATCAGGAGATCGCATTCCTTGAGGGACTAATCTCATAAAACCCTTAGCAGGATAAAGTTGCTTAAACCGTTGACGTGCCTCTTCACTACTAAAACGCTCGTCTACAGTGATGATACGCAAATCAGGAAATGTGGATTGTAAGTCAGTCTTCCATTGTTTAGATGCAGTCTGATCGCCCATCACCATCAGCGAAATGGGATAGCTATTTAATAAATTACCAACTTTAGCGATCGCTTCTTGACTAGGAATAACTGCCTGAAAATGTAGCTTGCGATCTAAGCCCATGACAGCGACACCACATTTTTGTTTTCCTGGATCAAAACCTAGTAGCACAGATATTTTTGATGATTAGTGATTGGAAATTAGTTCGCTACTTAATGTAAGTCGTGGCTACATGGATAATGCAGGTCTTCACGCTTTCTTCACACTATAACCTTTGGATAAACTCGTTAAGCGCTGTGCGGTAGATTTTGAGAGAGTCCAAAAAGCCACTATTATGATCGCCGCTTAGTTTAATTAGTCTTTTAGGCTCATTGGCTGCTTGAAAGTTGCGATCGCCATGACTAAACGGAATGATCTCATCATCAGTGCTGTGAATGATCAAGACAGGAATTTTGATAGTGGGTAAGCGAGCAATCGAGTTGAAAGAAAACCGCGAAATCCAACGAATGGGCAAAAATGGGTAAAGCTCAGATGCGCGATCATTAATTGAGGTAAATGTTGAGGCAAGAATTAGACCGCCTGCGGTATTTTTAATCTCTTGCCGCACATTTTTCTGAGCGCTGTTTTGAGAGGAGTTTTGAGCCATATAAGAGGCGATCGCTCCGCCTAGCGATTCACCATAGATAATAATTTTTTTGGGTGGTATTTTTCGCTGTTGAGTGAGATATTGCCACGCAGCTTCGACATCAGCATAGGTTCCTTCTTCGCTAGGTTGACCTTCGCTCTTACCATAGCCACGATAGTCAAACAGGAAGGTGGCAAGTCCTAGCTCTCTAAAAATCGGTAAATAACTGACGCGACTGCCAATATTGCCGCCATTACCATGACAAAATAAAATTACACCTTTGCCAATAGAATCGTTATCTTTGGCTGGGACAAACCAAGCTGCTAGATTGACATTATCTCTGGCTGTAAGCTGAATATCTTCAAAGTTTAAGCCAACCGTTTTAGGAGTTTCTAATATATCTTTACTAGGCATAAAAACTAGGTTTGACTGCCCGATGTACAACACAATTGCCAGACCAATATAAGCAAAAGCAACAATGCGAATAAGAGGCAGTAAAAACTTTTGAAATATTGATCGTAGGGTTAGCATTACGTTTACAGCAGTTCCTAATTCTAATAACTAATAGGTTAATTCCAAGGGAAAATAGGTGTACCTTTGGAGATTGCTATATGTTTAATTTCCTAGCAAATTTTTGACGGCTTCTTTAATATTTTGCTGTTTGATTAATGATTCTCCGACTAAAACTGCACTTACGCCACAGCCTTGTACAAAGTCTAAATCTTGTGGAGTAAAAATACCAGATTCACTTACCCACAAATATTTTGCTCTGATTGCTGGATCTAATTCATCTATCAGAATCTTAGTCTGTTCAAGCTCCACCACAAAGGTTTCTAAATCCCGATTATTAATACCAATCAGATGCACATCAGGGATTTGTAAAACCCGATCTAGTTCGGCTTGAGTATGTACTTCTACTAACGCTGTCATTCCTAATTGGTGGATTAATGCTTGTAACTCTGCTAACTCGGCATTAGTAAGAATTGCAGCAATTAATAAAACTGCATCAGCACCATGCGATCGCCCCAAATATATTTGATAAGGATCAATAATAAATTCTTTGCATAAAAGCGGTAGTTTAACTACTTGACGGACTAATTGCAGATTAACAAAGCTGCCTTGAAAGAACTTTACGTCAGTCAATACTGAAAGACAACTTGCACCGCCTTGTTCATATGCTTGGGCGATCGCTACAGGATCGAAATCTTCACGAAATACGCCTTTACTAGGAGAGGCTTTTTTGATTTCGGCAATTAGCGCTGGTGTAGCGCGAGAATTTTGCAAGCTGCCATAAAAATCTCGCGGCGGACTAGCATTGGCTAATTTAGCTTTGACTGACTCAATCGACTCATTGGCATACATCTCCGCAACTTCTTGCTCCTTATGCCAAACGATTTTTTCTAAAATATTTTGGGGAGTGTCAGTCGGTGCGGCGATCGTATAGCCTTTACTGCTAGCACTTTTAGATTGACGGCGTACTTGCATTTACGAAAATATTTTTTGTTATAGGAGAATGCAAGTTTTAGCATAAAACGATTTCGGGCGATTTTGGGCGATTTTGTGTTTGTGAGTACTTTAGGTAAGACTCTAGGTAAGACAGCCACAAAATCAGTTTTGATACTTTTTGTTTGATACTTTTTGTAAATTGCTTGATAAATTATGGGTTTCTTTAGAAGTAATGCGGTCATTTTTCGGTATATTTGCCTTTGTAATGTGAGTTGAGCATAGTTTTTATGAGCGCGATCGCAAACTCTAACCAACCCGAAGGCAAGCCAAAAACTTCGCGAGTTAAATCTTATTGGCACAATATCCATTGGCGAAAGTTCTTTAGTTTGACAATGGCGATCGCCCTGTGCTTTTACCTCACAGCTTGCGGCAACAGCAAAATAGATAGTAAAGCCGCCGCCAAAAAACTTGAAACGACTAACATCATTGAAGTTTCATCACCTACTGAAATTCAACGGCTGAGCAGTCTGCTTGATCGCTACGAGCCGCAGGTCAGTATCGTTAGTCCTAAAGCTGAAGAGGTACTAAACGATACTAAAGTTGCCGTGAAATTTGATGTTAAAAATTTACCAATCTTCAAAAATGCTGATTTTGGCTTAGGTCCACATATTCATGTGACTTTAGATAATCAAGAATATAAAGCTTTATACGATCTTAGCCAACCTGCAACATTTGAAAACCTTAGCGTCGGAACCCATACAATTCGTGCTTTTGCCTCCCGTCCTTGGCATGAAAGCTTTAAAAATCAAGGCGCATATGCACAGGTTACTTTTAATGTTTTGACTAAGACTAATGAAAATAGTCCCGAAGCAAAAACGCCTTTGCTTACCTATAGTCGTCCTGTGGGAACCTATGGGGCTGAACCAATTTTGCTCGATTTTTATCTACAAAATACCCCTTTGCATTTGCTAGCCAAGGAAGATAACGCGATCAATGATTGGCAAATTCGTGCCACAGTCAATGGTCAAAGTTTCACTTTTGATCGCTGGGAGCCAATCTATCTCCAAGGCTTTAAGCAAGGCAAAAACTGGGTAAAGCTAGAACTAATCGAAGAGGATGGGGATGCGATCGCCAATGTATTTAATAGCTCCGCTCATCTGATCGACTTTCAACCCAATGGTACAGACACGTTAGCGCGTTTAGTTCGTGGTGA
>JAYVVP010000236.1:0-10762 GCA_043786935.1 Pseudanabaena sp. | reverse complement strand
TCCTCAAGAGCATGGTATTGAAATCATCCTTGAGCTGATAGGGCGGAGTGGAATTGAAAAAATGGTGATTCAAGAACTGGGGGTTATGAGTGAGGCTTGGGCGGGAGTTGAGGATATATCCTTGGCTGAAGTTTCCACAATAGAAGCGGAATTACTATTAGAGTCTCTCCAGAATGAGGCGATCGATTGCTTGGAGCGAATTTTTCTGATGATGAAATTACTTTACTCACCATCCGCAATTCAGGCGGCTGCCTTTAATATTTTGTCTGGTTCTAAGAGTAGTCTGGCGCGTGGCATGGAAATTTTGGACAATACTGTTGATCTGAGTATTAAGCAAGTTTTACTAGCAGTGGTAGATAATCGCTCAATCGCCGATAAGTTGAGTATTCTAGCAACCATCCATCCTTACAAAAAATTGTTACCAAGCGATCGCTTGCAGCAACTTGTCGATTTGCGCTATTGTTTTTCAGATTGGTCATTAGCTTGTTGCTTTCACGTAGCCCGAACTCAATGCTGGAGCTTGCCTGCGGATGCAATGTTAAAATGCCTAGAACATTCGACAGGTTTTGTTAGAGAGGCGGTAATTTCTTATTTGCAAGTTGCTTCACCGCGATCGCTAATTAAAATTTTGCCGCATTTATTGAAGGATCGTGATTCTTTGGTGCTAGCTCAAGCTCGCGCAATTTCTTATTACTTTCAAAATAATCAGAAAAACACCCTAAATTCAGGTGATAATTCCCATGAAAGTAAAGTACCAAACACGGAAATTAAAGCCAAAATGGGCGGCAAACCAAATGGGGAATCTTGAGCCATGCTAACCAGTATTGATCGGTTGTTATTGGTGCGCGGAGTTCCGATCTTTAAGGAGTTGCGCGATGACTTTTTGGTTCGCCTAGCTTCGATTATGAATGAAGTGTCATTTCCAGCGGGCAAAACGATTTTTGCTCAAGGTCAAGAGGGGCGATCGCTATATGTTGTAGTAGCAGGAAAAGTTCGGGTGCATTTGAGGGATAAAGATTTAGCGATTTTAGAGAAAGGAACTTGTTTTGGCGAAATGTCGCTATTTGATGCCGAACCGCGATCTGCTTCGGTGACCACGATCGCTGGTTGCGATTGTCTAGTACTAACGCAGCAACAACTGTACGAAGCAATCGATGAAACTCCCGACATCGCTGTAAACATTATTCGCTTGCTCTCGCGCCGTATCCGTAGTCAAAATATACAGATTAACGACTTACAAGCTTCTAAACAATCTTAATTACCATTTTGCCAAAATCTTTATCTTTAGTCTTCATCATGACTCGCAAGTTACCTATAGCTATAACCATATTTAAAAAAAGTAGAAGAGGTTTGAAGCGCTATTTCTACTTTCTTAGGTTTAACTTACAAACTCAGTAACCATGTTTTTGTCAATTGAGGAGATTGTAAATGGATAATGGATAGATGTTTGTATTCTAATTGCTGCAATAATGCAGAATACTTTTTGCGATTTTTAGAATAGGTTTTTAACATCCATATTAAAATAGAATCCTGACTAAAAAAAGATTTGTAGATACTTTCCCGATTGCCATTCCAAAGTTCTTCTTGTTTCAACGATCGCCTCAGAGTTCGCCGCAACAGCCGCCCCATCACTAGCCAAAATGGATAATCTAGAAACACAACTGTGTCCGCTTGGCTCCAAATAACATCTCGGATTTTGCTGTAATTACCATCGACAACCCAGCGATCGCCTTTCAAAGCTTCCAAAACGCGATCGTTAAACACTTGTGTCGAAGCCTCAATCCAATTTGGCTCCCAATGTAGTTCATCTAACTCAATATGGGGAATCTGGAGTCGCTGAGAAACTTGTCTTGCTAATGTCGTTTTCCCAGATCCTGTAGTGCCAACAATAGAAATCCGTTGACCACAACTTTGCAAATTTTCTTGCATAAACTATCTACAAAAGAATCTAAAAGAATAAGGTTTAAGTTGAATTTACCTTGTTTCAGGTTAGTGAAAAACCTGATTTTTTGGAAAAGCCTAATAAAATTGGGATTTCCCAAAAATTTAGATTAATTTATTTTGCAATCTTGATAGAGTTTTTTAAACTTTTGCTGCTGAATATTGTGATCGACAATTGGTAAAGGATAATTGCGATTTTTGCATCGATGGGGCGGAATATTACCACTTAAAAGTTCGGCAATAGTTAGACCTCGCAATTCGGGGAGCCAGCGCAAAATGTATTCACCTTCAGGATCGTATTTACGGGCTTGGGAAGCAGGATTAAAAATTCGCAAAGGTTTAGGGTCCATGCCACTAGAAGCGCTCCATTGCCAACCACCATTGTTTGCCGACAGATCTCCATCTAGTAATTTCTGCATAAAATAACGCTCTCCCCATTGCCAATTGATAATCAAATCTTTAGTTAAAAAACTTGCGACGATCATTCGACAACGATTGTGCATCCAGCCAGTTTGATTAACTTGACGCATCGCCGCATCGACAATCGGATAACCTGTGCGCCCTTCACACCAAGCTACAAATTTTTCTTCGTCATCATCCCAAGGGAAATTTTGCATTTGCGGACGATAAGCACCTGTTTCTAATTTAGGAAAGTAAAAAAGAACGTGCTGATAAAATTCTCGCCATGCTAATTCTTGTTGCCATGTGGTGATCCCAAGTGATTCTTCTTCGCTGCGGCTACGTTGTTGAGCAGCGATCGCCTTTTCCCAAACCCTCCTAATCCCGACTGTACCAAACCGTAAATGGGGGCTAAGTATCGATGTGCCTGCATGAGCAGGAAAGTCGCGCTCAGTTTTGTAACGCAAAATTCCATCGCGATCGCAAAAGCTTTCTAATAGATTTGAAGCGGCGACTTCGCCAGATTTCGGTAAGGTGATGTCATTAATAAATTTAAGTTCACGCAAGCTCGGCAAAGAAATTACAGGTAGATTTTCATAACTAACTAAACCCATTAATTTCTGAGGTGCATCAAAGGGTTTTGGCTTTGGCTTGCTTTGCCAATTGCGCCAAAAAGGCGTGTAAACCTTATATGGTTCGCCAGCTTGCGTGGCGATCGCATCTGGAGCAATCAAGCCAATATCTACAAAACTCTGAACTTTTACACCAATTTCTTGCAAAGCATTAGTTGCCTCGCGATCGCGCTTAATGGCAAAGGGTTCGACATCTTGATTGAAAAATACATGACTCGCCGAAGTTGATTTAGCTAATTCACAAATCGAAGCGATTGGCTGACCATGCATAAATAATAAATCGCTTCCCAAACGGCGATAGTTTGCTTGCAACTCCTGCAAACAGCCCAGCATGAAATCAACCTTGCTACCTTCAGTAACCCCATCATCCAGAATATCTGGATCGAAAATGAATACTCCTAGCACGATCCCCTGATCGCCAACTTGTGCGATCGCCTCACTTAGCGCAGGATTATCATCAATTCGTAAATCGCGTCGATGCCAAACTAAAGCGATCGGTTGCCCTGATGAGGTTTCATTTTCAGATTTACTGGCTATTTCAGGCATAAATATTGGCAGTTGTATACTTAAATCACATATCTATTCTATACGGGCTAAAAACTCACGATTTGGAGATTTTTATTATGCCAGTCAAAATTGCGATCGCACAAATACAACTAAGCGAAGGGCAGCGCGTCACCCTTGAAAATATTAACTGGCAAGAATTTGAAGATATTCTCGAAGATTTAGGAGAACATCGTCATTCGTTAATGGCTTACTACAAAGGAGTTTTAGAACTGAAAATGCCACTACCTGGACATGAACGCATCAAGGTCATCATTGGAGACTTACTCAAGATTCTCTTGGATGAATTAGGCTTGGAATGGGAATCACTGGGTTCGACAACTTTTAAAAGCAAGCGGATGCAAGCGGGGATCGAGCCTGATGACTGCTTTTATATCAAGAACTATCAAGCGATGATTGGTAAAATGCGCCTCGATCTTGATGTCGATCCTGTGCCTGATTTGGCGATCGAAGTAGACTTTACCTCTATTACTAAAACCAGTGCTTACGAGGCTTTAGGCGTTCCTGAAATTTGGCGATATAAGAATGGGAAATTAGAAATAAGCTTATTTGTCGATGGCAAATACATTAATTCTGATGTCAGTAAAGCTTTCTCCACTGTTGATGCGATCGCAGGAGTATCTCTATTTTTAGAAAAGAGCAAGGATCTGCCAACAAGTGCCTTACGGCGCGAATTTCGTCAATGGTTGCAAAGCAAATTTTAATTAGCCTCTTACAGCAATTTGCTTTCAAACCTGCCACAAATAAGAATATAAAACCCTTTGCGGGGCTTCGCCCTGCGACCCTTGTCGTAATGGGTTTGATCAACAACTGCTGTAATTAGCCTGAAGAGTAGAGACAGGGCTTTGCAGCGACTCTATTTTTTGGGCTTTAATTTTTGGAAATGTCAGGAAACCTTAAATATTTCGTTCTCAAACACAAATTATCAGCTAAATAATTGTCCAACATCTCAAAGTTTATGGTTGGATTAGGACAGTGGCATTACCCTTAGCCTTAGGGTCATCAGCAGAAATGCCTTAAGACAAAGTAACCATTCAGGAATAATTCTATGCAAACAAATGTTGCTAATCAAACCAGCAATATTACGATAACGGTAGAAGACGATCGCACAGGTTTAAGTATTGAAACCCTCAAGCGAGCCTTTGCCGATAACCTGTTCTATATACAAGGTAAACTCGCGTCTTTGGCTAACTTCACTGATTACTACATGGCGTTGTCGTATACCACACGCGATCGCCTGTTACAACGTTGGCTGCAAACCCTCAAGGTCTACCACGAACAAGATATCAAAACCGTTTATTACCTGTCTGCCGAATTTTTGATGGGGCGACATCTAGGTAATAGCTTGATCAACCTTGATCTATATGAATCAATCGCTCAAGCTGTCAAAGAGTCTGGACTAGACCTAACCGAATTGCTAGAGCAAGAACCAGATCCAGGACTAGGAAATGGTGGTCTAGGACGCTTAGCTGCTTGTTTCCTTGATTCCCTTGCCACTTTAGAAATTCCTGCAATGGGTTACGGCATTCGCTACGAATTTGGCATTTTTAACCAATCAATTCAGCAGGGCTGGCAGGTAGAGATTCCTGATAAATGGCTGAAATGTGGTAATCCTTGGGAAGTCGTGCGCTACGAATCCACCGTTCAAGTCAAATTTGGTGGGCATACCGAGATTTATAACGATGATCGCGGTCGTCCACATACCCGCTGGATTCCCAGTTTTACCGTTGAAGGTATTCCCCACGATACCCCTGTGCCAGGTTATCAAACTAATACAGTAAACACACTCCGTCTTTGGAAAGCAGAAGCAGGTGAAGACTTCAACTTCCAAGCTTTTAACTCTGGCGATTACGACGGTGCTGTAGCAACCAAAATTAAATCGGAAACCATTTCCAAGGTTCTTTACCCCAACGACAACACGCCCCAAGGTCGTCAATTGCGCTTAGAGCAGCAATTTTTCTTTGTGTCCTGCTCACTTCAAGACATTATTCGTCGCCATTTCAAAAAATATGGTCGTCTGGACAATCTTGCTGAACATGCAGCCGTTCAGTTAAATGACACCCACCCTGCGATTAGCATTGCCGAAATGATGCGCCTACTGGTTGATGAGCATGACTTTTTCTGGGATGACGCATGGCGGATTACGCAAAGCACCTTTGCCTATACCAACCACACTCTCATGCCTGAAGCGCTAGAAAGATGGGGCGTTCCTCTCTTTGAAAGCTTGTTGCCTAGGCATTTGGAAATCATTTACGAAATCAATCATCGCTTTTTACTAGATGTGAAGACTTGGTTTCCTGATGATGAAGAGTTGTTAATGCGTCTATCGATTATCGAGGAAGGTGACGGCAAAAAAGTCCGCATGGCAAACCTCGCTACTGTCGGCAGTCACGCTGTCAATGGAGTAGCTGCATTGCACACCGAGCTTCTTAAAGCAGATGTATTGAGAGACTTTTATAAACTTTGGCCAGAGAAGTTTAATAATAAAACCAATGGAGTTACCCCACGTCGTTGGGTATTGCTCGCCAATCCTGCACTATCAACATTGATTACCGAAAAAATTGGTGATACTTGGCTCAAGCATCTTGATGAACTTCGGAAGCTCGAAGCCTTTGTTGATGATCAAGATTTTCGCGATCGCTGGAGAACGATCAAGCAAGCTAACAAACAAGCACTTGCTGATTACATCATGACTCACAACTGTGTGGAAGTTGATGTTAACTCGATCTTTGACATTCAAGTCAAGCGTATTCATGAGTACAAGCGTCAGCATCTTGACCTGCTGCACATTATTGGGCTTTATTTACGGATTAAACAAAATCCTAGTATCAACATCACTCCGCGCACATTTATATTTGGTGGCAAAGCGGCTCCTGGATATGTGATGGCGAAGTTGATTATCAAAGCCGTTAATGCCGTCGCTGATGTAGTCAATCGCGATCCTGATGTTCAAGGTCGCATCAAAGTGGTTTTCCTTGCCAACTTTAGCGCTTCCCTCGGTCAATTGATTTATCCTGCTGCTGACTTGTCCGAACAAATCTCGACTGCGGGTAAAGAAGCTTCTGGCACTGGCAACATGAAATTCACGATGAATGGAGCGTTGACAATTGGAACTCTTGATGGCGCTAATATCGAGATTCGTGAAGAAGTCGGCGCTGATAATTTCTTCTTATTTGGACTGACGGCTGCCGAAGTCGAACAGAAGAAAGCTGAAGGTTACAATCCTCAGACTTATTATCACAGCAATGAAGAACTTCGCAATGTTCTTGATCGCCTTGGCATGGGTTATTTCTCTCCTGCGGATAAGGACTTGTTTAAGCCTTTAGTGGATTCGCTGATGTATCACGATGACTATATGTTGTTAGCTGATTATCAAGCCTATTCTGATTGTCAGGCTGAAGTTAGTGCTGCATATCAAGATGTTGAGCATTGGACAACCATGAGCATTCTCAACGTTGCGCGTTCTGGGAAGTTCTCTTCTGATCGCACAATTAAGGAATACTGCGATGAAATCTGGAATGTGAAACCCGTTAAAGTGGAATTGCAAGATTATGATCCTGCAAAAGCTACTCTTAATGTTAACGGCTAATTCTTAAATCAAAAAAGAATCGTAGGGACAATTCATGAATTGCCTCTACGATTCTTTTTTGTAGATAAGTTTCCATCAAGTAAATTATGAAAGTTGCCTTTTTCAATACTAAGTCTTACGATCGCCAGTCTTTTAATGCAGCTAATCAGCAACATCAACACGAAATCGTCTTCTTTGAATCGCATCTCAGTCATGAGACAGTTTCACTGGCGATCGGATTTCCAGCAGTTTGTATCTTTATTAATGACAATCTAAATGCTGATATGTTGGCAACTTTAGCGCAAGGTGGGACAAAATTAATTGCTTTGCGATCGGCAGGTTTTAATCATGTGGACTTAGCGGCGGCTAACAAATTAGAGATGGCAATTGTTCGTGTTCCTGCCTATTCTCCCTATGCTGTAGCCGAACATGCTGTTGCGCTAATTCTATCGCTCAATCGTAAAGTCCATCGTGCCTATAACCGCGTTAGAGAAGGGAACTTCTCGATTGAAGGACTACTCGGTTTCGATCTATATGGCGCAACGGTTGGAGTAATTGGAACAGGCAGAATTGGCGCGATTTTTGCCCAGATTATGTGCGGATTTGGCTGTAAGTTACTCGGCTATGATACTTATCAAGCTCCTAATTGTTTAGAATTGGGAATGGAATATGTCTCTATTGATGAACTCTTCGCGAAGTCAGATATTATTTCCCTCCATTGTCCACTTACGCCTGATACTCATCATTTAATCAATACTGAAGCGATCGCCAAAATGAAAAATGGCACAATGCTAATTAATACCAGTCGTGGTGGGTTGATTGATACCCAAGCTGCGATCAATGGTCTCAAATCTGGGGCGATCGGTTACCTCGGTATCGATGTGTATGAACAAGAAGCAGATTTGTTTTTTGAAGATTTATCAAATCAAGTCATTCAAGATGATACTTTTCAGCGTTTATTAACTTTTCCAAATGTCATCGTCACAGGGCATCAAGCCTTTTTTACCAGTCAAGCTCTTGCCAATATTGCCGAAACTACGCTCTCAAATATTGCTGAGTTTGAGCAAAATGGAAGTTGTATAAATGAAGTGAAGATAGAAACAGCGATCGCCCCAAAATAGTAACTAATGAGATCTGCTTTAAATATTTGATTAGTTACTGCTAAATACGGCGCGATCGCGTCCTTGATTTTTAGCTAGATACAACCCTTTATCCGCCGCTTCAATTAGATTTCTGGGATCGGCTTTAAAGTCAGGGCTAGTCGTGGATATGCCAATACTGATGGTAACGTGATCGCTTACATAGGAGGATTCATGCGGGATATTTAGATTCGCGATCGCTTGACAAATTTGTTCAGCTATAAAAGTTGCGCCCTCCCTAAGAGTGTTGGGCAAAATTATCGCAAACTCCTCACCGCCATAACGTGCGGCAAGATCGGCAGGGCGACGAGTACAAGATTCAATCTCTTTTGCCACACTTTTTAAACAGTCGTCTCCTGCAGCATGTCCATAGTGATCGTTGTAGCGCTTGAAAAAATCGATATCACATAACAATAGCGAAATTGGCAAATTTTCTCTCGCTAGGCGCTGCCATTCTTTTGCTAGTCCTTGGTCAAAGGCGCGGCGATTAGCAATTTGGGTCAAACAGTCGATGGTTACTTCGCGAGCTAGAGATAAAGCTTTGTCATACATTAAGCCTTCGATAGTGTCACTATGGCAGGTGGTCGTATCAAGGATCAGTTCTAGATCATTCTTTTCACTTGCTAGTCTGTCTAAAAGCGATCGCAGACTATTGCCATTCTGATGGCAAGCAACAATTTCAATTTGCATACAACAGTTAATTTGCGCTAATTGTTCTCCTTGAGTGATTTTGGCTGCTAACTGCTCTTTTAAGCTAATATTCTGAGCTTTCAATGTCTTGATTTCTTGCTCTAGACTTTCTACAGTAGTTAAGAAGAGTTGTTCAGTAGTCACTAGCTTTTGATTTTCAGTTTGCATGTTTTTAACTATTGATACTAGATCCCAGTTTTTAAAGTTACAGCAATCTTAGAATATAAACAGAGTTCTTCTTTCCCTCTTTAGGTTTTAACAAGATTGACTAATTTTATTAACTACGAAATAGCCTAGAGTATTGAGTCTCATGGTTAGCGCAAGCTAAATTTACTCCCCATCCACACCATTCTAATTCATTATCCAAATATTTTAAAGCTGATTGAGAACTTTGTAAAATATCTGTACTAAGCCGAAAGATAATCTGTTGTCCAGTTGTTTGACCGAAAGGAACTGACCTAACAGCGGCACTAACTAAGTTGGATAACCAGCTATAAATATAGCTAGTAACTGTATTGCTAAGGTCAATTTTTAAACTTGCAGCAACAATTCCAAAAGCGATCGCGTAGTTACAACCTTGTCCCTCAGAATTATTTTTGGCTGTCGGTAGGACTTCGCTTATTAATATTAATAAATTTTTAGTGTTAGATGATTGGCTATCTGGAAGTTGATACCATAACTTCATTAGAGACTGTCCCATCTGCCAACTTGCTAAGCGAACCTCTTCGGTCTCTCTGGTTGCCGAAAGCCAATTATTCCAATAGATTAGCTTAGAAATATCACTTGTCATTATGGCTTGATGAGCGCGGAGGGCGATCGCGGCTTCGGTGGTGATAAACCCAAAGCTTAACTCTCGCTTTAACCAATTATAAAGGTCAGACTCAGTTTGGATAGTCCCTGTACTACAAAGATATTCTATACCTTCAGAATAGCTATAAGCGCCGACTGGTAAAGCGGGACTGGTCAGTTGCAATAGCCGTAATAATTGGAGAGAATCTGGATTAATGATCATGGTGATGGTAAGCGCCAGATTCTGGTTGGAAAGGTTGAGTTTCCTTAATTACAGTTAATCCTAGTTGCAAAACCATATCTTCTAAAACCGAATCAGGAGATAACCGCAAATAACTTTCTGTAATCTCTAAAGAAATATGACGATTACCTAAATGATAGGCGACTCGTAAAAAATCAAGAGGATGTGCGGCGGTGACAGTTAAAACTGGCTCAGGCTTAGCAATGACAACCGCGATCGCCTGATTATTTTCATCAGCAAGAATGTCTCCTTCTTTTAGGACTGTTCCTCTCTGAAGCTGCAAATTAATCTCTTCTCCTTCAAGGGTCATAAATCGATGACGGCTACGAGTTCGCTCTTCGGCAACTAGCGCTAAAGTAAGCAGAGACTTTGGATTTACAAGCTGTTTTGCTTGTGTAGATAGACGTTGTGTAACAATGTGCATTAGTAGAATAATCGCTCTAAAAAACTGCTCAAATTTTGTAAGATTGTATCAGGATAAATCCCATGTCACCATTTCGAGTCGGAGTTGCGGGCCCAGTTGGTTCGGGGAAAACAGCGCTAGTAGATTCTCTCTGTAAATCAATGCGATCACATTTCCAAATAGCTGTTGTTACCAATGATATCTATACCCAAGAAGATGCTCAATTTTTAGTGCGAAGCGAAGCTTTAGAACGCGATCGCATTGTGGGCGTAGAGACAGGCGGCTGTCCACATACTGCCATTCGCGAAGATGCCTCCATGAATCTTGCTGCGATCGAGCAATTAGAACTTCGGTTTACAGATTTAGATTTAATTTTTGTGGAGAGCGGTGGTGATA
>JAYVVP010000235.1:0-3895 GCA_043786935.1 Pseudanabaena sp. | reverse complement strand
TGATATTTTTGACTATCTGCCATGTTTTACAGATTGTGAAGCGAAAGCGGCTAATGAGTTACTAAATAAAGATAAGGCGATCGCTTCTTTAATCGATCTTAAAAAACTCGATAAAAAGGCGATCGCGATCGTGGTTGAGAAGTCTAAATATCGTTTGACTGTTTATTATCAAAAGAAACCAGTAAAGTCTTACGCGATCGTTTTAGGCGCAAACCCCAAAGAAGACAAGCTAAGAGAAGGGGATAAACGCACACCAGAGGGACTATTTCATGTGCAAGAACTTTATTACCATTCGGAGTGGTCAAAGTTTATTTTGTTGGACTATCCTACTCAAGATTCTTGGCGAAAGTTCTCACAAGCTAAGGCTAGAGGTATGGTGAAAGCTAACGATGGTATTGGCGGTGAGATTGGCATTCATGGCGTTGAGAAAGGAAAAGATTGGTTAATCTCTCGCAAAATCAATTGGACTTTGGGATGTGTATCACTTAAAAACAAAGATGTTGATGAGATCTATCCCCTGTTACAACGCGGCACAACTATTGAAATTTTGCATTAACTATAAAAAAGAGGCTGTGCCTAGCACAGCCTCTTTTTAGCTTGAATTTAGTTGAAAATAATCTAAACAGCTTGCTTTTTATTCTTAAGTAAACGAGTACCACCTAAGGCACCTGCTGCCATTACGCCTAGCATGAAACCAGGGACTGGAACTGGCTTGGTAGGAGGTGTATTTGGTAAACTGACATAAGCATCACTGTTACCGTTATAAGCAGCAATACCTTGGACATGAATACCAACACGAAGGTTGCCACTATTAATAGCTGCTTCAATAACACTAGCGCTGGGACTGTTGAAGATAACCCCAAGGGTTTCGCCTAAATCAATTCCGTCCTTATTAGCTCCTTGATGTACAGAACCAATAGCTAGATCTGCATTAAATCCAACATTACTACCTTGTGGCAAATTTGAAGGACTAACGGAAGTAGATTTAAATGCAACAGTGCCGACATTTAGTCCAGAATTAAATGTTGGTACACTTAGTGCAGAAGATACGGAATTCCAGTCAAAATAGATTTGGCTAATAAATGAAGCACTGTTTGTTGTACCAGCAGAATTGGAGAATTTCCACAATGTCTTACCAGCGCCACTGTCTGTAACATCAAATTTAAATTGTCCAAATACTGCATCTCCGCCTGTATCACCACCAGTTATATTTTGAAAACCGAATGTTGCAGCATTTGCAGTAAAGGGAGATACGATCGCGGCGACGGTAACAATGCTTGTGGCGATCGCAACACTACCAATCATTTGTAAAATCTTCATTTTTGAAAGAAACCTTAAAACTTGACTTAAACCTTTTGTATGAAATGATTATTGCAGTATGAGCATAAAAAATACTGGAGTAAAGTTAGTCAATAGTTATAGACCAAGGTTATACAAAAGTTATTTTTTTTTTGATTATGGAAATAACGAGTAAGTCAACCTTAAATATTCAGCAAATAAATCGCCGCTTTGGAGGCTTAGTGGCGGTGAATGACGTTTCATTTGAGGTTAGAGAAAATGAAATCTTTGGCGTGATTGGTCCTAATGGTGCAGGGAAAACCACTCTATTTAACACGATTACAGGACTCATTGCGCCGACTAGTGGCAAGGTTCTCTATGATGGGCAAGAAATCACTAATCGTCGTCCTCATCAGATTGCCAAGTTTGGAATTGCCCGAACATTTCAGAATATTCGTCTGTTTGGCGAACTCTCAGCGCTAGAGAATGTAGCGATCGCGAGACATCTCAGTACTACAACAGGGATTTGGAATGGAATCTTGGGCTTGCCCCCAACGCCGAAAGAAGAAAAACAAACTTACGATCGCGCTTTGGAATTATTGGAACTAGTGGGCTTAAGCGATCGCGCTGATATCAAAGCCAAAAACTTCTCCTATGGCGATCAACGCCGCCTTGAGATAGCCCGCGCCCTTGCTTTGGAGCCTAAATTATTATTGCTAGATGAACCAGCCGCAGGGATGAATCCTAATGAAAAAGGACAACTGAGTGATTTTATTCGCAGTTTGCGCGATCGCTTTAATTTAACAATATTGCTAATCGAGCATCATGTTCCCTTGGTGATGGGACTATGCGATCGCATTGCAGTTTTAGACTTTGGGCAACTTATTGCGATCGGAAAACCTGAAATTGTGAAATGCGATCGCGCCGTAATTGAGGCTTACTTAGGAGATGAGGGATAAAAGCTCAAAACCTTATTGGAAAACACTTTATCTAAATAGTTACTGCTTATGAAGACCAAGGTTCATTCCAAAACTGACCACCAACCTCTAAACCACAAACTTGACTAAAAGCCTTAAGAATAGTTGCACCATTTCGCTTAGACAATTCTAAACTTAACTCTCCTGTAACTGTATCACGGCAACAAAAGACTAGCCCCTTTTCTGTAGGAACTCGAACTAAAGTTCCTGCTAAATCTGTTGTTCCTGTTAAGGTTACTTGAAATTGATCATTATAGGCTTGCATTTCCCACCTTCCCCAAGGTGCGACCTTCCAAATTATCTTAGAGTTCCAAGGCGCAAATTCATAAAATTCTCCTTGATAATGAACACAAATGAGAGCAACTTCTTCTGAACTACCTAAGACTTTCCTTCTTCCCCCCACTGCTGTTAATGTTAAATTAGATTGATTAATAAAGGAATTGCAATTAATCCAAAACCATTTTTCAGGAAAGGAATGTCCCCAATTCTTTTCAGAGTAAGTTGGCGCATCGGTAAATTCATATATATCCCCATTCCAATCAACATACCCAGTAGCAGAACCATGCGCCATTAAGACTTGCCATCCAGGTTCAAAAATGGGTAGATAAGAGAGTAAACCTCCAGTTGATTGTTGCCATAATTTAGGGTTTCCCCAACCATAGATAGGCTCATTTGTATATTGCCAACGACAATAATGATTATTACTAGGATTGCGAATAAAACCTTGATTTAGAGTTGCAGTTACTTGATATCCTTCTTGAATATGATTATTAAATTGAGCAGGATCTAATAATTGAGTTGGGATTGTTAAATCTGTTTTACCCCAATGGGCTAAAGCCAAATAATCTCTGGCAGCCCAAAACTTTTTAACATTGGGAAAGGTACGACAAAAATATTGCTCATTGATACCAAGAATTTGAGCTGCACCACCACTATTATTTTGATTGCTAAGCGGATCTTGAATAGAATACATGAACGCAAAAGTTTGAGCAATCTCAGGTAATGTAACCCGAAAATAACAACCTTCAAAGAAATTTGCTGATTCTCCATCCCAATGATAGCCACTATGAGGAGTTTGGAGGGAATTATATTTATATTGTTTAAGATTAAACATGGCAAAGATTAAACAAAATAAGCGAGAGGAAAGAGTAAATATTCTAAGAAGAATAGCTTCCAAATAAATTGATAAAATGACACGATCGCGCTTTTTTCTTCTAGATCAACATTTTGACTTCGCCACCATAATAAAGCTAATAATATGAGGTGCGAAACAATAATAAAAGCAGAATTAATAGCAGGCAGCCAGAAAATTCCTGCAATAATCATTCCTAGATAGCAGAAAGTAATAATCCAACGTGAAAGGTTGAAAATAGATAGTTTACCTAGCAATATAGAAAAGGTACTTATATTAAATTGTTTATCTCCCTCAAGATCAGGGATATCTTTGAAAAGTGCGATCGCGATCGTAAACACAACAATAAATAAAGTCAATGTCCAAACCGAAAGGGGTAACACACTTTCTCCCACAAAGGTTTGACTAAGGTGTAAAAACAGTCCTAAATTGACAACTACCCCTCTGACTGTGAAAATACAAAATGCTGCTAAAAATGGAAATTGTTTTAACCTGATCGGAGGCAAAG
>JAYVVP010000234.1:0-10821 GCA_043786935.1 Pseudanabaena sp. | reverse complement strand
CAATCATCTCATTCAAAGCCGAAACTAAGAAATGCCCCGAACCCACCGCAGGATCGCAAATCTTGAGACTATTTATGATCGCATTTGCCTCTTTTTTGTCATCTATTTGTTCATGCAAATCATCCAGATTTTTACAATTCCAGCCCTTCACCTCATTAAATTTCTGTACTACAGCACGCCGTATCGTCTCCCGACACATATACATCGTAATGAAACTCGGCGTATAAAAAGAACCATCCTTATAGCCATTAATCTTCTCAAAAATCAACCCCAACACCGAAGCATTAATTAACTTCTCACTGTCTTCTTGAGTATCCTCAAACTCATCCTTACTAAACTTATAGGCATGGAGAAACTCAAACAGGTAAGCCAACCCATTCAACTCACCTGATCGCTTTCTCTCATTGCCATCAATCAACACCGTCGCCCCGAAAATTGGTAGATTTTCACTAGCTAGATTACTAATCGAAATAGTTTTCTGCTCAATATCCGTCAACTCAAACAGCGAACTATTCAAATAAGGCACATTCGCAAAAGTCTCTTTCACACTCGCAATGCGATCGCTATGTTCGCGAGCCAACACACTAAAAAAGAGCCGATTCAAATCGCCATAACTCTTCACTTTATCCAAATTTAAAAACGCAAAATCCTGATCATGATCATGATATTTCAGTAACTGCGCTTCTAATAGTTTTAAAAATAAAACCCGATTAATCCAAGTAATTGATAATCTTAGAGCAACATTAAACAGCCTCTCCTCATCGGTTTCTCCAAATTCTTCAGGCTTCTCTAACTGCGAAATCTTATCAGAACTATCAAGCTCATTAATCGCATTCTCAATCAGCGAACCCATATAGCGATCGCCCTCCGCCCTGCGTCCGATTAACTTCTTACCCTTATCCTTAATCTCCGTCAAACCGATGATATAGAGCAACTCATTATAAAAAGGCTTATTTAAACTATTGCTGTCATTGGCAGGGCGTAGCTTCAATAAATGCTCAGGCGAAAAAATCTTGTAAAGATTGATTAAATCAGCATCTTTGCCATTGTCGAGAACAAGAGGCTTAAGCCCCTTGTCTAAATCTACATAGTCACGCAAATCAAAATGAGTGAATTTAATCTGATCGATAACCTTAGCGATCGCAGGTTTCGCAATCTCCTTATAAAAGAAATCCGTCTTATCTCCACCTAACCGCTTTTCTTGAAACTCGACAAACTTCTTTTTTAAAGCAATATCGTTATAAAACAAACCCTCAAAAATCTTCGCGTCAAAAATAAACCACTCATAAATATTCGTCACCACCAAATGCTTAACACCAATATTTTCATGCGTCACTCTCTCCCGCAAAAAATATAAAACCAACTGCTGAAAAGCCTTTCGATTCAGATCATCCAGTCTTGGCATCTCCGCACTATTGGTTTTAGTTGGTTTCTTAGTCTCAAAGATCACCCCAACCTGACTATTCGCCCCTTTGTCATTATGAATCGCTAGATCACTTCTCTCCTTAGTATTGATGAAATAGCGATCGCCATAATAAGTTTTCCTTAAAAAATCAATCAGAAAGTTTTTATTAAACTCCTCATCTTTTTGATCATCAATCAAATTAATCAACCGCGTCAAATTAGCTTTAAACGCCGCAATACTTTCGCGATCGGGCTTAATCTTTAAATAGGCTTTGCTTAAGCTCTGATTTGGTTCTAGTTTATTGACGATCATGAAAGCTTAAGTCTTATGAAATTAGTGGCTGACTCCATTATGCCTAATTTAGCATCCAGAAATAACCTATGCGCTCAGCCATGAAATGACCTAGCGATCGCAATCTAAACAAATTCTAAACGTAGACTAAACGTGTAAATCTTTACTAGGTTCAAAACCTAGCCCCGTATAGATTAAATCTCTTAAACATAAAAATATACCTTGTCAATCCTCTAGAAATGTTCGATGATTTGGCTGTTAGGAGCAATTTCCCAAAATTTCATTAACATAAAGGTAAGATACTCCACCATGCTACAAGGATGGATTCAGATTGGAATAACGCTCGTGCTGATTGTCGTGATCGCGCCAATTTTTGGCAGCTACATTGCACGAGTGTTTCTAGGACAAAAAACAATATTGGACGCGGTTTTAAACCCATTTGAAAAGCTGATTTTTAATCTCAGTGGGGTTCATTCCGAAGCACAAATGACGGGATGGCAATATGCGCGTGCGATCTTGTACAGCAATTTTGCTATGGCGATATTGTTGTTCCCGATCATTATGTTTCAGGGTATATTACCGCTAAATCCAACTGGGCTGAGTGCCCCAACTTGGGATACCGCGCTGCATACAACGATTTCATTTGTTACGAATACCGATCAGCAGCATTATTCGGGTGAAACTACGCTTAGCTATGCTTCGCAGACGTTTGGACTCACTTTTCTAATGTTCACATCTGCTGCTACAGGAATTGCGGTAGGAATCGCCTTTATCCGTGGTTTGACAGGCAGATCGTTAGGTAATTTCTATGTCGATTTGACTAAGGCAATTACGCGCATTCTTCTGCCAATTAGCATTATTGGCACGATCGCCTTTATTGTCGCAGGTGTTCCTGAAACTTTATCGGGGGCAGTCGTTGTGCCAACTTTAGAAGATCCCAATCTGAGCCAAGCGATCGCGTTAGGGCCAGTTGCACATTTCGAGTTTATCAAACAACTTGGCGAAAATGGTGGTGGTTTTTTTGCAATCAATTCTGCACATCCATTTGAAAATCCTAATGGATTTACTAATCTAGTTCAGATTTTGGCGATGATTGCGATTCCTACCGCGATGATTCATACCTATGGAATATTTGCTAATAACCGCAAACAGTCATGGTTATTGTTTGGAATGGTATTCATTCTTTATGTTGCTTTCATTGTCGTTGCAGGAATTGGTGAATATCAAGGTAATCCGCTTGTAAATACATTGCTCGGTGGACAAAGTCCGAACTTAGAAGGGAAAGAAGTGCGGTTCGGTTGGGCGCAATCAGCTTTGTTTGCAGTGACGACGACTGGAACCATGACTGGTGCAGTTAATTCTATGCATGACTCGCTAATGCCAACAGGCGGATTTATCACTCTATCCAATATGTTTCTGCAAATCATTTGGGGAGGACAAGGAACAGGAACTGCTTACTTGTTTGCCTATTCGATTTTGGCAGTGTTTGTGACTGGGTTAATGGTCGGCAGAACTCCAGAATTTTTGGGGCGCAAAATTGAGAAAAATGAGGTTGTGTTAACCAGCTTTCTGATTTTGCTTATCCATCCCATTTTTATTCTTATCCCTGGCGCGATCGCCTTAGCATTTCCCGATCAGTTAGCAGGAATCAGCAATCCTGGTTTTCATGGACTGACCCAAGTAATTTATGAATATGCTTCGGCTGCGGCAAATAATGGTTCTGGCTTTGCGGGTTTAGCAAACAGTCAACCTGCCGCAACAGCGCTATGGTGGAACTTGAGTACTTCGATTAGCTTGTTAGGCGGTCGTTATATTCCAATTATCGCCTTGCTTTTATTAGCCGATGGAATATCTCGCAAGCAACCTGTCGCGATGACTACTGGGACATTACGTACCGATACGGTTCTATTTACGAGTGTCACCGCAGGCGTAATTTTAATTATGGGTTCGTTGACCTTTTTCCCAGTGTTAGCACTAGGCCCAATCGCCGAAGCCTTTCTCATCGCTAGAGGCGGATGAAATCAAAGATATTTCTAAAAGCTATGCTTCGTAAAGCTTTTAGCTTTTAAGAAATATCTGGGTCTAAATAACATAGTAAGAGTTCTCTACCAAAATCCATGAATAATAATTCAGATAATAATTTGTCATCTCCGTCATCTCCATCATCTCCCCAGCCTATTGGCAGCCCTCGCAATTCGCGTAGAAATAAGAATAAAGTCTCAACGGCTGGACTCTATCAACGCGCCGTCAAAGATGCCTTTGCAAAACTCGATCCCCGCATTGCAGTCCGTAACCCCGTCATGTTTATGGTTTGGGTCGGTACGATTGTCACTTTTTTGGTCACGCTCGATCCTAATCTATTTGGCACAGTGCAGGCTGATCCCAATCAAGAGCGCATTCTCAATGGTCTGATTACCGTCATTTTATTTTTTACGGTGGTGTTTGCCAACTTTGCCGAAGCGATCGCGGAAGGACGTGGCAAAGCACAAGCTGACTCATTACGAACAACGCGATCGGATACTGCTGCACGTAAAGTCTTGCCAGATGGATCCATTCAGGAAGTTAGTTCTACAGAATTGCGGCGTGGTGACTTAGTGAAAGTCAAGATCGGCGAAATGGTTCCCTCTGATGGCGAAGTAATTGCAGGTGTTGCCTCTGTAGACGAGTCAGCGATTACGGGAGAGTCGGCTCCTGTCTTAAAACAACCTGGTACAGATATTGCCAGTTCGGTTACGGGTGGAACTCGGGTCGTTTCTGATGAATTGACGATTAAGATCACTGCCGATCCTGGGCAAGGATTTATTGATCGGATGATCGCTCTTGTCGAAGGTGCAGAGCGCACGAAAACACCGAATGAAATCGCTCTGACAGTGCTACTTACGGTGCTTACACAGGTGTTTTTGATCGTCGTGGCGACGATGACACCGATCGCTAATTATGCGAATGCACCCACCACGATCGCGATTTTGATCTCATTGGTAGTAGCTCTCATTCCCACAACAATTGGTGGTCTCTTAAGTGCAATCGGGATTGCAGGTATGGATCGAGTCGCTCAATTTAATGTAATTGCTACATCAGGTCGCGCTGTAGAAGCTTGCGGTGATATTAATACATTGGTGCTCGACAAAACAGGAACGATTACACTCGGCAATCGTTTAGCTGATGAATTTATCCCTGTAAATGGACATTCTCTGGCAGAAGTTGCCACTGTCGCTCTTGCTGCAAGCATATTTGATGAAACTCCTGAAGGTAAATCAATTGTCCTGTTAGCCGAACAGTCTGGGGCGATCATTAACTTTGATCGCGAACAAGCTAAGGGAATTGATTTCTCGGCGCGTACCCGCATGAGTGGCACTGATTTACCCGATGCGATCGAAGTTCGTAAAGGTGCGATTGATGCGATTCGAGGTTTTGTGCGATCGCGATCGGGCAACATCCCCCCAGAATTTGAAGCCGCCTATGAGAAGGTATCTAGACTCGGAGGAACTCCTTTGGGCTTAAGTCTAGGTGGCGATCTTCATGGTGTAATCTATCTTAAAGATATTGTCAAACCAGGTTTGCGCGAACGTTTCGATCAATTGCGTCGTATGGGTGTTCGTACAATCATGCTCACTGGCGATAATCAAATCACCGCCTCTGTAATTGCTGAAGAAGCAGGTATAGATGACTTCATTGCTGAAGCCACGCCAGAAGACAAAATCGAAGTAATTCGTCGCGAACAGGCGATGGGTAAACTCGTCGCGATGACAGGCGATGGCACAAACGACGCACCTGCTCTCGCCCAAGCAAATGTCGGCGTTGCCATGAATTCTGGTACTCAAGCCGCGAAAGAAGCCGCAAACATGGTGGATTTGGATTCTGACCCGACTAAGTTAATTGACTTGGTAGCGATCGGTAAACAACTGCTGATTACGCGTGGAGCTTTGACGACTTTCTCAATCTCTAATGATATTGCCAAGTACTTCGCGATCATTCCCACGATCTTTGCCTCATCAGGAATTGGCGCACTAAATATCATGGGTCTAAAGAGTCCCCAATCAGCAATTCTCTCTGCCTTAATTTACAACGCCCTAATCATTCCTGCGTTAATTCCCCTTGCTTTAAAAGGTGTAAAATTCCGCCCTCTCACCGCCGATCAACTATTGCAACGCAATATTCTGATTTACGGCTTAGGAGGAGTGATCGCGCCATTTATCGCCATCAAAATCATTGATGTTCTGCTGCCAATCGCTTGAACACGGATTAAACGGATTATTTGATTTCACGGATTTTCTTTATCCTGTCTAAAAATTCCTATCTAAAAATCAGCATCATCCTTATAATCCAATCCGTCTAATCCGCGATTCTGACTTTATTGTAATTTCCCAATCACCATGAAAAAATCTCTCTCCCATGTTTCCAGCAATTTTCCCATCGAATCCCTAAAAGGGCTTTGGCAACTCTCAACTAAAAAGAAATATCCAAAATATCTATTTCTTACGCTCTGCTTTAATTTGATTGTTGCTCCCGCTGTCTACGCTGCGGCTAATACCCAAAGCTTTACTCGCTTTCAAGCCTATGCATTAGGGCTTTTAGGACTGGTCACCTTCGGCTTCTCGATTTATCTATTTGCCGTCATGTTTCAACCCGAAAAATTTTAAATCAATTACCAAAAATTTATGAACGAAATTATTAGAGCTATTCGAGCTACCCTTGTTCTCTGGGTGCTTGTTGCCGTGATTTATCCCTTTACGATGCTCGCGATCGGTCAAGGGCTTTTCCCAAATCAAGCAAATGGAAGTCTGATCCGCAATTCACAAGGACAAGTTGTTGGCTCGGCTTTGATCGGGCAACCATTTACAAGCGATCGCTATTTCAATAGCCGCCCTAGCACTACCAACTACAGCACCGCCGATCCCAAAAATGATACTGGCAATATTCTTAAAACAGGCGTTTCAGGTGCAAGTAATCTCGCACCCAGTAACCCTGCCCTATTGGAACGCATTAATAAACCTACCAGTGAATTAAATCGACTAAAACAAGCAGGAATCACGCCAACGCCAGATCTGATTTACACCTCTGGTTCTAGTCTCGATCCACATATCACCCCTGAAGCCGCTAAAGCGCAAATCCAAAGAGTTGCTCAAGCGCGTAGACTTCAGCCTACGCAACTAGAAACTCTCATCCAACAAAATACCGATGGTCGTTTTCTCGGTATCTTTGGCGAAGATGGTGTGAACGTATTGAAGTTAAATTTAGCGATCAATGCTTTATCGCCATCATAGGTTGCTGGCTGTCGGGGCAATTTATAAATTGCCCTGATATTTGTTTTGCAAAATATCATTCAAAAGCTTCACGGAGCAAGGTTTGTATGAAGGCTTCGGCGAGTTGTTTGTGGGAATGGTAAAATGGCGAAGTAGACAGGAGTCTTAGGAGTTTGAAATGGAAACGATTGCTATTAATGTTAATAGTGAAGTAGCTATAGCTTATCGAGAGGCTGAAGTTAATAAGCAACAGGAACTTAGCACGATGATTAAGTTGTTTTTTTAACCTGATTTAGCTAATAAAACCCTTAGTTAAGTGATGGCAGAGATCACGGATAAAGCGGAAAAAAGGGGTTTAACTCCAGAAATATTACAGTCGATTCTGGAAGATGATGAGTAAACGTTTTGTTTTGGATAACTTTTTAGTAAGTTGTTTGTAACTCTTGAGAGGTTGCTGTGGAAGTTAATGCTAATCCTTCTAAATAAAGAGTGTCATAACTAAGATCAAGTCCATTTGACCATTCTATTGAGCCAGCAATGACTCGGACTGATGCAAATAGTGAGAGGTCTTTGAGTTTGCTAAATACGCCTTTACTTAGGTATGGTTTTACATCAAAGATTTTTTGCTCTCCATTTTCAAACCATATCATTAGGCAATAGTTATCTAGTGGTTGAATTTTTTTGATATAGGGATTCATAATAATTTCCGTTATTTTAAAGGATCAATTTTGAACGGCTCTTGACCATTAACGGCTAGTTGCCAATCTGCAATTAGTTCTTCTCTATGAATTTCAATCCATGCTTCGACAAGTTTTCGTTTGTTTTTGGGTAGTTCTCCTGCTAATAGTTCACCATCAGCTAGGCTAAATACTGCTCGTGATTCGCCATATTCGGCATGGATATGGGGGAGGTTATGTTGTTGATTATCAAAATAATACATTCGGATAATAATTCCATAAAACATGGATAGAGTTGGCATTGGTAAATAAACCTCATTTTTTTAATTGTAATGCTATTCAAAGGCTTCGCGGAGGACGGTTTGCATGAGGGCTTCGGCGAGTTGTTTGCGGTGTTTGATTTGTTGTTCTAGTTGGTCGATGATGTTCATTAATTTATCGACTTTTTCGGCGATCGCTTTTTGTTCGGCAAGAGGAGGAAGAGGAAAGGGGAAACTTCTTAATTTAGTTGCATTAATGTTAGATTGTCCTATCGCATCAATTTTAACTGTATAACACCAATCTCTATGAAATTGAGAGTTCATCACATAGTTAGCGTAGTGAAAACTTATTGTCCCAAGCATCTTATAGCGAACTAAATAACCTGCATAGATCATCTTTTCATTACAAAGAAATAATGATGTTTTTCCTACCAATTCACGGCTATTTGTTCTGTTAAATAGTAAATCACCATAAGACAAAGCATATTGCTTTATTTCGTCATCATCATTTGTATAAACCAAATTTTTAAAATCAACTAATCCATTTTGTAAATTACCCATTCTTAAAACTGGGACTTTACCAGAATCAAGAGATTTTGTACTCGATCCATATTCAAAACTTTCTGCAACTTCTACTAAACGACACCAAACCCAATTATTAGGAATAGAAAATGGAATTTCATCGATCGCTATTTCAGCGAGAGGTTTTTCTTTTTTGAGTTTGCCATCAGCGATCGCCTGTTGTTTTTCGGCTTTGATTTTGGCGAGGAGTGCGATCGCATCGGTGTCTGGATTGCCTTTTTGCATTGGGCTTTGGGTGCGCCATTCGGCAGTAAGTTGACCTGCGATCGCCTCCTGCAAAATCGCCTGTTTCAACTGAGAAACATATTTTTCTTGTTTATTATTTTCTATAACAGAATTAATAGAAAAATTGTATATACTAAAAAAACTTTCTGATATATCGTAAATTTTTTCTGGTAAATTAGAGCCTTTTTTATTAACAAATTTCTTTTCAAAAAGACATTTTAGACAATAATTCAAATAAGAAATCACTTCATTTTGCTCATCAATAGAAGGGCAAATAAAGGGTATATTTCTTATTTTATTTTGATTAATGATTGGCAAGGTTGATTTAAAACTGTCAGCTAAAATCAAATTTCGATTTGCTAAAAAGTAGTAATATGCGTATTCAGGAATAACATTTTTGTTGAATTTTATACCAGTTATTTGTTGATTGGCACTGGCTATATTTTGAAGGATTGAGACTCTTCCAATATCTGAACCAATACAAACCATTAAGAGCCAATCTTTATCAAATAAAGTTGCTTTTTTCTCTGTAAATGAAATCTCCGATATTTTTTCCTGAGAAGAATTCAAAAACTTTGAACAGCCTATTTCACTCGGCTTAAACCAGTCAATATCGCTTGATTCATAGTATTTTGGAATTTCTTTAGGTGGAGTTTTTCCTGTTAATATAGTCTCAATATATTTTCCTAATGGTTGTGGAGAATATTTAGATATCTTGAAATAATAACGGGCAATCAAGCCTACTGGGCTATTTTCAAACCTTCTGTATTTTTCAGAAGTAGTACATTTTTCATCTAGAAATAAACTTTTCCATTCAGACATTACTTAACACCTTACTTAAAGAATCTAAAAGTTCATCACTCTTTCTAAAAGAATCATGCAACATCCCCAACAACTCAACCGAACTATAACCCCGTTCTACCTCTATCACATGAGGATTTTTCACATCCAAATTAAACCCTTTTTTCTCCAACTCCGCAAAACTCACCCGCCAAGCCTGCTCACCCTCCTCACGATTTCCCCACCAATCACACAACGACTGAAACTCACTCTTCACAATCGGCTTCGTCTTAGAATACGCCTTCACACCAGCGGGCAACCGATGCTCCCAATACCAAATATCCTCAGTCCGCTTACCCTTTGTAAAGAACAACAGATTAGTCGCCACCGAAGCATAGGGTTGGAACACAGAATTTGGTAAACGCACAATTGTATGTAGATTGCAAGACTCCAACAAATGCTGACGAATCCTTGACTTCACCCCATCACCAGTCAAAGAGCCATCAGGCAATACGATCGCCGCCCTACCGCGATCGCGCAAATAGCGCACCATCAACAACAAAAACAAATCCGCACTTTCCGTAGTCCGATAACTCATTGGAAAATTATCCTGTACCCCATCCGTCACCGAAGCCCCAAATGGCGGATTAGCAAGGATCACATCCACCCAATCCGCCTCCGTAATGCTTGTATATTCCCGATTCAGACTATCCGTATACTCAACATTCGGAACCTCAATTTCATGGAGAAACAAGTTTGTCACCGCCAACATAAACGGCAACGGCTTAAACTCCATTCCCTTCATTGTCTTTTCCAAGGTTTCCAAATCCTTCACCTGATCAATCCCCTGCGATCGCAAATGATTAATCGCACAGGTCAAAAAACCACCCGTCCCACAGGCAGGATCAAGCACCTTCTCACCCAACTGGGGATTCACCAACTCCGTCATCAACTCCGTCAGCGCACGCGGCGTATAAAACTCCCCATAAGCTCCCGCCGATTGCAGTTCTTGCAAGATCGTCTCGTAAATATCCCCAAACAAATGTCGATCTTCCGAATTCTCAAAATCAATCTCATTGAGACTATTCAACACCTGCCGAATAATCGTCCCATTCTTCATGTAATTATTTGTACCCTCAAAGATCTCCCGCACAATTCGCGCTCTTTGATTCCCCGTACTCACATCCAAGTTTCTCAAAGTCGGAAACAATTCCTGATCAATAAACTTCTGCAACGCATCCCCCGTCATTCCCTCCTTATCCGCCGCCCAACTAGCCCAGCGCAAAGGCTCAGGCACAACCGACACAAAATCATCCTTGAGCAGTTCCAACTCGCGATCGCTAGCATCAAGGATTTTC
>JAYVVP010000233.1:0-10897 GCA_043786935.1 Pseudanabaena sp. | reverse complement strand
TGATATTCCTGGTTTTGCAGAAGCTTATGTAGAAGTGATCGGTCTACCATTCCCAATCTTTTTTGCCTACTGCGCGGCTATAACTGAAGTAGTAGCATCTCCACTCTTGGCTCTGGGTTTCTTAACCCGACCCGCAGCCCTAGGACTATTTATGACTATGATGGTAGCCAACTATCATCACATCTTGGTTAGTGGATTCTCAATCCCATCAATTGAGCTATCTTCAATTTATGCAGCATGCTTTGCCTTTTTTGCAGTTTATGGTGGTGGCAAATACGCGATCGATACACTACTTGTAAACGCGTTAGCCGAAAAGTTTTTAATTCTCTCGGATGTTGACTCTACAGCCGACTCAAGTAAAGTTTCTGTTTTGTCCAAATAGACTACTATTCACTAAAAGTTAGGAAGTAGGTAAGTACCAAAACTATTTATTTACGAGCATGAAACTAGAAAGGAGAGGTAGCACAAAGTGTTGTCTATCTTTTTAAAGTTGAGATAGCGTTACAAATACAAAGCTTTGTGTCATTATCTTTGCTAGTTGATTGCAAAAAATCTGTGAATTCTTGGCTGAATTTGTTGCAACAGCATCGCATTATTGCTGTTATTCGGGCTGATAATGCGGTTATTGCACGGGAAATAGCACTTGCCGCCGCCGCAGGTGGAATTAAGTTAATCGAAATTGCTTGGAATACTGATCGCGCCGAATCGCTGATCCCCAAATTGCAGCAGGAGCTACCTGATTGCAAAATTGGAGCAGGAACAGTTTTAGATATCGACAGTGCCGAACGCGCGATCGCTTGTGGTTGTAGTTTTCTATTTACGCCCCATACAAATCTTGACCTTATCTCCAAAGGTTTAGAAAATAATGTGCCTGTGATTGCAGGTGCACTTACGCCCACAGAAATTCTCACAGCGTGGCAGGCTGGAGCCGCCGCCGTTAAAGTTTTTCCGGTTAAAGTAGTTGGCGGGGTCGATTACCTTAAGTGTCTACAGCCAATATTAGGTGATGTTCCTTTAATTCCCACAGGGGGCATTACCATTCAAAACGCCGCTCAATTTCTAGCCGCAGGAGCGATCGCCGTTGGTATTTCTAGTGATTTGTTTTCCACTGAAATGATTTCTGAGGCTGACTGGACAACGATTATTGCGCGATCGCAAATGTTAATTAAAAAAGTTCAACCATTTCAAAACCAGTAATTACGCGCCGCCCAAAATGCCGTGATAATAGAGTCGCAACAATCTATGTGTAATGTGTATCGCCGTATCGCTGTTAAAGAGTTCATGAGAAGAGAAGAATGCAATACGCAGCACTTGGGTTAGATGTAGGCAGAAAAAGAATTGGTGTTGCAGGATGCGATCGCCTCGGTATATCAGTGCATGGCATCACCACGATTATTCGTACATCATGGCAAGCAGACATGGCAGAGTTAGGAGCCTTAATTTTAGAGCGAAATATCGATACGCTGGTAATGGGACTGCCTTACAACATGGATGGTTCGTTAGGCTATCAAGCCAAACAAGTTCAAAAATTTGCCTACAGCGCCACTAAACAATTGGGCATGATTTTAGAATTTGTTGATGAGCGCTTAACCTCATTTGAAGCCGAGGAAATGATGCGATCACAAGGTATTTCCACAAGACGCAACAAAGAAATGATTGACCGCAAAGCCGCAGCCTTAATCTTGCAGCAATGGTTAGCGATCAAGCATTAACCCATCACCTAGCAAAGTCTCGCTTGCCCAGCAATTCTCATTTATTTGAATATTTACACTCAAAACTAAATGTTCTTTTCCTACTTTCAAAGAATAGGCATTCAGGGGTGAATGGAGCAGATCCTTACTGGTATTTTTTGAAGACTAGCGTTACGTTATGACCGCCAAACCCAAAGGAGTTAGAAGTTGCCACATTAATCGTCATTGGACGGGACTTGTTAGGCACATAATCAAGATCACATTCAGAATCAGGATTTTCTAAGTTCATCGTTGGTGGTGCAATGTCATTTTGCACTGCCAAAACAGTTGCCACCGCCTCAATGCCACCTGAACCACCGAGCAAGTGACCTGTCATTGATTTAGTGGAGCTAACGGCAACTTTATAAGCATGATCGCCTAACACTTGTTTGATAGCCTTAGTCTCAGTCGAGTCATTTGCGGCGGTACTCGTACCGTGAGCGTTGATGTAGTCAACCATCTCAGGTGTAATATCACCATCTTTGAGCGCTAGAGACATTGCTCTTACTGCGCCTTCACCATTGGGAGACGGGCTAGTCATGTGATAAGCATCGCAAGTGCAGCCATAGCCAACTATTTCTGCATAAATTTTTGCTCCGCGCGCTAGAGCATGTTCGAGATTTTCAATTATTAAAATACCTGCACCTTCACCCATCACAAAACCATCGCGATCTCGATCAAAAGGTCGTGAGGCACGGGCAGGGTCATCATTGCGGCGGGACATGGCTCTTGCCGAGGCAAATCCTGCAAAACCGAGAGGCGTTATTGCGGCTTCAGTACCACCACAGATCATCGCTTGAGCGAAGCCTCTTTGTACCAAACGAAATGCATCGCCGATCGCATTGGAACCAGCCGCACAAGCAGTCACAGTGCAGGAGTTTGGTCCCTGTGCACCTGTATGAATTGCGGTTAAACCTGCTGCCATATTACCGATCATCATCGGAATCATGAATGGACTACAACGCGAGGGACCCTTGGTGCGAATAATTTCGTGTTGATCTTCGAGTACCTGCAATCCGCCGATCCCAGTGCCTAGCAAAACGCCAATTTGAGCAGAGTTAATCGGGGTAATTTCTAATTTAGAGTCACGTAAGGCTTGGAGACTAGCACACACACCAAATTGAGAGAAGCGATCCATACGTCGTGCTTCTTTAGCTGGGATGTAGTCAAGAGGCTCAAATCCTTTAACTTCTCCGCCAACACGACACTCGTGGTCAGTCGTATCGAAGCGTGTGATTTCTGTAATCCCGTTTTTACCATCGACTAGACCTTGCCAGTATTCTTCGACCGTGTTACCGATCGGTGTGATTGCACCTAGTCCAGTGACAACGACGCGAGAGAGGGGCTGAGGGTTTTGCATTTCGTAATGATTTGGATAGAGTTTAAGAAATATAAGGGCTGTTTCTCCATTCTAAGGAAAAGCAACCCTCATATTTCACTAGGCAGCTTGCTTGCTTTCGATGTAATCAACCGCATTCTGAACGGTGGCAATCTTTTCTGCGTCTTCGTCTGGGATTTCAACGCCGAATTTTTCTTCTAGCGCCATAACGAGTTCAACTGTATCAAGAGAGTCAGCACCAAGGTCGTTTGCAAAGCTAGCTTCAGGCTTAACTTCGGCTTTATCAACGCCTAATTGGGATGCAACGATGTCTTGAACTTGCTCAAAGGTACTCATTTACTTATTCTCTGTTGACTATCAAAAACTTTTTAGCGTTTTTAATTTTATCGGATAAAGGTATCTGTACATACACGATCACGAAGAACCTACAGAAAAAATCTATTTTTTAGCTAAGTCCCATACATTTAAGCTGTCGCATCAGAAATAATCCTCCCACTGAATTACCGATCGCATCAAGGGCGGGACTATAACAAGCGATCGCCGCCTCATCCGCAATGATTGATAACAAAGCACCGCTAACACTGGATTTTGAAGGCAAACTAATATCTTTAGCAAATTCTGTTGAAGCCTCGTACATCCCACATTTGGTCATGATCTCTAACACAACCTGAATATAGGGTGATCGCTTCGTGTTAACCAGCAAAGTTCCAATTTTTGCTAAATCTTGGACAGATCCGCATAGACAACAAATTTTTTCATAAATGCCAAGAGCTTGGCTAGGATTTGAGATTATGCCAAGAGATTTGAGTTGATCAGCGATCGCTAAATTACGACGATTAGCAACCGACCTAACTGAATCTAACATTACGAAATCTAGATGAAAGTTTGCACCTGATTTCTGATTCAGCCAATTTTGCAAGGTTTCACAGGATGTTAATAGTGAAGAAAGGGCGATCGCGCCGCTATTGACCATCGAATTTTTAGGCTTGCCATCAGGAATTTTATTAAATGGTTCTAAGGTTGGCTCAGAATCAACTATTTGGAAAACTGCATCACTGCCTTGATTTTCTAGCAAATAAAGTAACAAAAATGGCTTGATCACACTCATCAAAGGAAAAGATTGGGTTACATTACCTGCCATCGTCAAATTGCCGTTTGGACTTTGGATCGCGATCGCGATCGCTTGTGGATCAGCTTGAGCTAACAGAGGGATATAGCTCGGTAATTTCCCCTTAGATGCTTCTTTTTGCGCTAATTCTAGCCATTGCTGAAGATTATTTTCAAACATAACATCTTAAATTAGTTGCTAAAAAGAATTATTAAAAAAGAGGGGGCTTAAGTCTATTACTTGTCCTAATAAAAATTGCGATCGCTTAAAACATCAGCCAAATATTCCTTTGACATCTAAGGCTAACAAGTCTAACCTTATTAACAAGGTGTTAGGATGGGGTTCATTTTTAGGATGTTTAAGGCTAAGAGTTCTATTGTTCGTACTGTAACTTGTTTATCTTTCTTGACAACTTTGTCTGTAGTGCCAAGTCTGGCTCATTCAGAGACATTGTCATCTTTCACAAATAGCGATCCTTATCAAGCTATACAGCTAAGGACTGAAGTCCAAACAACAGCGCAAAATGTTACGTCTGTATCACAGCTAAGCGACGTTAAACCAACCGACTGGGCTTTTACTGCTTTACAATCACTAGTCGAGCGATATGGGTGTATTGCTGGCTATCCAGATCGTACCTATCGTGGTAGACAAGCCACTAGCCGTTACGAATTTGCTGCAGGTTTAAATGCTTGTCTAGACAAAATCAATGAAATTATCTCGGCGGGACTAGCTGATAAAGTTAGCAAAGAAGATTTAGCATCTCTCCAAAAACTCCAAGAAGAATTTGCCATTGAACTTGCTACTTTAAGGGGGCGTGTTGACGCACTTGACGCTAAAACAGCCAAGCTGGAAGCACAGCAGTTTTCGACTACCACAAAACTTACTGGGGAATCGATATTTTCATTGACCGCAGGTCAAGGGGGACCAAATAATGCCAGATCGAATGTAACTTTGGGAAATCGCACTCGTCTTGTCCTGAATACTAGCTTTACAGGAAAAGATCTTTTGAGAACTAGGATTGAAGCAAGCAATAACCTAGCGGCTGCTAGTAATAGTACGACACTACCAAATAGCAATAGCCTTGCTAGTTTATTAGGAACAAATACTGCCAGAATTGGACCAGGTCCAGCTTCTTCTTTTATAGACAATACATTTGCCCTCAGCCTTCTGGATTACAAGTTCCCTATTTTAGATAACAAGGTTACTCTTTATATTGCTCCGATCAGTTTTCCTGATGAGTTCTTCACAGTACTCTCACCTGTAGCTAGCAATGGTCAAGGTTCAATCTCTCGCTTTGGACGCTTCGATCCATTAATGCGGATTGCAGGCACAACATCTTTATTTGCATTTGATTGGAAGGTGTCCGATCAATTTAAGATCCAAGCAGGTTATGGCTCTTCAGCTCCATCTTCTTCGACACTCGGTGGGCAAGGAGGACTTTTTGGTGGATCGACAATTGCTCTAGTTCAGCTTTTATTTAAACCTGCTGACAATCTGGATGCTTCTGTTACCTATGCCAATACTTACCATCAGGCAAACTCTTTAAGTACAGGTTTAGTTAATACTGCGACAGAGTCTATTAGTAGTGCTGTTCCTATTACCTCTATTAGAGCTAATTCGATCGCAGGTAATCTTGCTTGGAAATTTGCTCCAAAAATTACTTTCCATACTTGGGGAACTTTAATTTTTGCTGATGCAGTCAATGCTTCCGCATCTACCACCTTTACGAGTTGGATTGCGGGTTTGACCTTTAATGATTTATTTAGTGAGGGTAGTGCAGCTAGCGTTCTATTTGGTCAACCCATTAATCGTTCGTCTATTGGTGGTTTAGCCAATTTAGGAGCAGTAAATTCAACTCCTTATCATTTGGAATTGTTCTATCGGTTCCGAGCCAGTAAGAACATCAGTATTACACCTGGGATTTTCTGGGTGTTTAATCCTGAAGGAGTGAGTACTAACTCTACTGCGACTGTCGGTGTGGTTCGTACAACGTTTACGTTCTAATTAAAAGCTACCTAATCTTGATGGAGTAATCAGCTATGACTACGATCGCCAAACAGGACAAAGATCTTGCTACGGTCATGAAAAATGACGGTGTTGCTAAAGCTAACACTCATGACAGCATCAATCGCATCTTCAATCGCTTAGAAGACATCAAAAAAGAGATGGGTGAACCATCTTGGTCAGTGCGGCTCATTTACACAGACATGATGAGTGCGGTGATGATTTGTCAGAAACCTGGTGAAAGCAATCGAACCCACTATCATGCTAACGAAGATGAATGGTGGGTGGTCATGGAAGGTGAATTAGAATGGGATGTTGATGGTCATGGGACGTACAATGCCAAAAAAGATGACATCGTTTTTGTACCTCGAAAGGTGATTCATAATATTCGGGTTGTGGGCGATCAGCCATCTATTCGCTTGGCAATCGGCAAACCTGACGTAAATCATATTTTTGTTAATGAATAGAACTAAATCATTTAAAAAAGCTTGCCTAGCAAGCTTTTTTAATTTAAGTGAACTGTGCTTGATAAAAACAAAATGACGAAACCACACGAATTTCCTCATGATTTTTCTTATGATTTTCAGGGGAAAGTTGCAATTATCACGGGCGCAAGTAGTGGCATCGGACAAGCTGTGGCTAAAGCGATCGCCAGTTATGGGGCGCATACGATATTCATTTCGCGCAGCGGTGCCGAAGCGATCGCTACAAAGTTAAACTCAATAGGTAAATCAGCCTTATCGCTACCTTGCGACGTATCTGATGAAACTCAAGTTAAACAAGCGATCGCCACTGTTTTTGAGAAATATGGACATATAGACATTCTGATTAATAATGCTGCCATTAACCAAGTTGCCAAGATTGAAGATATTTCTCTTGAAGATTGGAATAAAGTAATGGCAACTAATCTAACTAGTCAGTTCCTTTGTTGCAAACATGTAGTTCCCATCATGAAGCAACAGCGAAGTGGCAAAATCATCAATGTTTCCTCGATTGCAGGACACTTTAGAAGCAAAATATCAGGTATACATTACGTCACCTCTAAAGCAGGTGCGATCGGCTTTACCAGACAGCTAGCTTACGAACTCGCTCCCTTTCAAATTAATGTCAATGTTGTTTGTCCCAGTCAAACATATACGCCCATGCTAGCGGCAACTTTGCCTCCATTAGAAGAACAAAAACTGATCGACTCCATCCCTTTAGGTAGAATCGCTTCAATGGAAGAGCAGGTAAATGTAATTCTATTTCTAGCATCGCAACTGTCTAGTTATATGACAGGTGCGATCGTTGATGTCAATGGAGGACAGTTTTAAACCTCATTAAATGCTAGTATGCTTTCCAATTTTCACACTTAGTTCTTGTGTTATAAATTTTATGTTCACCTTAGAAAACCCTCTCGTCATGTTGTACGTGAGATTAATTGGATGGACTGTCTTAGGCTATGGTTTAGGAAAACTACTCCCCAAGGTTTTTACCACTTATCTTGGTAAGGCTTTGCTATTCGTGGGAGTTCCAATTAGTATTGTCTCTTTCCTTCGTCAAGCTGATCTATCGGGATGGATTGTAATTGCCCCAACAACCGCTTGGATTGCCATCCTCGTCGGTGCGGGATTAGCGTGGATTTGGATTGATTTAGGGCTGAGTGATGAAAGATTTAGCAAGTTATCGCGCGGTATTATTTCTCGTGATATCCCAGTTGAAGCTAACTCAACCATAGATGCAAGCCTAGGTCAACCAAGCTCATGGTCGGCAGCAACTCAAGGCAGCTTTTTACTTGCGATGACTTTAGGTAATACCGCTTTTATGGGATACCCTGTCAGTCTTGCCTTAGTCGGTCCTCAGTATTTTGCTTGGTCGCTATTTTACGATTTGATTGGCTCAACGATCGCAGCTTATTCAGTCGGTATCGCTCTCGCTAGTCGTTTTGGCAGCATTTCAGGTAGTCAGAAAAAACCTAATCCATTTGTATCAATGGCAAAGACTCCCGCTTTATGGAGCTTGCCCATTGGTCTGGGGATGCGATTTGTACCTTTACCTACTGTAATTTCATCGGGTATGAGTACAATTGCATGGACAACTGTAACCTTATCTTTAGTGATGATTGGTATGCAGCTAAGTCAGTTAAAAACTTTGAAAAACGTTAAGCAAGCGCTTACTTGTGTAGCTATTAAAATGCTGTTAACGCCATTAGTGGTGGGCACAGGATTAATGTTTTTTGGAGTTACGGGTGAACCTCGTCTAGCGATGGTTTTACAAATGGGAATGCCTCCAGCTTTTTCAACTCTTGTAATTGCTCAAGCATATAATCTGGATCGCGATTTAACAGTTACAACCTTAGCTTTTGGGGTAGTTCTTTTGTTGTTTACAATCCCTGTTTGGTTATGGTTATTTTCTTAAATAATCAGCCATTACCATGTAGACACACTAAAGAGATCTTGTCAGAATTAAAAAGTTTAGCTAGGAATTAATTAATCGCATCAAAACACATGCCAAAATTACTAATTAGCACTTCATCTTTCGATCTTCAAAGCAATCAGATATTGCAAAATCTACAAGATCAAGGATTTGAAATTATTTTAAATCCCTATGGTAGAAAACTTAAAGAGACAGAAGTTTTAGAACTTCTCAGTGATGATGTTATTGGCATAATTGCAGGGGTTGAGCCTTTAACCCGCAAGGTTTTATCTACTGCTAAGTCTTTAAAAATAATTTCGCGCTGCGGCATTGGAACTGATAGTGTTGATTTAAAAGCAGCCGCTGAAATGGAAATCTCAGTTCACATCACGCCGTCTGCACCAGTAATTGCTGTAGCTGAGTTAACAGTAAGTTTGATTCTCTCCACGTTACGGCGTACCTCGGAAGCTGATCACAATCTGCGCCAAGGAAATTGGAAACCGCTAATGGGAAGATTATTAGCATCTCAAGTAATTGGTCTGGTGGGATATGGAAGGGTGGGAAAACGGGTAAAACAACTTTTAGGCGCTTTTGGGGCGCAGACGATCACTTACGATGTTTGCTGTGGTGATTCTCTATTTACAGATACCGTCTGCTCATCATCTTTGGACGACCTGCTTGAACGGGCGACCGTGATTACCTTGCATATTCCCTACAGCTCTGACAATCATCATTTTGTTGATCACAACTTTCTTAGTAAGATGAAGTTTGGAAGTATTTTAGTAAATGCTTCTCGGGGTGGGCTTGTTGATGAGGAAGCTTTATACGATGCTCTGGTATCAGGGCATTTGGCAGGAGCCGCTCTTGATACATTTGAAGAGGAACCATATTCAGGTCAGCTTATCACTCTTCCACAAGTTCTCTTGACTCCGCATATGGGTTCTTATGCCAAGGAAGCCCGAATTCAAATGGAACAAGAAGCTGCTCAAAACCTATTTGATAGCCTCGTTGAGATCGGTTTAGCAAAAAAAAGTTATGAAGAAATATGATGCGATCATTTTTGATTTTGACGGTGTACTAGCTGAGTCAGTAGATGTCAAAACTAGAGCTTTTGAGGCTCTGTACGCTGAATATGGCGATCGCATTGTGGAACAGGTGAGAGACTATCATCTTCAGCATGGGGGGATATCGAGATTTGAAAAGTTTCGTTATTACCATGAAGTTTTGCTGGGTAAAACCTTAACTAAAGATGAAGAGAACCAATTAGGCGATCGCTTTTCGCAATATGTGGAAGATGCGGTGGTGGAATCTGTCTATGTAGCAGGTGCTTATAATTTTTTGGAGAGTTATTATCAATCAATTCCCTTGTTTGTAGCATCTGGAACTCCAGATGTCGAATTAAAACGCATTGTGTCACGGCGTAACATGGCTCATTATTTTATCTCTGTACATGGTTCTCCTGTTAAAAAAGGCGATATTATTCAAGATATCTTGACCAAACATAGTTTTAATCCTGATCATGTATTAATGATTGGCGATGCGATCGCTGATTATGAAGGTGCGATCGCGGCGGGTGTAAAATTTATGGGGAGGGTTATGAAATATCCTGAGACTTATCCTTTCAGTGTAGAAACATTAGTTTTGCCAGACTTAGTTGATTTAGAAGTCAAGATGGGGATCTCAAAGCTAAGCCCCTTATAATTTTTAGAAACTTCTTATTTAGCTTTATTTTTTAATTTTAAAAATCTATGCGTCGTCGTCAGTTTAATCAGTTTTCTTTGTCTTTAGCAGGGTTAGGTTTGGCAGCTTGTGGTGATTCCACTGTCTTAAATTATCGTGCTCCCGAAAAAAATTCTAAGTTTCGAGTCTGGTGGATTCAAAGTTTTTATCCTGCTGAAACTGAAGCCCTTTCTCAGATTGTTGCCGACTGGGAAAAAAAGAATAGTACTAAGGTAGAAATCACTTTTTATAATGATGGCTCAATAAACCGCGATGCCGAAAATGCCCTTAACAATGGAAATCCACCTGACATCTTATTTAGTAACACTGCTGAATTTTCTCTCTATCCTCGATTAGCATGGCAAAACAAATTAGTAGATGTTTCGGATGTTGTTGAACCTGTCAAAGATTTGTTTAGTCCGATCGCGCTTAAAGCAGTTTCATATCAGAATGGCACAACCAAAAAACGTAGTTACTATGCAGTACCGATCGCGCAACTATCGGCTGGTTTACATTATTGGCGCGATCAGCTTGCGGATGTAGGAATAAGCGATGCCAATATTCCTAGAGACTGGGATAGCTTTTGGAAATTTTGGGAAGTAG
>JAYVVP010000232.1:0-26955 GCA_043786935.1 Pseudanabaena sp. | reverse complement strand
CAATGAGAAATTTCATACAAGAACCTTGTGGATGCTCTTTACTTGGCTAAGTTTAGTGGCATAGGCTAGGACTGCAAAAATATCATCTCGTTCTAGATCGTTATAGTCTTCAAGAATTTCTTCGGTGGTCATGCCTGAACTGAGAAGCTCTAAGATCATCTCAACAGGATAGCGTAAACCTCTCTCTGATGCAGGGTTTGCCATGACAGATATTCCAGTCTATTGTGATGCGTTGTAATAACATATTTAGATATTTCTCTTTGAAGGGGGTGAGACGATTTTACTCTGGATTAAATAGAAACAGATTTTTCAAATTCTTGTTTTTTGCTAGAGATTAGAGAACGTAGGCGATCGCCTTTTTCCTGCTGTTTTCTCTCCTCACGTTCTAATCGATTTTCACATTCAGAAATAATTTGCTTGATCAACTTACCCGCAGAATCAACACGATTCAAAAACTGCTCGTTGATAGATTCTTTGATCTTTTCCTTTACACTGTTTTCTGCTTTGTCAAATTCTTCAAACCCAGATTTGCAGATTTGTTCAGCAATTTGTTTATAAGCATCTGCCATTGCGAACGCTCCAAAACTACCACCAAGTAATGCAGCACCAATAACACCAATAATAATCGCTGGTCCAAGTGCTAAGGCAGGAATTAGGAAAAAGGCTGCGGCTGCGGCTCCACCACCAACTCCAACCCCACCAGCAGCAAATCCAGCAACAAAAGCAACATCAAAATCATTAAATGCAGGTTGGAAATTGTCACTAAAGTTCGTTCCGATTTTCTCGTCAAGATGAGCAAAATTTGCCTTGAGTGCATCAAGCTCTTCTTTAATCCCTCTATCTAAAAGAGCTAGTTTAGGAGAAAGAATTGCATTGTTCAATTTTAGACTAGCCCATAGATTACTTTCTTGCTGAAGTGTAGAACTAAATTGAGCCACATAATCTTGGATTAGTGCATCACGACTAAAGACTGGGTTGTGATCAGTTTTCCACTTCTTACTTCTTTCAACAACTTGAGACTTTAAGCTCTGCTTAGATTCATTCCAGGATTCCAGAGCTAATTGAATAGTTTGTTCTCTTAAAAATTCTATCATTTTGCGAATGGTGATAAATCTGCCACTTGCTTCGCCAATCTGTTCTAAAATCTCTTCTTTATAGGAAGCTTCCAAGTTGGAACTAAGATCATTGATCGCATTATTTAACTCATTGACGCAATCTTGGGTAAGCTCATTAAGCTTTTGCGTAGTAGATTGCAAAATTATAGATCCGCGTTCATCAGTCAGAAAAGACTCTAAAGTACGAGTGAAGTTCTGAAAACTGACTAGATACTCATTCGATGTATTGCTGAGAGTAGCTTTTAAGGCAGATTTGGCAGAAACAAAATGAATTCTATCTTTGCCTGTGATAGAGCCATCTTTGATAATGCTGTTAGCTGCAATCTGGACATCTTCGCGATCTTCATCACTGTCCAAATTGTCCATAAAATTGACAACTAGAAATAGATTTTCTAATGGGCGATCGCCTTCGCGCTCCTTAATTCTGATGATAATATCCCTTTCACCTTGAGTTAGTAATTTATTCGCATTGGTCATAAATAGGATTGCATCAGTTTCTTTTAGCAACTCCTCAGTAACCCTAGTACGATCTGGATGCTCATTTAGCCCAGGGGAATCAACAATTTCCACACCGTTACGACATAGCGATAGATTGGGATGCTCAAAAACAATCTCTGCGATATTGGAGTTGAGTAATTCTTCACTACGGTTATTTAAAGCCGCTTCTTTAGAAATAGCCGCTTTCTTCTGATAATCTTCAACTGCAATTTCTTGTTCACTGCCATCACGATAACGACAAATTACGCGCTTGCGATCGCCATATTTCAAAACCGACAAAGTACCACTACAAGGAATCGCCCTCACAGGTTGAATCTCTTCACCTAGCAAAGCATTGAGCAAAGTCGATTTACCTTGACTAAAATCACCAATCACCGCCACCCGAAAGCGCTGAGATTCTAATTTATCTTTAATGGCTTGAATCTCATCCCCAAAGGTTACAGGTAAAAGACTCTCTTTAATACCGTCATCAATAAGTTCAGATAAATGATTAATCCGTTTGAGCAAAGATTGTTTCTGTATTTGAAAACCTTGCAGCTTTTGATATTCACCACTTACTGAAGCTGTTGAACTGGTTACATTTTGAGGTGCTTCAATCTCAGTTTTAACAAGCCTATTTAACGCAGTGAGCAAATCATCTGCTGCATTCACAAACACAGTCCCCAAATCATGAAAACGAGCAGGATCAACTAGATCGCATACCTCTTGAAAATCTTGATTGTTATAGGACTTGCCTCCAAAACTAGATTCTAAAACATTAAGATAACGCGATTCTATTTCTAAACGTTTACCTAAATCCCGTAAATACTTATTCTCACTTGCATCTAGGCTAGAGTCTGCCATAGCCATTCTGTAACCCAAACCAAACAACAGCAATTTTTCGGCTTCACTCAATGGCACTAGTAAAATCAAAAAATCATCGATCTCACTATGTAATTTATATTTCTGGACACCAGACAGCAAAAGCTTAGCAATCTCAACTGTCTGCTTATTAGTCAGACCAATCCGCCCCAATGTCGCTTTAAATTGAGCAACTTCATCTTCACTAACTTTCGCATCAGCATGAATCACCCCTTTTAGTAGCGCGATCAAGTCTGCCATAAACACCACTTGCGGCGTAATGTCATGTACTGTCAAGTCTTGACCTGTCAATTTTGACAGGAGTTTGACCGCTTGGCTACCGATGAGTTGAGTATTCATGCTTGCGTTGAGAATCTAGTTATCTAGAATTTATCAGAAATAAAGCCTCAAAAAAGCATTTACATAATAAAATCTAATAATATTTAAGCAAATAAAGTTTCTAGAGATCTTGTTCTATAGTTATCGCATTATGCAATACATTTTCTCTACAGCAACCCAAGCCCTAATGCTTACTGGTAAAGTTGTGCAAGTCGCACACAAAACAGGAGTATTGCTACCAATCGCTAGATGCCTTGTCACAGGTAAATTTTTAGAAATTGCGAAACCAGCCTCTTCTACAAATCCTCTAATTTTTCCTATACAGTTAATATTTGGCGCACTGCAAGGTTATCAAACCTATCAAACTCATACAGGCTTTAAGAACGTTAGGTCTGATATTCAAGACACTCAGGATGCAATCAATACGGGTGTTGCGGATATTAATAAAAACCTTATCGACGGTTTTGATACTGTTATCAATGAAGTAAAAGCAATTCAATATGATGTTGCTGGTATTACTGATGGTATTGCCGCCATTCAACAAAATTTAGGAGTCTTGCAAGCCACAACAGCATTAATCGGCGTAGGAACGATCGCAAATATAGCAATTTCGGCGGCAAGCTTACATCAAATTCTCAAACTACGCGAAGACGTTCGCCAAATGCGAGTTGAGATTAAAGATGGCTTCATCGATCTCAAAAAAGCGTTTAAAGATCAAGGAGCTGAAATCTTAAATCACATTGATGAAATAGCAGCAGACATCAAATTTGAACAACATCGAGTCGTTCTCATTCATGCCTACAGCCAATTTTTGGCAGCTACTAAGTTAATCCAAAATTCCTTAGCTTGTGAAACTCATATTAGAGATCAAGGTTTAGCAAGTGCTAGACATATGCTTTCCGTAGCCCTCGCTGATTACCGAAATCCCCAACTACTTTCAGAGACTTCAGCATTAGGTAAATTGAGAAGAATGGAATGCGCTTGGGCAATCGAACAGACGATCATCATGACATACCAAATTCAAAAACAATCAGGCGCAGTCACTCAAGGATTACAAAGCCTACAAACCACTATTCGTAAAGATATTGTCGATGTTAGTAATGCTGTACAGTACCAAGAAGAAATAGATTTACTCTATCCAGAAATCAGTCGTATCTGTACTCAAGATCTAGCAGTTCTATCATCTTGGCAAGAACAATCAGAATGGATTCAATCTTTACCCGCTTCTGACTTAAAGTTACTAGAAAGTTCTGAACTAAGCCCAATTCCTCAAGAAATGACCTCTGCACTTAGTAACTTTGAAGTTCCCGAACAAAAGATGTATGAAGAGTTAAAGCCAAAATCTCATTTTGACTCCCTACGCGATCAACTTAAATTAATGGCTTCACCAGACTTACGCTTAAAGTATGAATATGAAGTAGTCGAAAAAGCTCAAGCTGCGGGACATAAAGCTTTAAAAGCAGATGTAGTTAAACAATCGTCTGATATGGCGATCGCTAATTTGTATCATTACTTTCAATAAGCAAAATAAGCGCGATCGTCTCTAATTCAATAGTGATATCTACATTGTAAAAATTTAATGTAATTTTGCTCAACTAGATAAACCAAGCGATGCTCTTGAGTAATACGGCGTGACCAAATACCAGAGCCAAGATATTTTAAAGGTTCAGGCTTCCCAATGCCGCTAAAAGGATCGCGCATGACTGCATCAACCAAATCCATTACCCTCAAAGCAACCTTACGATCAACAGAAATCCAATGGGTTAAATCTGTACGAAAATCTTGATCGAAAATAGATTCTCTATTTAATGGAGTATTACTCTTTGACAAGCCCTAACTCCTTTCGCAAATCATCAGGTGTTTGAGAAGCTTCTGGATTCTTTCTAGCTCGGCTAATAGCATTTAACAAACGTTCCGCATTTTTAGGCGATCGCAAAAGATGCATAGTTTCTAACAAGCTTTGTAACTCATCAGCAGCAATCAGAGCAACATTTTCACCACTTTGACTTTTGATGTAAATAATCTCGCGATCGTTAACAACGCGATCAAGCAATACATTTAAGTTTGGCATTGTCTGTGCATAGCTAGTTTCAATAATCATGATGACTTCCTGAAATCTTGTTAGGATTATAGGGGATTCTTTAAAATTATGGCATAAAGCTTTAAAAGCAGATGTAATTAAACAATCATCTGATATGGCGATCGCTAATTTTGGGACATCAAATTCTCAAAAGGATGTTGATTTTTCCAGCGATAGGTATTGAAGTCTCGAAAATCGACAGATAGAATTCGCCCATGCCCTAAATGTTCCGCAAGAATAATTAATGAAGCATCCGCTAAATCTATTGGCAGAGAACTATATTGATTCATTAATTCACTAATTCTTTTCCCATCTTGAACTTTGAGATCAAAAACCTCAAAAGCCCCAATTTCTAAACTATGAATAAACGTCTGTTGAGCATTTGAGCCTGTAAGTTTTAAGAGAATATGACAAGCTTCTGTAATCACACACCACGTTGTAATCAGAGGCTCATCAATTGTATCTAAAACCTCTTGAGCGATAACATGATAATCATCACGGCGGTTAATCAACGCGATCCAAAAGCCAGAATCAACGATGACCATATTTTTCGTTCAGACTTTCAGTGAGATATTGCTTGTAATTGACTGACAGATCAGAATCACCCTCAGCACAACCAATCAGCCCTGACTCCCTAAGAAGTTGCGAAGGTTTTACAGAAGGTTCTTGATGTAATTTTTCGTAGTAAAGATCGATCGCCGCTTTCATAATGTCAGACACACCTTGATTTGTACGCTGACGAATGTAGTTAAACTTACTAGCGCGATCGCGATCAAGCCTTGCATTAACTCTCATATCTTTGCTTGTCATAACTCTGTATGACAGTATACCTCAAAAACTTTAAAATCAAAAGCTATCGAATAGTTGCTCTTGTTTAGCGATCATGATTATGGACAAATTGTCTATTTTGTTTGTCATCTACAAAATTAATTGTCTTTGCATATCGTCAAATCAAAGCACTATCGGTAAGGGAAAACGTTACAATCTAGTAGTCTAAATATTTTGTTTAAAAGCCTCTCAATATCACCAGTTATGACTGCAACCTCTACTAGGACAACATCTAAAACACAATACGAAGCCGTCATTGGCTTGGAAACACATAGTCAGTTGACGACAAACTCAAAAATATTTTGCAGTTGCTCAACTCAGTTTGGCGCACCGCCAAATACTAATGTTTGCCCCGTTTGCCTTGGTATGCCTGGGGTATTGCCTGTTCTTAATGAAAAAGTATTGGAATATGCAGTCAAGACTGGACTGGCTCTAAATTGTCAAATTGCACCTCATAGTAAATTTGATCGCAAACAATATTTTTATCCCGACCTTCCCAAAAACTATCAAGTTTCCCAATTTGATCTACCGATCGCAGAGCATGGTTGGCTAGAGATTCAACTAGAAGATGGCAGCACTAAGCGGATTGGGATTACGCGCTTACACATGGAAGAAGATGCAGGAAAGCTTGTTCATGCAGGAAGCGATCGCTTATCAGGTTCCAGTCACTCGTTAGTAGATTTTAATCGTACAGGCGTACCTTTATGCGAGATTGTATCGGAGCCAGATATGCGAACAGGTGCAGAAGCCGCCGCCTATGCTCAAGAACTACGTCGAATTTTGCGCTATCTCGGTGTTTGTGATGGCAATATGCAAGAAGGATCGCTGCGTTGTGATGTGAATATCTCGGTGCGTCCTATTGGTCGAGAGAAGTTTGGCACAAAAGTCGAAATCAAAAACATGAACTCCTTCAATGCTATCCAACGCGCGATTGATTTTGAAATCTATCGTCAAGTGGAAGCGATCGAGTCAGGCGAAACTATTAAACAAGAAACTCGCCTTTGGGAAGAGAACTCTCAACGTACAATCAGTATGCGTTCTAAGGAAGGCGCAAGTGATTATCGTTATTTCCCTGAGCCGGATTTGATGGCGATCGAAGTTCCACTTAGCACATTAGAGCGATATCGCTCAGAGCTTCCTATCCTCCCTGCGGCGCAACGGCAACGTTATCATAGTGATTTTGGACTTACTCTTTATGATGCGGCTTTGATTGCTGATGATCGCAGTATTGCTGAGTTCTTTGATGCTACGATTCTCACAGGTGCAGAACCAAAGCAAGTTTTTAACTGGGTGATGGGTGACGTTACTGCCTATCTTAATGAGAACAAACTCAAGATTGATGATATTGCTTTGACTCCTGCGACTTTAGGGGAAATGATCGGCTTGATTACTAATGGCACAATTAGCAGCAAAATTGCTAAAGACATCCTTCCTGAACTGATTGCGAAAAGTGGCTCGGTTCAAGATTTGGTTACAGCTAAAGGGCTAACTGTACTCGCAGGGGCTGATTTAGAAAAGATAGTTGATGAAGTGATTGCTGCTAATCCTAAAGAAGTGGAACAGTATAAAGGCGGTAAAACTAAGCTACTGGGTTTCTTTGTCGGTAAAGTGATGAAGCAAAGCCAAGGACGCGCAGAACCACAAACAACTAATAAGTTAGTTGCCGATAAGCTGGGGGCTTAAGCCCCTTGTTCCTAGACTAAAAAGCAGAGACAAGGCTAAGCTCGCTCTCTCTGCTTTTTATAGATTAAAGAAACTTAAAATGGAATCTCGATATCGAAATTCATCAGTTTTGGCAGTATTATTATGTCCAGCATTAGGAACTATAATCAGCTTCTTTTTAGTTTGAGTTGCCTCATACAAGCGTTGACTCATAGCAACAGGGACAACTGCATCGGCAGTTCCATGAATATAAAGCACAGGTGTAACTAGCGATCGCACTTTACTAAGCGAGTCAAATCGCTGATGGAGCAGCAAATCAATCGGGAAAAATCTTAATTTAGAATCCAGTGTAGCCATATCGCTCATTGAGGTAAACGAAGCATCGACAATTATTCCTAAGGCATCAGGATGTTTAGTAGCAAGATCAATCGTAATTGCGCCTCCTAATGAATGTCCATAAATTATTACTTGATTGGGCTTAAAGCCTCTTTGCATCAGATAATCCCAAGCCGTCTGAGCATCTGTGTAAAGACTTGCCTCCGAAGGAACGCCCCCTTCACTTTTCCCATAACCCCGATAATCAATTAATAAAACAGAAAATCCCATTCGCATTAAGCGATTTGCATGTTCGGCATTGGCACTAATATTTTTGCCATTGCCATGAAGATACAAAATCACTTTGCGATCTAATTGGCGATCGCCTACAGCCGTTTTCTCGTCTTGTTTGGCATTAGGTAACCACCAACTATGAATATTTTCCGTGGTTCCATCATCTTTTTTGACAGGAATTAATACCTCCTCATACTTGGCATTAAACTTAGCGGGAGTGGTCGTAATTTCTTTTTCTGGCGCGAAAATAATTCTCGTTTGCCCGAACCACAATCCTGCACAAACTGTCCCATAGAGACTCGCGATCACTATTCCTGCGATCGTGACAGGACGTACCCAACGTTTTGGGGATTTATTTTCGTTTTTATGTGGCACTTCTTTAATGACGATGATTCTGAGTATTAAACTAATTTCGAGGTTTTTCAGCCGTATATACGCTGAAACTTTGAAATCGGTTTTAATGAAAAATATTGCATATTTGCACTATTGCTGTAATATTGTAAAGCATTAAAAATGTTTGCGGTCATGGTGGAATGGTAGACACGCTACCTTGAGGTGGTAGTGGCGAAAGCTGTGAGAGTTCAAATCTCTCTGACCGCATTAAAATAAAATTAAAAATAAAAAAGCAGTGCTTAGCGCTGCTTTTTTATTTTTAGCCTTCCATGTGCCGCCATATCGATAATGGAGATTATGGGAACTCAACTTTTGCCAGCATGACGGACAAACCAAAACCCAACTTTTACTCGCATCAAATTGAATGCGATAGCGGATCAAGCTTAGTTGTAGACAATATTCACAGGGTTTCATTAAGGGTGATTAAAAGTCTTGAGCATTTTCTGAAATTGTAGTAGCTTTGAGTATTAGTGTACAAACTGCTCTTAAATCTATGTCTCGCCAAGTCAATTGCCAAGAAGAATGCACCAATGGATGTGTCCTCGGTGATCAATGTCCAAATTTGGAATACCTAGCTAAAGCCCGCAAGCTTTTAGCCGAAACACCAATTGATAAATTAATCGAAATTTCTAATTCTCGTTTTTTACCTCCAGAACCTCCTACCACCAAATAAATCGAGCCTCGCTTTGCGAGGCTTTATTTATTTAAGTTTTTCTTTTGCTTGTTTCCAGAGAGTATCTAGCTCTTCTAGAGTTAATTTGTTGATTGGGCGATCGCTTAATGTTTCAATTGCTTCTAAACGCTGTATAAACTTGCGATTAGTTGACTGCAAAGCCTCTGAAGGATCGAGATCGTACCAACGCGCTACATTGATTAATGTAAACAATAAATCTCCTAACTCCGCTTGTTGATTTTCCTTAGACTCATTCTCTAGAGCTTCATGCAACTCATCTAGTTCTTCATGAAATTTTGCCCAGACCCCATCAACATTTTCCCACTCAAATCCTTGGGCGGCTGACTTTTGCGAGATTTTCATGCCAGCCATTAATGGCGGCAGCGATCGCGAATAACGTTTGAGTTTATAGCTCAGTTTTTGAGTTGCCGCAAAATCTTCACCTTTCTCTTCAGCCTTAATTCTTTCCCAGTTTTGATGAATCTCCTCTATATTTTCGACCGAGACATCACTAAATATATGAGGATGACGGCGGATCAACTTTTGGGTGATGCCTTCAACAACTTCAGCGATCGTAAATTTATTAGTTTCGCTAGCAATTTGTGAATGCAAGATTACTTGTAGCAATAAATCGCCCAACTCCTCCGCGATCGCCTTTGCCTCACCACCCTGAATGGCATCAACCACCTCATAAGCTTCCTCAATCACATAGGGGATTAAGCTTTCATGGGTTTGTGCTAAATCCCAAGGGCAACCACTAGTAGGCGATCTCAACTTCGCCACTACATCGATCAAATGCTGAAGCGCCATTAAATTAGTTGAAGAATCAAGACTCATAGAATTGTTTAATGTTAAGAAAAGTAACAGAATGCTATAATATACCTAATAAAATAATTACCTTTAACAAAATATATAGCGCTGATATAGCTGCTTAAAATTTACGCTATGAGTAATACTGTTAATCCCGATCCTGAGATGCTCAAACAACTTTTAGAGCCATTATTAGAAGATTTTACCTATTGGTTTGATCGCGCTCAAAAATTACTTTCTAGCCAACGCCTAGATTTTCTTGCCGAGTCCGACCAACAAAAATTGCTGGGACGAGTTGAACATGCTCTCAAAGAAGTAAGTGTAGCAATATCCCTATTCCGCGTTACAGGACACCAAGTTGGCGTAGACATGGCAACGATGAGACCTTGGCATGAGCTACTTATGGAGTGTCAAGCTGTAGGGATGCGCTACTATCGTAATCAAGCAATTTAAAGTTTTTGATTTTGATCTACTAATTTTGATCTACTAAAAGCTACACTCAAATCCTTTACATCAAGACTTTTTTAATCTTTTTACTTTCAAACTAAAGTTCATTTAGCTCACTCAGTTTACATATACATATTTTTAGGAAAGCAGACATGGTGCAAATTCTTTACATACTGGCTTTTACTATCCTTTCAATTTTTGCAATCAGCAATCTCATCCGTAGCATGATTGCCTTATCCCAAAATGACTCGCGTGGCTATCAAGACAAACGTAATCGCCGTGTATCCCCTCAATTTGCTCATCCTGAGTTATGGGACAAAGAGGGTAAATATATTGATGAGCCACTAATGGTAATTAAATCAATTAATGTCGATGATGCTCGATCAAGACTTGATGCGCTCTACAATTCATCACCTAGCAGCGAAAAATAGATAGCTACATGACCCATAGTTTATTAGTTTGTACTACCTGTGCCAGCACTTGGCAAAGTGGCAAAAAGGTAGGAATTAGTGGTGGTGAAATATTACTAAAAGAGCTTTCTAAATTGCATCAAGACTGGGACAAGCGATCGCAGTTTGAAATTTGCGCTGTCTCATGTATGAGCGCTTGCAGCCATGCTTGCGTCGTCACTTTTGCATCAGCAGGGAAATATTCATATTTATTCGGTGATTTGCCTAGCGATGCCGAAAATATTTCTACCACTGCAACAGCGATCTTGAATTGTGCGGAAATATATAGCGATCGCCCCGATGGAATGTTGGCATGGAAAGAGCGACCTGAGCCGCTTAAAAGTGGTGTAATCGCTCGGATACCAGCTTTATCAAAATAGCTTTACCTAAATAGCGCACTATTTGCCTTAATGTAAAACTCATATAAGTAGAAACTGCGCCAAGCAAGGCTCTTATTTATATGAGCTAGTGCTACTAAAAAGCCTTAGAATCAAGGGACGAAACGAAATTCTGATAGTGTGGACAAATCCCCGCAGATAAAAGCTAAAACTCAAATTTGTAACACCTCATGCAAGGCACGCTCAGAGAAATTGACGTACATACTATTATTCACCTGATTGAGTTTGGGCAACGAACTGGTGAATTGCTAATCGAGTCTAGTACGGGGAAATTCTGGTTTTTGTTTTTTGATAATGGCGAATTGATCTATGCCACCGACACCGATAGCAATCTGACCCGACTGCGGGATTATTTACATGGATTGGGTTTAGACAATGCTCTTGAGCGATTAGCACCCTCGAAGTTAGGGATTAATGTATTGGAATATGGGCAGATTTGGTCGCTTTTAGAATCTAATATTTTAAGTACTGCTCAAGCTAAGTCAATTCTCGAAAGTACAATGCGAGAGGTGCTTTTTGACATTCTCAGTCTTTATGAAGGCACATTTGTTTTTGAAATTAGCCCCGCACTTACACCAAAATTAACTAAATTAAAACTCTCGCCACTTAGTTCGGAATATGCGCGGCAATTGCAAACATGGAAAAAGTTTTATCCAGTTTTACAGTCCATTAATCAATGTCCCATATTGCTTTCTCCTGAGGCTTTACCCCATTTGAGTCCTTGGATTGATGGCAAAACTTCTATGCGTCAGTTATCCCGATATTCAGGATTGGATATCTGCCAAATTGGACAAGTCATATATGAGGCGATCGATTTAGCACAAGTGGCGATAACTCCTCTAGCAATGAGCGAACCACCACAAGTTAAAGTCCAGTCAGCGCGGATTTTGTGTATCGATGACAGTGTAACTATTTGTCGAGCTGTTGAATACATTCTCCACAATCATGGCTATGAGGTCACCGCAGTTTCTAGTCCCACCAAAGCTCTGAGCCTAATCTTTCAACACAAGCCTGATCTGGTTCTGTGCGATATCACGATGCCAGAGCTAGATGGCTATGAGTTGTGTGGAATGCTTCGCAAATCGAGTGCTTTTGCTAAGGTTCCCATTATCATGCTTACAGGAAAAGATGGTTTTATAGATCGCGTTAAGGCGCGGATGGTTGGTGCTACTGAATATTTAACTAAACCGTTTGGAGAAAAAGAATTACTCACAACCGTAGAAAAATATAGTAAGCGATCGCTATAAAGCACAATTACTCAAAAGTCAAAATCATACAGCAGTTGTTGATCAAACCCACCACAAGAATGGTCGCAGGGCGAAGCCCCGCAATTAGTTTTATATTTTTATTTGTGGCAGGTTTGAAAGCAAATTGCTGTAAGAACCAGATAAAAAACGCTCCAATTGCTTTAGCAAATTAGAATCGAGAAAACTACGAATCTGTTCTCCCGATTCTAATTTAGCTTCAGCCGACTTTAGGCGCAGCAAGTAGCAAGATTCTCTCCATTAGGAATGGAAATAGACGATGACCCCAAACAGCCAGATGACTCTGCCATCCAACTAAGATTTCAGGAGTTTCTCGATCTAGTCCAGCTATTAATGCTTTTGCGACTTGTTTGGGAGTCATTAGCGAAACCCAGCGAAACCACTCTAAATTCTGTGCCATGTCGGTATCCGTGAGCGATGGCAGCAAAGCAGTTACTTTGATGTTGTAAGCCGCTAATTCACCACGCAGCGCTTGAGTAAAGCCCACGATCGCGAACTTTGTCGCCGAATAGGTTGCCATCGTTGGCGCGGCAACCTTTCCCATCAGACTAGAAACATTGACAATTCTGCCATTGCGTTGCACTGCCATGCGTCGCGCCACCATGCGGGTGATTGCATACATACCAAGCAAGTTGACTTCGATTTCTGATTGCACATCTTGTAAACGCGATCGCAAAAAGGATGATTGATGCGCTACTCCTGCACAATTAATCAAAATATCAATTGGGCCAAAATCGCGCCATACTTGAGCGATCGCAATATTTACATCAATTGTCTGAGATAGATCTAGAGGTAGACTCACCGCTTCTATTCCCAAAGCTTCGATTTCTAAAGCGACAGAATTTAAGCGATCGCGATCTCGTGCCACCAAAATTATGCACTTTGCGCTTTGTTGAGCTAGCTCCAAAGCGATCGCTCGTCCAATACCCCGCGAGGCTCCAGTGATCAGAGCCGTTTTTCCACGAACATTCATAAAATCTCCAATGTTGAGATCTCACAATTTCTATACTGATGCAAGTTCTCTAGCCTATGCCGCTAGTTAAAACCAGCCCAATTTAAATCTTGTGAGACAGAAAATGATCTTGTTGCAGATAAATTGTGGCTAAACTTCTAAATGCGTTGAGTTTTAAAAAAGTTTGTTTAGCCAAAGCTTCCCTATCTATACTTGTCGAGCTATTAGGCTGACAACGAAAGCGAATAAGCACTTGATAAATCTTTCAAGTCCATCCCCAGTTCTGTCATGACGTTACCTCCATTAGGAATCATGGTCTATGCAGTAATAAAGGAAAATTTAAAGAGACTTTTAACATGACAAGAACCTTACATGGGTTTCCATAATATGTAAAGTATTATTAAACACACTTCTAATCTATTCAAATATCTGTTTTTAAGTGAATACATAGTCTAAATAGTGTGATTCTGTCTGAGTTCTAGATTTTTATTGATGCTAACTTCAACTGGGGATCGATATAAAAACAGAGTAAAAAATAATCCTTTAGGCTTACTTCTAAAGGTATAAAAAATATATAAATAAGGAAAATGGAAAGAACGGGACACTTTGGTTAAAAGTAAGTAGATGAACAGCAACCTGAATAGAATTAAAGGGTCGCAGGGCAAAGCCTGCCTTGAGTTTACTTAAATAATTGACATCAAAAGCGTTTACTTTTTTTAGTCCGACTACTTTATATGGCAGTCCTAAATTATTTAAGAGAAGCTTCGACTACGCTCAGCTATCGGTATACGCTGGCTGAGAGTAGTCGAAGCCAATATTCTCACATCCTCTTTAGGATTGCTATAGATATTTATCTAGAGAGATTAAGAGAGAATCCTAAATAACCTAGATTAGATTTGAGATTGTAATAGACAAAGACCCGAATAGATGCGATTTTGTGGAAAGAGAAGTAAATATGAGAGGTAGAAAACAGAATAAAGTTATGGTCGCAGAAGCATCCCAACGAGCAAACTGGGCAGAAATAGTTATCTAGAGATTGTTTTAATAAACTAAAAATTGAAATTTTTCAAATCACAGTTTGATTTATAATCATTTGCCAGAAAACAGAGAGAGTAGAGCATTGTCGCTTTTACAAAAGGTTTTACGAAGGGTTTACGATAAACTCCTTAAAATGCAAAGGTGATGCATTTGTTACAGAAAAATGTTAGTCTTTATAAAAAGTTAAGTTTTGTTACTGTCCCAAACCTATGCTTCGTCTTGAACACATTCAAAAAATTTATCCCACTGGCGAAGTCCTTAAGGACGTTAACTGGGAAGTCAAAACAGGCGATCGCATCGGTTTGGTCGGCGTAAACGGTGCTGGAAAGTCCACACAGCTAAAGATTATTGCAGGGGAAACTGAACCAACATCTGGACAGATTGTGCGTCCAACTAGTCTCAAAATCGCCTACCTCAGTCAAGAATTTGATATCGAAGAGACGCGCACAGTCAAACAAGAGATGTGGCAAGCATTTCAGGAAGTTCGCGAAACTCAAAAAGAACTAGCGAAAGTTCATCATCATCTAGAGAATCTAAAAGATGGTGAAGACTATGAGCCAATCCTCAAAGTAATGGATCGACTTCAGCGTAAGTTTGAAGACTGCAATGGCTATGAACTCGAAAGCCGCATTGATAAACTTTTACCTGACCTTGGATTTAAAGCAGAGGACTGCGATCGCTTTGTGAGTGAATATAGCGGCGGCTGGCAGATGCGGATGGGCTTAGGTAAGATTTTGCTGCAATCACCAGATTTGTTACTGCTAGATGAACCGACAAACCATTTAGATTTGGAAACGATCGAATGGTTAGAGAAATATTTGCGATCGCTTAGTACCCCGATGGTAATCGTCTCACATGACCGCGAATTTCTTGATCGTCTCTGTACCTCGATTGTGGAAACCGAGCGCGGCGTATCTAGTACTTATCTTGGTAATTACTCCTCTTATCTTGCTCAAAAAGCTGAAGCAAAAGCTGCACAGGGAGCCGCCTTTGAACGTCAGCAAAAATACATTGATAAACAACAAATATTTGTTGATCGCTTTAGGGCAAGTGCTACACGCAGCACTCAAGCTAAGAGCCGCGAAAAGCAGCTTGATAAAATTGAGCGCGTTGAAGCCCCCGACAGCGATGTACGTACCTTAAAGTTCCATTTTCCACCCGCCTCTCGTAGTGGGCGTGTCACGGTTGAGGTCAAAGATCTTACCCATGCTTATGGGGATCAAATCTTATTTCTCGGGGCAAAGTTAGAGATTGAAAGAGGCGATCGCGTTGCTTTCTTGGGTCCAAATGGAGCTGGCAAATCCACGCTATTACGCATGGTGGTGGGCAAAGAACCCTACAACGAAGGCGAAATTAACATTGGCCATAATGTACTGATCGGCTACTTTGAACAAAATCAAGCCGAAGCCCTTGACTTGCACAAAAATGTATTTGCGACGATTCACGATGACTTCCCCAAAATGACCCACGAAGAAGTCCGTGGTGTTCTTGGTAAATTCTTATTTAGCGGTGACACTGTACATAAAAACGTGCGCGATCTCAGTGGCGGCGAAAAGGCGCGTCTCGCTCTTGCGAAAATGCTACTGACCCCTGTAAATTTTTTGATTCTTGATGAGCCGACTAACCACCTCGATATCCCTGCGAAAGAAATGCTAGAAGCAGCACTGCGAGAATACGAAGGTACTGTGGCGGTAATTTCTCATGATCGCTATTTCATCTCGCAAGTCGCCAATAAAATCGTAGAAATTCACGACGGGGATCTACGTGTATATGCTGGAGACTATGCCTACTATCAACAGAAGAAAGAGGAAGAAGGTCGTGAAGCTAAGCATAAAGCTGAAATAGCCGCAAAATCAGCTAAAGATGCCATAAAAAAAGAGAAGGAAAAAGAAAAAGAAAAGGAAAAACAAGCCGAAAAGCGTCAAGAAAAACAACAACAAAGAGCGAAAGCAAAGTAATATGCAATTATCTATAGCAGCCTTAAGTGAGTTTTGAGAGTCTAGCCCTTGAGGTTTGCTTCTCTAAATTCATATAGGTTTAATTGCTTTAGAAATCTAGCCTAATAAAATCAACTTAGATTTTATCCTATGAACGAAAGAGACGTAGTCGTTCTTTTTGATACAAACATATTATTTCTATGTTGAATCGCATTGCTAAAAAACGCAATTTGATAGAATGTTATTCCCAAGGAGAAAGAAACTTTGAGGGATTAGATTTGAAGGGATTAGATTTAAGTAAAGTTGATCTTAGTAATGCAATTTTACGCAATACAAATCTAGTTTTTACCAATCTATGGGAAGCCAATCTCTGTAACGCCGATCTATCAGGTGCAAATTTATCTGATGCCGACCTATGCGGTGCATCTTTGTTAGATGCAAATCTTAGCAATGCTAACATTACGCGCACCAACTTTAGTTATGCAGGGCTAAGTGGTGTGCGCTTAACAAATGTCAATTTGAATAGTGCTGACTTTCGGATTGCGATTCTGAACTGTACAAATTTGCACGGTCTAGATTTTCAGGGTGCAAATCTTCAAAAGGCTTATCTTCTCGAAGCAAATCTTTCTAATGCAGATTTGAGTAATACTAATTTACATCATGCTTTTTTGTTCCGAGCCAATTTAAGTCGGGCTAACTTACAAAATGCGGATCTTAGTGAAGCTGATCTCAGCCAGTCCAGTTTACATGGTGCAAATCTAAAAGGTGCAAATCTCAGTGAAGTAGATTTGCGTGAAGCTGATCTTGATCGTATAGATTTTAGCGAAATCAATCTCCGCTTAGCAAATTTAAGTGGACTTAATTTGAGCAATGTTAACTTTATTGGTAGTAATTTAAGTAAGGCAATAATGCGAGGCACTATTTTGCGAGGAGCGTGCTTTAAAGGTGCAAATTTGTGGAATGTTGATTTAACAAGAGCAGATCTAACGGGAGCCGACTTGAGTGGAGCCGATTTGCGGGGCGTAAATTTTGATAGAGCCAATTTAAAACATGCGATTTTGGATGTGGGTTGGATGAAGGAGGTGAAGATGTGTCAAACAGTTTTGCCAGACGGCAATGTTTCAAATCGAACTTGTTGATTGTATGCAAAGACATTAATGAAAGACTTGTTTGTTTTTAGCAATGAAAATTTATTGCGAATGGCTTTGACTCATCGTTCCTACGTTCACGAAAATCCAACTATGGGAGAAGATAACGAACGTTTAGAATTTTTGGGCGATGCAATTTTAAACTTTTTGAGCGGTTCTTATCTCTATCGTCAACACGCAGATCTAGGCGAAGATGAGCTTACCCGTCGTCGCGCCGCCCTAGTAGACGAACAACAACTGGCAAATTTTGCGATCGCCTTAGGACTAGACAAACAAATTTTATTGGGTAAAGGAGCGCTACAGGATGGCGGCAATAAAAACAATAATCTTTTGAGCTGTGTATTTGAAGCGGTGATTGGTGCTTTTTATTTAGATCGTAATTGTGATGTGGAGGCAGTACGCCCTGCGGTAGAGGCTTTGTTTAACTCAGTGCCGCTAGAACTTATGAATACCCGCGCCGATCTGGATGCCAAAAATCGCTTACAAGAATGGGTGCAGTCTCATATCGGTCATACTTTGCCGCAATATGTCACTGAAAAAGTGGGCGGAAATGATCACACACCTGAGTTTGCGTCTAAAGTATATGTTGGCGATCGCTTATATGGTCAGAGTCTGCGAAATTTTTCTAACAAAAAAGAAGCAGAACGAGCCGCCGCACTTGATGCATTACAACAAATAGAAAGAATGTTATGAGCTTTGTTCAATAACTAGCAGTGCGAAGCGCTGTCAATCATTGAAGCAAAGTTAGGATTAAAAATTTATGACAGAAGACTGGTTAATGATTGGCAAGATTGTCTCACCGCAAGGACTAAAAGGCGAAGTGAGAATATTGTCATATTCGGATTTTCCTGAACGTTTTGAAAAAGCAGGTAAACGCTGGATCGCTGCTTCCGAAAAAGAGCATCCACAAGAGATAATGATGCTATCGGGGCGCGAAATAGCTGGCAAGAAAAATCTATTTGTGGTGCGCTTAGAAGGTGTTGATAATTGCGATCGCGCTGAAGCCCTGCGGAACTATGTAATGATGATCCCCAGTAGCGATCGCCCTCATCTTGAGCATAACGAGTATATGATTGCCGATTTGGTGGGCTGTACTGTATTTCATCAGCCGACAGGAAAACTTTTAGGTGAAGTAATTGGCATCCTCTCCGCAGGTAACGATCTTTTGGAAGTTCGCAATCTCGAAAATAATGAGATAGAATTAATTCCTTTTGTCGAAGCGATCGCGCCTTTTGTCGATATTAACCAAAAAAGGATTGAAGTTATTCCTCCACGCGGTTTAATTGATAAATGGCTTTAAGCATAGCTTTTATCACGCAGCTTCTAAGGCGTTTGACTGGTTGAACAAATCTAAAATAACTTCTTTAATCACAGGTACTGACACTGAATTACCTAATTGACGGTAAGCAGAAGTATCTCTGTGATGAAGCATGAATGAATCTGGAAAACCTTGTAATCTTGCACATTCTCTAGGAGTAATTCTTCGTATTCTACTATTATGAACTACACCTAACTTATGTGCATCACTAGATACAAGAGTAATCGATATACTTTGAGGATCTAAGAATTTGAATACTTCAAATGACATGTTACCAGCGACAGGATTAAATCTATATTCTATCTCTTTTAAATAACCTTTGGACATTAGTCCAACCATAATCTCCTCAAGATTCTCATGATTAAAAAAAGTTTTTATTTCGTCAAGATTAAGTTTTTTTCCGTCTTGATGAGTGCCAAATTTTTTCTTGCGTCTGTTAGCAATTAGTGCATTCATAAACTCAACTTCTAAATCATTACATTCTCCCTTCAGCCCAAGTTCCCATGAATGAATTGAGTTGCCATTACGATGATCAATTAATCTATATCCATGAAGTTTCTCTGGTTCATTTTTTGTGAATTTTAATAATTTAGCTGTGAAGTCTGTAGAGCAATCATAGTCAATACTTGGATTTTCTTCCAAAATACTACCGACAGTTTTATTAGCACAAAATTCAAACAATGTAAGTTGACTGATCGATCTTTTAAATTCATGGGAGTCAGTTGCTCCCAAGTCAGATTTCAGAGATAGAGTGGGTTGTTTGTTATAAAGTCCAAGAATATATACACGGACTCGATTTTGAGGAACACCAAAGTTTGAACTATTTAAAATCAGATAAGACACGCCATAATTTAGTTGTTTTAGATGCTCAATAATTGTATTAAAAGTACGACCTTGGTCATGACTAGTTAGCCCTCGAACATTTTCTAATAAAAAGCCCTTCGGACAGTATTCATTTAAAAGTCTTTCGATTTCAAAAAATAGAGTTCCTCTAGTATCCACAAATCCTTTTTGTTTTCCAGCATATGAGAATGGCTGGCATGGAAAACCTGCCAATAAGAAGTCAAATTTTGGGAATTGCTTAATAGTGTAAATATCTCCTTCTGGCTTTTCTTTATAATTTAGCTCATAAGTTTCTTGAGCATATTTATCTATTTCCGACGACAAAACACATTTAGTTAGAATACCAAGTTCTTGCATGGCTTGCTCAAAACCTAATCGCATTCCACCAATACCAGCAAATAAATCAATAAAATTAAGCATCCAATTTCTCTTGAATAAAGGTTGCTAAGATTGCTACTTCTTCTTTTGAGTAAGCAACTGTACAGTCGCTAAAATTGCAAATATTTTTAATGGCTGAAGATCGCTGGAAATTTCCTGCTCCATCAATAACATAAGCTATCCAAAAGTTATTATCATGCATTAACTTAAAACGACTTTCTGCTTGTCCAGATTTACGCTCAATTACACTATTAGTGGTTACTTGAAAACTAACTTCTATTCCTATTTTCTTCTGATCTTTTTGCACAACTATATCAAACGGCATTCCGTAGCTCTTGTCATAATTATTTAGAATGATTGAGCCATTGCGAGTTAATTTGTAGTCCTCTGGTAGAAATCCACGCAAAGTTTCTAAAACATAAGTTTGAGCGATTTGTCCCAGACTATTTGTATTAGCGCCTGTTGTAATTCTGCTTACATACAAATACTTCTCACGCACATATTTATCTATCGCTGTTTCATCACCGAGTAAAACACCGATTTCACATTTTTCTAGTGCCGCTAGGTTTACCGATTCTGAGGTTGCTCCATGTAAAAGAATCATAATCATGTCTTTGTACAATGGAGATAAAGGAACTACTTTAATGATCGATGCGCCGTCAATTTCTAACTTTGTGTTTCCTAGACCATTTATAGGTAATGTTTGAAATTGATATACTTCTTGCCTTTCCCGAAAAACGAACCGCATCACTCGCCGATTTGTTACTTGATCAATCCCAAAAACATCTGTAAATTCTCGACCTAAACGTTTAATAAGTTCTCCGCCATAATCAGCAAGGATCACTAAATGCTTGAGAAATAGATTTGCAGACATTCTAGATGCCTGCAAAACATCAAATACCTGCTCTGGAGTATTGCCAGATAATTTTAGGATACTGATAAAGCGATCTTGGGTTGCAATTAATTGGGGAACAACACTTTCGGCAGCAACCGTTGCTTCTAATTCTTTCGGTCACCACTTAATAGCCTTTTTCTCTAATTCTACAAATATACGGTTGTAACTCAATTTCACTTTTCCTTATTTGCCATCGCTATAGTCTAGCAAAACCTTGACCTAAGCCTTGAGTTTCTCAATTTATTGCAGGGTATAATTATTATCTATTTCAATACAGCGATCGCAGGCAATCATGATTCCAGAATCGGGCGAAGGGTTTAAATCGGGCTTTGTGGCACTAGTAGGACGACCAAATGTTGGTAAGTCCACTTTGCTCAATGCTCTTATTGGTCAAAAGATTGCGATAACTTCGCCCACTGCCCAAACTACGCGCAATCGTCTACGGGGGATTTTGACATTGCCCACAGCGCAAATCGTTTTAGTTGATACGCCTGGCATTCATAAACCGCATCATTTACTTGGACAAACAATTGTCAGAAATGCGATCAGCGCCATCTCTTCGGTCGATGTGACAATTTTGATCGTTGATGGTAGCGATCGCATGGGCAATGGCGATCGCTTTGTCGCCGAAAACATTTTACACAGTAAGGTTCCGACGATTTTAGGGTTAAATAAAATTGATATTCTCAGTGATGAAACGGGTGATACCTTTACGGATTACGAAAGCTTTGCCGCCGAAAATGGTTGGCAAGTTGCCAAGTTCTCATCAATTACAGGTGAAGGGTTGCCAGCTTTGCAAGAAATGATGTGTGATCGCTTACCACTTGGTCCCTACTACTATCCGCCTGATTTAGTCACCGATCAGCCCGAACGCTTCATTATGGGAGAGCTAATTCGCGAACAGATTCTCTTACTCACTCGCGAAGAGATTCCACATTCTGTAGCGATTAGTATCGATCAAGTCGATGAACAGCTAAAAATTACTAGAGTTATGGCGACTATTCATGTGGAACGTGATTCACAAAAGGGGATCTTGATTGGGAAGAAGGGACAAATGCTTAAGGAGATCGGCACGCAAGCAAGGTTACAGATGCAAAAGATGATTATGGGTTCTGTGCATTTGGAGATGTTTGTCAAAGTGCAACCCAAATGGCGATCGTCACGTTTTCAACTATCTGATCTTGGTTATCGAATAGAATAATCTTAGAAGTAAAGGTTCTCTAGATCTCAATTTTTAAAATTATGACCGTTCCACTCACCACTGATAATCAGCCGTCCAGTAAGCCTAAAGACGAACCGATATTATGTCCTCACTGCTTGCGGACAAAAAGTAACGGTATTAAATGTCAAGGTATTTGTGTAGCTGATAGCGCCTACTAAATTTCATTTCCTAACCAAATTCTCGCTCCCCACATGGTGACTAAGAGTAGAAGTAAAATAATATCGCGAGGTAGAAGCTTAAGAGGATTCCAAACTACAACGTGAGTATTTGGGCTGGTAAATCCGCGTACTTGAATCGCATTTGCTGTTTGTTCCGCACGAATGAATAAATTATCGATTAAGCGCTCTGCGAGAATTAGCCAAATTTGGGTAGTTCTTTTAAAGCCAAGTTTCTTCCAATTAATGGAACGGGTACGCATCGCTCTACCGAGGTTTTGGACTTCTTCTAAAACTAAAGGTACAAAACGGAGTGCAAGAGTCAAGGTAAGAACGATTTCAACAACAGGAACTTTGAATGCTTTTAATGGAGAAAAAACTGAAGCGATCGCGGCTGTAATTTCTTCGGGAGCGGTGACCAATAGAAATAGGGTCGGCGCATAGAGATATGTGAAAATTAGCGTACAGACCCGTACACCTAAATCGAGAGATTTACGCGTAACTGTGATATTGCCTGCTTTCCAGACCACGTAGTTGTAAGCTGTTGGCTGTGGTAACTTTAAAGTCAAAGGTGGAGCGCTCAGCGCCTTCTCGGTGGTTACATTTACCTCAGGAATAGGGCGGCGCGGCTGAATAGTTGCATTAAACCCATCAGGCGAAATTGTTGCGATCGCTAAAGTCATAAATCCTAGTAACAACAAAATCCCCATTTGTTGCTTCCAAACTCGCATTGGAATCTGTGAGGCAAGTGTCAACACGATCAATAAAACCGCGATCGTCACACGCCAAGCCCCATTAGCTTGAATAGGTGACAACAAAAAAGTCAGCAATCCAAACAACTTAATGCGCGGATCGAGCCGATGGAGCCATGTGATTGGCTGTTCGAGGTAAAGTCCGATGGGAAGCGATCGCAGTATATCCACTATGTTCTGATATTTTACGGGGATTTGATTGTAACAGTTTTCAATATACCAAGAAACCCAAAAACCTCACAAAGACTCAAGGTCGTTAGGGAAAGACATGTCGAAAATTTGATCGAATTTATATGGACATTGGCTAGGAAGTGTCTTGGGATTGATCGGAGTTTCGCGCCCGACCAGCAATAATCCTAGTTGATAAGCTTTAGAAATAGCTTCTTCTTGATAGGATTTGAGGCTAGGGTTCTGCTCGATTAAATCAATAATTTGCAATCGTTGTTCTTGAATTGTATATTTCCAACTTTTGCTCCGCCGATTTGTTTGATACTGCCATTTTAGTAAATGACCAATCAAAACACCAAGACGATTTTTAAGTTCTTGTTGTTGTTGCTTTCCCAAAGACTCAATTTCCTCTATTAAGTTAGTAACGTCTATGTAATCAAGTTTTTTCTGACGTAAAAGGTTTACTTGTTCTTGTGTCCAACCATAAAAATCAGTCGCATATAAATTGGTCATTTCAAACCTCGGTTGGGAAGCGATCACCGTATTTCCATCATATTATGATGTTTTTCGGAAATATGATTTTAGCAGTTTAAAATAGAATAAACCTGAGCGATTTCCATGACCATAGACTCTGAACAACTATTAGAACTTGCTCTAAAATCTGGAGCCGAAGCTGCGGAAGTGTACGCATCAAGCTCAGTTTCGCGTCCTGTTTTTTTTGAAGCAAATAGGCTTAAGCAGCTAGAGAGTATTGATTCTGAAGGAGTGGGTTTACGGATTTGGAAAGATGATTGTGTTGGCTTAGCGATCGCCTATGGTGCGGTTGAGCCAAAAGATTTGGTGGAGCAAGCGATCGCGTTAAGTGCTTTGAATGAACCTGAAGAAATTTTATTGCGCGACTCGACTATTGCTGACTATCCCAAACTTTACGGTCAAGAAGTTAGCGTTGAGCAAATGGTTGATTGGGGAAAATCTGCGATCGCCAAAGTGCGAGATCAGTATCCTGACGCGATTTGTGGTGCTGAGTGGGATTGTGGTCGCGAGACGGTGCGGATTATTAATAGCAAAGGGCTGGACTGTGGTTACAGTGATATTACGGTTGATGGCTCTCTAAGTGCGGAGTTGACACGAGGGGATGATTTTCTAAATGTTTGGTATGGTCAATCCGAGCGCGGTGATTTACCGTCTGAAGCGATCGCGCAAAAAGTATTGCAGTATTTAGATTGGGCTAAGAAAAATACACCTGCGCCAAAGGGTAAAAAAGTACCCGTAATTTTCACGGCAAAGGCGGCGGATTTATTGTGGGGCGTAGTAGCGATCGCGATGAGTGGGCGACAGGTGCAGCAAAAGGCTACGCCTTGGTTAGACAAAATTGGACAGCCAGTAATTTCTGATATTTTCTCCGTCAGTCAACATCCAGATTTTGGTGTTTATAGCTCTCCTTTTGATGATGAAGCTACGCCTACTCAGGAAATCACTTGGATTGATCGTGGTATTTTGCAAAGCTTTTATGGTGATATACGGACTTGTAAAGAATTGGGCATCGCGGCGACAGGTAATGGTTTTCGTGGTGATTTGGGCAATTATCCTAGTCCAGGGTTATTTAATCTCGCGATCGCGGCTAGTCAAACTATTGATGGCGATATTCTGGAACTCGCGGCAACTTTAAAAAATGGATTGATTGTTGATCAGGTTTTAGGTGATGACACAGATTTATCGGGTGATTTTTCGATCAATGTCGATTTAGGTTATCGCGTCAAAAATGGCGAAATCATCGGACGTGTCAAAGACACGATGCTGTCAGGAAATGTATATACTGCGCTCAATCAGGTGACAGCGGTGGGTAGCGATCGCCAGTGGCATGGCTCGCTCTATGTCCCTGCAATGATCGTCGAGGGGCTATCAATTACAAGTCGTGACTAAAAACAAAAAGGAGAAGGTGCACTTTGCGGCTCTTTTCCTTTTTACTGGCGATTGCTATAATGTCTGAGTTACTTGCTTAATCGCGAAAAGTAACTTCTGGGGCTGTGGCTCAGTTGGATAGAGCAAGCGCCTCCTAAGCGCTAGGTCATCGGTTCGATCCCGATCAGTCCCGTTTTTAGAAACAAGCCTAAGCACGTTTTTGCAAATGTAAGTCAAGAAGAAACCTAGCTATGATTCGTAATATTACTTTGCCAGATTCTTTGAGCTTTTCAGATTATTTTAAACTAAATTTTTATCCAGAAGAAATTCTCAATTATTTTGATTATTCGTTTGAAATGAAGTTATTAACTTTTGCAAAAAATGTTAACAATTTAGCAGAGCTTGAGTCTTTGGAGAAAAGGTTGGTCAAGAGTTTGCCATATATTACTTTTGATAATGAAATGGCAAGACGTGAATTTTTAATTGCTCCTGTCTTGATGGATTTAATTGAATATACTAAATCAAATTTGAAGGTTTGTTATGCTTTGACGGTGAATAATTAACTGAGGGGAGAGTTAGATTATTTTATCGAATCTAATATTAAATCTAATGGCGAGGTAAATCATCAATTTTTGGTGATTGAGGCAAAGGATGAAAACTTAGAGCGTGGCTTTAAGCAACTAGCTGTAGAGATGGTAGCGTTAGCCCATGTCATTGAAGCAAAGCAAAGATATATTTTTGGCGCTGTATCGATTGGTAAGGTTTGGCAGTTCGGGATCTTAGATCGTCAAACTAAGAGTGTTGTCCAAGATTTGCACTTATACCGAGTACCTGATGATTTGAAAGAGTTAATGAGCATTCTGGTTGCGATCTTAAATGGTGAAAATTTATATTCATTAAATTAAGTAATTTTCGGTAATGTCTCAGTCTAATAGCGGTTTTATTAATGATATTTTTGATAAAGCGATCGCACTTTCTCTTTGAATTTTTCTCGCACGTCATCGGGTTCGATGATCTCACAGTCATCGATGTAGGGCATAATTTCGCGATAAAACCAAAATGTACTGCTGATTGTACGGGTGATTTGACGCAAAGGTGGATCACCTAACCAGATATCGTCAATGTCAATATTAGGTTTTGGTTTGTATGCATGGGCAAGCTTTCCCGATAGTTGGAAAGTTACGGTTATTTGGTCTAGTTGCGATCGCCATTTTCCTTGAATGGGGGTAATTGCTGACTCAGGAATGCGATCAAGCCGTAAACATCGGTTGTGCTGGAGAAGCTCCACATCTTCACTTACGGTTTCACTGCACCAGCAATCAAGATAAAACCGTTTATCGTGGGGTGTAACTTTTGCATAATAAATAGAAAAACTGTGGGGAATATCGGCGGCATCGTGGTAGAGCAATCGAAACGGTTGATGTAGCTTGATGTATCGATCTATGGTTTGTCGCCACATTTCGGGTGGCTTTTCGTTAAAGTTTTCTAGTCGCAGACGCATTGGTGCGGTCAGTTCACTGCACTCAAGCAACAGATTTGTAATGTTTTGAGCAAGGTCAAGTTCTCCATAGTAATCAATAAGTCAACTACGCGATCTAGTGTGTCAATGCGATCGCTTGACCAGTCGTTATTTTTAGAGATTTGGATCTGCTTACGGGCGATCGCTTCGACTAGTTTGGAGATATTAGGGCGATCGCTAACAACAAACCCAACCTTAGCTAACTGCTTTTTAATCTCCTCATCTAAAAGCTGACCCTCGTGCATGTGCTCACCTAAAGCCATTGTAAGCGCACTCATTCTGTCCTCAAAACTAAGATCATCCTCCACCTCATCAGGAATGC
>JAYVVP010000231.1:0-10986 GCA_043786935.1 Pseudanabaena sp. | reverse complement strand
ACTGGTATTTTTAACCAAAGTTTATCTTTTACTACTAACTTCATACGGCATATATTGCAATGCTTTTTCTTACTCATTACGCGGAACCATTGCCAAATAAGATCTTCGTACCAATATCTAATTGGCTTCGTCTGATCGCTATCGACCTTCATATTATCTGTATATGCAGGTTAAAAACTTCAAAATCTGGTCTAAACCATACTTCATAATTTTGTATTTTGAGCATAGACATTCGTATTCCCAAATTGTTCACGAACAAATTTTAAGGGAATGCCTTCACTGTAGCCTTCATATTGTGCTTTAACCATACTTGGTCATCTTAATATAGCTTGGCATCATCGGAGCGATCGCTATTTAGTCTTCCCAAATCGTATATTCTTCTGCAAAAAATTCATCCCAGCTCAAAGAGAAGATTTCGACTTTTTTGCCCATCTTGTCCCTAGTATCCTGTTTCGCTGCCACAAAACACCTATTTTAAAAGGAAAGCAAAGAAGAACGTTTCGCTCTTTCTACTTTCCTTTTGGTTACTCACAAATTGTTATAGCGATCGCTAAATCTCTAATTCATTAAGAACGAAATTCTGAAATAATCTTATTGAGAATATCTTGAGCGCCTTTGTCCTTGAGTTGATGTGCTAACTCCACCCCGATCGCTTCAGGTTTCGTCAAATCACCAGTGACTTCTCCCTTGATCATAGTTTGACCATCAAGACTAGCGACAATTCCTTTTAAGGTCAATTTATCTGCATCAATAGAAGTATTTACACCAATGGGAACTTGGCAACCGCCTTCTAGTTCGCGCAAAAAGGAACGTTCAGCGAGACAACGTTGGGTGGTGGGATAGTGAATGATCGGCGCAAACAAAGCGAGAATTTCTGGGTCTTCAGTACGACATTCAATTCCTAATGCACCTTGCCCGACCGCATGAAGCGAAATCTCAGCACTGATTACTTCGTGTACGCGATCGCCCATTCCTAAACGTTGCAAACCTGCGGCGGCAAGAATTAACGCATCATATTCGCCCAAGTCTAACTTTTGTAAACGTGTATTCAGGTTGCCGCGTATATCTTTAAAAGTGAGATGCGGATAGTAATGACGCAACTGAGCTAAGCGACGCAGTGAAGATGTCCCAACGACAGTACCTGATGGTAAAGTTTCGAGAGTTTTGTCTTTCAGTTTCTCATGGACAACTAGCGCATCAGCAGGATCTTCGCGCTCAGTAATTGCACCAAGCATTAGCCCTTCTGGCAAATGAGTTGGTAAATCTTTAAGACTATGTACTGCAAGGTCAGACTCCTTAGACAGCATGGAAATTTCTAATTCTTTGGTAAATAAGCCCTTATCACCAATTTTTGCAAGTGGCACATCCAAAATTTTATCGCCCTTCGTGCTCATAGTGACGACATCAAACTGGCGATCAGGGTGTGCTTTGCTTAGTTCCGCTTGTATCCAATGGGTCTGTACCAGTGCTAGCTGACTTTTGCGAGAACTAATGCGAACTGTTGAGGATGCAACCATAGGACAAACTAAATAATATAAAAATAAAAGAGTTTAAAAGTATAGGTTCAGCACTTTGCACCGCTCTTACTTAATTAAAAGCTTAATTAAAAGCACTACTTTCTATTCAAACAGGTTTTGCTACTGTTTCGATGCGATCGCCTATTTGCAAAATGTAAAGAATTCTTGCATCACGCTGCCGCAGTTAGCTAAGGATTTGATCAAATTGCACCTGTCGATATAAATCGCTAACCGTCATCTCGACATTCACAGACTTTAAGAAAATGCGATCGCCTATGCAATATTCAGTAAACAACCATTTCCCATCTTGATTGCGCTGAAACACTTCTACTACTGGTTGCTCGATTTGGGCTAGTACATATTCTTGTAGGCTATCAAATTTGCGGTATTGCGAAAACTTAAAGCCGCGATCATAAGCTTCTGTAGATGGTGAAAGCACTTCGATAATTAGACAAGGAAATAAAACTAACTGCGGGTCGCGATCGCTTTCGGCACAAGTAACTACGACATCAGGATAAAAATATTTGCAACTTGGCTCGACTTGCACTTTGACATCGGCGATGTAAACTTCACATTGGCGATCGCTTAAAGCATTATCTAATATTTTAAAGATATTGCCTGTTACTCGATTATGGTTGCGTGTACTGCCAGCCATAGCAATAGCTTCGCCATTGATATATTCATGACGTATTTCTTGGGTGGCTTCCCAAGCAAGATATTCGTCGTAACTCATTAAAAGGCGATCAGTTAACGCAACCATGAATTTTATGTGAAACAGTGAACTGCCAGACGTTGACGCTCCGTATACAACACTGGATTTCTGATTCATTGGGATGAGCTTTCTATACCGAAATATAGCGAGTCTTGCCGTCCCTCCGCAAGCAGGAGTCCTAGTTCTTAAGACCCATATTTGTCCTCGCAACACGTCCCTTTAGCTTGTTTTTCGCTTTAGGATTTGGTGGTCAAGGTGTGCCTATTTTATCACGGATTCGCTATCGCTCAGTTTGTTCTCTGATTCGTTTTCTGTTACTGAGCCTGTCGGAGTATCCCGTCACCCATCCTGTAAACGAATAGGGTGCGGGACTTCCCACTCACATTAGTTAAAAACAACTTCAGGACTTTCAAAGCCGTATTCATTGATCTCGGTATAGTGCGGGGGACTTTTTGCAAATAAGCAAGCCTGTCAAAAAGATGTAATAATTTGTAACAGAAATAACAAGCGATCGCTTCATGAGCAATCAAATTTATGGAACCCGAATTAACAAATACGGAAACCGCCAATCTAGAAATCAGTTCAGAAGCAACCAATGTAGAAGTAGTTTCTCCAAAAATTGAGGAGGAACTTCATCGTCATGAATGTGGTGTATGTGGCTATATATATGAACCATCCATAGGCGATGTTAAGCGAAATATTCCTAGCGGTACTGCATTTGAAAGCATAGCCCCAGACTGGCGTTGTCCTGTCTGTAATGCGAAGAAGAAAGTATTCGCAGATATTGGTGTTGCCTCTAAGCCTTCTGGGTTTACCGAAAACTTAGGATATGGGTTTGGCGTTAATGTGCTCACCCCTGGTCAAAAAAACTTACTAATATTTGGTTCTTTAGCATTGGCGATAATTTTCTTTATTAGCCTTTACGCTCTAGATTAATTTATTTATTTGGCATAACTTTACAAAATTTTTTATGAATAAAAGCATAAAACGCTTTCTTAACTCTTTATTCCTTTGTGTTTTATTAATTTGCATGACCTTATTCGGCGCTGGAATGCCCAACGCTTCTGCAAATCATGGCAATTGGCATAAAGTTGATCTGCCAGTGGCGATTACACCGCTTGATTTATGGTTTGACAAAGCTGAACCTAATCACGGTTGGCTAGTTGGTACTGATGCAACCTTGTTGGAATCTACCGACGGGGGCAGTACTTGGCAAGAGCGCAAGCTTGAGCTTGGTGATGGTATTTACCGATTTTCATCAGTTAGCTTCTCTGGCAATGAAGGATGGATTACGGGTCAGCCTGCGCTCCTTTTACATACAACCGACGCTGGCAAGTCTTGGTCGCGGATTGGACTTAGTTCCAAACTGCCTGGCGATCCTTTTGCGATCGTGGCTGGTGGTAAAAACTCTGCGGAAATGATCACGGATTTGGGCGCAATTTACGCCACTCAAGATGCGGGTCAAAACTGGAAGGCATTAGTTACCCAAGCGGTTGGCAATGCGCGTAACCTTAACCGCAGTGCAGATGGTCGTTACGTGGCAATTTCGGCGAATGGTAACTTCTATTCGACATGGCAGCCAGGCGATATAACTTGGATTCAACATAATCGCAATAGCTCTCGCCGCGTCCAAAACATGGGCTATACCCCAGACAATCGCCTCTGGATGCTTAATCGCGGTGGTCAAGTCCAATTTAGTGAAGTTGGTGAATTTGAGAAATGGGAGAAAAAGCAAACTCCTAGAGAGGGCGGTGGATTTGGACTGCTAGATCTTGCCTATCAAGATGCTAACAATGTATGGATATCGGGTGGAAGTTCACGCCTCATTCATAGTCAAGATGGTGGCAAAACTTGGAAGCGTGACGATTCTGCTAAAAACGTAGGGGCAAACCTGTATCGTATTTACTTCTTTTCTCGCGATCGCGGTTTTGTGATTGGACAAAATGGCACATTGCTCGCCTATTCTCCAGACTAGTTCTCCAAATTATAAAAAAAGCCTCGCTTTGCGAGGCTTTTTTTATCGACCTAAGGCGTGGAGTGAGTTAATCGCATCTGCACATTTTTGTGTATAAGATTCGAGGGTGGCGCGATCGCTTGCATCAGGCGGAGGAATTAGCTCACCGATCCTAACTGTGACAGGCTGAAATAATTTCGGAAATCTCGCCCCTTTCGGCAAAATTGTGCCAGTTCCCCAGATACTGACAGGCAAGAAAGGTGCTTGCGTCTTAGCAGCAATCATCGCTGCACCTAGCTTTGGCTCAGTCACTAACCCATCAAGGGTGCGCGTCCCTTGCAAAAAAATACCAGTCGCCCAACCTTTATTAATTGATTCGATCGCTGACCTTATTGCTGCGCGATCGCCAGCCCCTCGCTTTACAGGATAAGCACCAAAAGCCTGAATTGCCAGATTAAGCACAGGAACTTCAAATAGTTCCTCTTTAGCCATAAATGCAACAGGACGAGACATACAACTACCCACAATCAGCGGGTCAAAGTCACTAGCATGGTTACTGACCACAATGAGATTGCCTGTGAGTGGCACATTTTCAGCACCATAAATTCGCTCTTGGTAAAACATATGCAAAAGTGGTCTAACTACAGTCCACTTAAACATTTTATATAAGATAGGATTGCCGCCTTTATCTTTACCGTTTTCCATCTACCAACTTCCTAGAGCATTAAGATAAAAATAGCAGTAACCGAGACTCGCTTTACAATCTGCGCTAACTTACTGCTGCGACCATTGCTCAGGGGTATAAGTTTTAAGCGATAAGGCATGAATAGTTGTCTGCATCTGTTCTGATAAAGCGGTGTAGACCAGACGATGCTGTTGCATGGTGGTTTTTCCTGCAAAGCTAGCAGCTACAACGATCGCATCATAATGACCACTACCCGCAGGCGCATTCATCCGCCCTTGATGGTGTTTATGCAAGTCGCTGCGATCGTCAATTTCAACAATCGTTGCCCCGATTTTTTCTTGCAAAGTGGTTTTAATTGTGGTGATAGCATCCATGTTGTTTTACTGAGTTTTTGAGGGCTTGATTTAATTCAGAAATATTAATATCCCAATTCGAGCGATCGCACTTAATGGCAATTTGCTTTCAAACCTACCACAAATAATAATATAAAACCCGTTGTGGAACTTTGCCCTGCGCCCTGTCAACGAGTTACTTCCACTTTCTCTATCTCAATATTTACAAAATCTGATTGACCGTGATCGCTATCTCTTCTCTAATCAAAAGCTTAACTAATTCTCCTTGAAAATAATATTGAACCACCCCATAACCATTCTCAATCGATTGACGATAAACTTCCAAAACCTGCTCTTCTAAATTTACAATCCACACTTCAGTAATCCCAGACCTTGCATAGAGTGGTAGCTTCACTTCGCGATCATATTTTAAAGTCGAATCAGAAACTTCAATCAATAACAAAATATCGTTACTCTGTGGATGTCCTGAAGCGTAATAGTCTTCGCGATAATGCACGATCGCTAGATCTGGCTGTGGCTCAGATTTATTACTTAAGTTAATGGGAAGTTGCACACGCACATCAGTTGTATCGGGTAAAAGCCGAATCAGCGATCGCGTTGCTTTAGCAATGCAAGCAGCATGAAGTCTTCCCATCGGTGACATATCAACTATTTCTCCTTCAATTAACTCAGTACCTTTAGTAATATCCAGAATGCCAAATTTTGCCATTTGGTAATACTGTTCAACCGTGAAGGTGTGCCTTGCGATCGCTAATGTTGTCACCATATATTTAATATTGCGAGTAATGCTGCAAAGTGATTTTTTAATAGTAGTGTTGCAGGCACGAAGCACCAACAACACAACCTCATTCCATAGCTAACTATTTCTTGTTTTGTTCTTTGAGCATCTTGGTATATTCTTGATCCGCCAAATCTTGTTCCGTGGTGTAGGCAAGATTATCTTGATCAATCACTTCTTGCTGAGTCGCAAAGGTACGCGCAAAATTTAGCTTTTCGCGCAATGTTGTTGATGGTTGACTTAGCTTTTCCGCATTAGCTACCCGTTTTTGGTTGCGATCGCTGATGCCGCCATTGAGATATTGCAACACAAAGTAGCGCACGGCAGGAGTTGACAGAAATAACACTGCATAGCCTAAAAGAAAGACGTAAGCAGCTTTGACAAAGCCTAAAAATCCACCTGCTAATGACGCTGCTAGTCGAGGATTGCCTAGCAAATTGCCTAGATACAGTGCGCCGACTAGATAAAAAACACCTAAACCGATCGCAAGCGCAATCTTGCCTTGAGGAGCTTGGCTAAACTTCCAAATTTTTTCTTGTAAATAAGCACTTTTGTTTGTAGATTTGCGTTCTGAAGCAACTTTTTGCAACTCAGGAAATTTATAGGCAAGGGTTCCTGCCTCACTGACTTCAGGGAAACCATTAAACTTTGCCAAAACAGGAATTACAAAGTATTCATCATTTTCTATGCGACTAGTTTCATCGAGGTAAGGCGCAATTTGTTCGGCAATCACTACGCCATTATTATTGCGAATCATAGTGGCGATCTCGCGCCAACGGCGTTCATCTAAATCGGCATTGGGGTTGCCATCACCAAACAAAAATGAAAAAATGCTTTCCAAAAATCCCATTTCATCGGGATCGCGCGATCGGATGCGTTGTGGCTCGTAATAATCGGGCGCAAACATCATGGCAGGATTACCGAAAGGGTTGCCCCACCCACCCAACCAAATAAATCCACCGCCACCACCACCGCGATCGCTACGGCGATCATTGCGATCGTTATCGCTGCGATTTTGGCTGTTTAAGGCGATCGTGGCGGCGATAATACCGAGAACTACGATCAAAATCGAGACGATTAGTAAAATCCCAAAAGAAATCCGAATCCCGTAAAACACCCATTTCCAAACGCCCTTAAGCGATTCTTTGACCTGTAACCAAAATGAGCGGCTGACAAGGACTTGACGAAAATTTGGCGCAAATTTATAAGCAATTTCGCCAGACTCAGCAACTTGAATATTACCGCCCGTCTCGGCAGCCAGAGCCACTATTTCGCGTTGGGTTGTATTTAAATCAAGCCCAGACTGCGCTGCCACATCGCCTATCGTGACCCGATAGTTGAGTTTTTCAACGGCTTCCATCACTACTGTACGAGGTGCCATAAGCTTTCACTGTGAGAACTATTAGAACTATTATGATGGAAAGCGACATAAACAGTTTTAAGGTATTTGTCATGCAGCAAGAACCAATGCGATCGCCTGCAAATGAAGATCAAAATCAAGAAGGGGAATCTGATTCTTTGTTAACACCTGCACAGGAGGCAGCCATGCTGTCTGAATACGGTGCAAGTACTGATGACTCCAAGTACAATCTTCAAGATCCAGACTCGGCGGAACAAGATCCTAAAAATTCACAACATTCTGGTCAAAAGCCTAGTCCGAAATTTAATCAGAGTTTTGATAAAAATCTGCCAATAAGCGAATTTCATAACCATTATGTTGGTTATATGGACATGTTTGCCGACCAAGGCACGGTGATGAAATATTTCGATGCTCATCAGGGTTGGTTTAGACGTTGCGCGCATCCATTTAAAGCTGATCCAATTGGCGAAACAGGCTACGCAATGGGAGTGGGACAAGTTGGCGCGATGGGCTTTAGTGTTGATCCGCGCGTGGGGCTAAATTTGTTACCGTCAGACGAAAATTTTGTATATCGAATCACGACGATCCCAATTCCCGATCAAGCACCGCAGGGTTATGAAGTCGATTTTCATGCAGAGATGAGACTGCAAGAGAAACCTCTGGACGCAAAAATAGCTGAACAGTTAGGTCAAAATGCAGTCATAACCTGTGTTGAGTGGGATTTAAAGCTCACAGTAACCCTGCAATTCCCAGCGTTGATTCAGCGGCTATCCAAAGATATGCTGCAAAAAACAGGCGATGGTGTGCTCGGCTTTGTCGTGCAGCGTGTCTCCAAAAGCTTGACCCCTAAAGTACAAGCCGATTTTCATAAAACTCACGATATCAAGATTCCTAAGCAAATTAAACTGAGAAAATAGCCCTGATTTTATAGTCCTTCTCTCGTTGAGAGCAGGTAACAACAAAAAATAAAAATGATTTATACATATGCAATTTTGCTTGCACCTGCGCCCTCAAACTCGCCTTTAGGGATTACGGGTAAGCAAATCCAATATTTGCAGTCCGATCGCCTGATTGCGGTGATTGAGACAGATATCGATGTCGAAGCTCTCAACCATCTACCTGAGCAAGCTTTAATGCAAGCGATCGTTCAGCACGATCGCCTTATTTGTGAATTGTTTAGCGATCTCACGCTTTTACCTTTGCGCTTTGGGACAGCATTCGTTTCTATTGATGCTTTAGAAACTTATTTGCAAGAAGAGAATGAAAAGTTATCTGCGAGTTTACAAAGATTAGATGGATATGCGGAATTTTTGATTACAGGTTCGGCGATCGCCCCAAAATCTGAAGCTGCAACTAACCTCAAGGGCAAAGATTATCTTTTAGCCAAGCGATCGCAATATTTGCAACAAGAAGAATGGCGATCGCAATTACAACAGGAAGTTCTCGATTATCGACAAACTTTAATTAGTAACTTAAGTTCAGAAATAGATGCTGAAATCTATAAACCTGAATTTCAGCACGTAGAAACTCAAGGTTCTGAAGATGTGCGAGTTTACGCATTATTACCGCGATCGCAAGTCGAGTCATTACAACAAGCAACGCGATCGTGGGAACAGCAACATTCTCATTGGCAGATCGCATGGAGCCAAGCTTTGCCTCCCTACCATTTTCTATCTTAAGCTCAAAACAAAGCTTTGCTTTGGGCTTTTTAAAATTGGTGACCAATGCTGAAATATAGTGATGACTCTTGCAAATTAGAGCCGCGATCGCTGAGGTTCACAAATGGAATTGCATAATCTAGACGCAAGTTGAGCCGTTTAATTGGCTCGAATAGAATTCCTAAACCACCACCTGCTAAAAAAATTTGATTGGATAGCACGTTAAGATTTTTAGAGTTGTTCCAAACTGTACCGAGATCAGCAAAAGGAGCTAACTGAAGAATTGTGCGACCTTCTTCATTTCGCGCCACCACAAATCGGCTCTCTAAGGAAAGACGAATACCATTATCGCCTGATCGCACATTTTGGCGAAAGCCTCGTACTGATTGCCCACCGCCAATCACAAACTGCTGTGATGGCAAAAGCGGATCGGCGGAGAGTTGAGTATCTAACGAGCCGATCAAAATTGTGTCAGAGCCAAGAACTTGAACCCGTTGAATTTGACCTAACCAGCTCAAGAAAGCTGAGCTAGGAGTAGTCACAAATGTCGTACCAAATAACCCTGTGCCAAGACTAAACTGCGATCGCAATGACCAAACCCCTTCGGTATCACGGCTAGTATAGTCTTGCCCAAACTTAAATACACTGGTGCGGCTAGTTCCATCGGCTTCGGCTCCAATCCCAAATGGCACGGCAAGATCGTTAAATAGGAAAGTCTGACCTCTTTGATATTCATAGCCTAGAGACAGCGCCAATTCTTCACGAGGATTGCGAATCAGAGGCTGACGATAGGTAGCCGCATAAACTTCATTGTTACCGCGAATATTGAAAGCATCGAAGGGGGACTGGGTAATCCGATAATTGCTAGGTGCAAACCGAAGTGAGACAGTTCCATTCATCGGATTGACGGGAATGCTAAAGCCAAAATCATATTGGTTAGAGCCGCCTGTTGTGGTTCTGTAATAATTGGTAGTAAATACATCTCCCATTCCGAACAGATTGCGGTAACTGAGTCCTGCACCTATGCGCTCGGAACCAACCGCAGGAGGTGAGAAATTGTCAAAACTAACCGAGCCTGTCAATTGATTTGCTTCCACAACTGTGATCGTGAGTATGCTAAAACCATTTTGACTACCTGCTTTGAGGCTAGCATCTACGCTCGTAAATATGGGATCAGCACGCAAGAGACGTAGTTGATCTTCTAAATTATTGGCATTGAGGGGAGTGCCAACTCCTAGCTGAGTGCGCGATCGCACGTAGTCAGGATTAAGAGAAGTAACCCCTAAAATATCGATTCTTTCAATTTTTCCTTCCAAGACTTGAATCTTAGCAACACCATCAACGATATTGTTAGGGGTAAACAGGGCTTGAGATGTGACATAGCCGTTACTGATATAAAGCTGTGTAATGGCGTTGGCTGCTGCTGTTAGTTGCTCTTCAGTAGCTTGTTTGCCTTCGAGAGGTCTGATGATTGGATCGAGCTTAGCTGCATCAAAAACTGTACTGCCAACAACTTCGATTTTTTTAATAGAAATTGCTTGAGAGATTTGGGCTTGAGAAGTTCGGGTTTGAGAAATTTGAGATGGAGAAGTCAGAGAAGAATGAGCTAATTTTTTTGAGGAAATAAAACTAGTTGATGGCGAAGGTTTTAAATCTGAGGAAACTGGATTAGCATTAACTGATAACTCGCAATTTATTAATGCTAATGCAAGTGTAGAAATACTTAATAATACTGAATGAATTCTTTCTGCCTTGATCTTTGATTTTGTTATTTTTAGGTGCATAGTCTTCATTCTTACGTTTATATCCTCACTGACAAGCAAAACGTACCATGTTTTAGGCTTATTCAGTATTTTACAAAATTATAGAGTAGAGTACAGTTTTTGATGAAGTAGATGGAGATTATTATGAAGTCAGTTTTGGGAAAGTATTGGACAACTGCTGGGATCTTGATCGCCCTAGCTCCAGC